>NZ_ACZV01000005.1:1500000-1800000 GCF_000176235.1 Vibrio orientalis CIP 102891 = ATCC 33934 | reverse complement strand
GATGTCGATGCCGTACTTAGTTGCGAATTCGTAGTCACGTTGATCGTGAGCAGGAACTGCCATTACCGCACCTGTGCCGTAATCCATAAGAACGAAGTTTGCTACGTAAACAGGAACAACGCGACCGTTAAGTGGGTGAACAGCGGTTAGGCCAGTATCCATGCCTTTCTTTTCCATTGTTGCTAATTCAGCTTCAGCAACTTTGGTATTGCGACACTCTTCAACAAATGCGGCAAGCTCAGAATTGTTCTGCGATGCTTTCTCTGCAAGTGGGTGACCTGCAGCGATAGCAACGTAAGACACACCCATTAGCGTATCAGGACGAGTTGTGTACACTTCTAGTGGCGCTTCTTCACCGTTAACAGCGAAAGACAGCTCAACACCTTCAGAGCGACCGATCCAGTTGCGCTGCATGGTTTTAACCATTTCAGGCCAACCTTCAAGGTTGTCTAGGTCGTCTAGTAGCTCTTGAGCGTATTCAGTGATTTTAATGAACCACTGTGGGATTTTCTTTTGCTCTACTGGAGTATCACAACGCCAGCAGCAACCGTCTTCTACTTGCTCGTTTGCTAGTACTGTTTGGTCGTTTGGACACCAGTTAACAGAAGAGGTCTTCTTGTAAACTAGGCCTTTTTCGTAAAGCTTAGTGAAGAATTCTTGTTCCCAGCGGTAATACTCAGGCGTACATGTCGCGAACTCACGGTTCCAGTCGTAACCAAAGCCTAGAAGCTTAAGTTGGTTCTTCATGTACTCAATGTTTTCGTAAGTCCATGGTGCTGGTGCAGTGTTGTTTTTTACCGCTGCATTCTCTGCAGGTAGACCAAACGCATCCCAACCGATTGGCTGCATTACGTTCTTGCCTTGTAGGCGTTGGAAACGAGAGACAACATCACCGATAGTGTAGTTACGCACGTGACCCATGTGCAGTCGGCCACTTGGGTAAGGGAACATAGATAGACAGTAGAATTTTTCTTTGTTTGGGTCTTCATTTACAACAAAGGTCTTGTTGTTGTCCCAGTGCTGTTGAACTTTCTGTTCAATATCTTGCGGGTTGTATTGTTCTTGCATCGATGATGTCCGGTTATCTTGGAATTTGTGAGTTCGGTTAGAACAGACTTAAATAGATCGTCATAGAATACCTAAAGGAACGAGGTACAACAATAGCTATCCCCGTCATACTTGCAGTAGCTGCGTGGTTGATGACGTAAATTCCCCCCTGAATACATAGAAGAACTATGCTTATAGGAAGGGATCTGGTTATTTTACTAAGAGTTAAGGTTGCCTAACTGCAACGTTCATTCTTTAGGGGATAAAGTAAAAGGTAATCTTGAGGAGGTTCGCTATGCCAAAACGTAAAGCTGGTTATGAAGAGGTGCTAGATGACGTGGTTGAGACGCTCAAGCATAGCCCTGATGAAGTAAACCATGTGATTGAAACATCGGGGAAAGTGGCTCAAGCAGCCAACGACTTGACCAAAGATGAGATGGCGCTGGTGTCTGCGTATGTAAAATCCGACTTAAAAGAGTTTGCAGATAGTTACGAAGATTCTAAAAGCGGCCCATTTTATCTAATGGTTGCTGATTCTATTTGGCAAGGCTTGCTCGACATCACCGACCGAACCAAGGTCGAATGGATGGAGCTGTTCCAAGATTTAGAGCATCAAGGTCTTTATCAAGCAGGTGAAGTGATTGGTTTAGGGCACTTAGTGTGTGATGAGTGTGGGCATAAAACTCAATATAATCACCCCACGGAAATTATTCCGTGTATTCACTGTGGTCATAAAGGGTTTAGTCGTAAGCCTCTAAACCCTTAAAAGAACCTAGTTTGTTATAGCCCAACCGTTTGACTTTGCTTGGTCTACAGGAAAGGACTCTAGTACTTCTTTTTGACCCTCGGTACCAAAGTCAATCATTTGGATATTGAAGCTGGAATTGCTACCCGAGCGCGTAGCTTCTCCATAAAAGCCGACTTTGGAAATGGTCAGTTGGTTTGCTTCAACGTCGAATGAAAAATTGGTCGGAAACTCTAAGTAAGAAAGGCCATTGTTGAATATTCTTTTAGATTTCGCATGGCATTTGAAGCTTTCGATTTCGTAATTATCTGGAGGAAGATTATCAATTAGCCCGTATCCAACATACATATCTTCAACAGGATCGTAGCTCATTGCTACTTGTCTCTCGCTTCCTGCAATATCGAATGACAGTCTTCCGCATGGGTGAGAACTGAAGCCAGAGACTTTCAGTGCCACGGGCAAAGCCACAGCGCCTGTTTTATTGTCGACCTTGCTCAGACTAGTAGTTTGGCAACCCACAAGGATTAATGGAGAAAGTATAAGTAGTAATTGTTTATTTTTCATAATTTTAGCCAATGCGCTTTCTTGGAGTGATGTAATTTATCAATATATTCATAGAGGTCAACACTCATTCTGCTTTTTGTGGGAGATTGAGCACAGTTGCAATAAAAGGATGCGTATAAAAATAGCTGGAACGTTTCGTTTCCACATCAGGCAGCACTCTAAAACAAAAAGGGTGACGTTTTCACATCCCCCTCAAGATACTTTAATTCCTTAATCTCCAGCCAATCACTAGACTCAACATCACCCAAATATACAGCGGCCAAGTGCCCACTTGTCGATAAGGTGTTTCTCCGGTAGTGGACGCAATTTCCGCTCTTAATACTGCGGTTTCGAATTGTGGCACTTGGGCGGTGATATGACCCAAGTGGTCAGTCACAGCGGTCAGGCCGTTATTTGTCGCACGGATAACGGGTTTCCCTAATTCTAGGGCGCGCATGCGAGCAATTTCCATATGTTGTAAAGGTCCTATCGATTTACCAAACCAAGCATCGTTAGACAGCGTAAGAATGTAATCTGTTTGGTCATTGACATTTTGTCTGACTTGCTCGTTAAAGATGATTTCATAACACAGCGCTGGTGCCATCTGCTTATTATTGGCGCTGATGTTCGGTTGGATAAAGTTGCCTTTGCTAAATGATGACATTGGCAAATTAAAGAAAGGTGCAATCGGTCTTAAGATGCTTTCAAACGGAACAAACTCACCAAATGGAAGTAGGTGATGTTTGTGATAGCGCTTGTCCATGTCGTAGCTGTAATCACCGTAAGGCGTTTGACCAAGAGTTAAAATGCTGTTGTAGAACTTTTTGTCTTCTCCTTGATTCACAATACCAGTGATAACGGCACTGTTATTCATTCGAGCAGCAGCATCAAGATTGCGAAGGAATGACGAAATCTCAAATTCAAAAGCGGGGATAGCCGCTTCTGGCCAAATGATAATATCTGCGTCCCAGTTTTCTCGGGTGAGATCGGTGTACTTCATTATGGTTGGCCAGCGTTGACTCGGTTGCCACTTTAGCTCTTGGGGGATATTGCCTTGAATCAGAGCGACCTTAGTGACCTTTTCAGGGTTAGAAGTTACCCACTGAGCGGATTGTAGCCCAAAGCCAGTCATGACAATAACCGCCGGAATTACTAGGTGTAGCCATTGGCGGTTTAGTGCTGAGTAAGCAATAGCACCTGCACTGATTAGGACGAGTAAAGTGAGCAGTTCAACGCCACCAATTGGGGCGAAGTTAGCCAGTGGACTTTCTATTTGACTGTAACCCAACCATAGCCATGGAAAACCAGTCATAACCCAGCCACGTAGCCAATCAAAAGTGAGCCACAGAGCTGGCGCTGCTAATAAATAACGGGTTCGATTCCCGTTAGGGAAGAAACGATTCAGGCTCCAAGAAAAGAGTGCTGAGTATATGGCAAGGTAGCCGATAAGCAGTGACATTAAAAACACACTGGCTATCTTTGGCATGCCACCGAAATTATCAATACTGACGTGCACCCAACTTACGCCAGTTGCAAATTGACCTAGACCCCAAGCATAACCAATCCAGAGCGCGCGCTTCGCGGATTGCTGGTGGATAAGTAAAAGCAGCAGAGCAGGGCTGATAAAAGCGATTGGCCAAAGCTCGTAAGGAGCAAAGGCAAGTGTCGTGGATGCGCCAACAAAAACGGCCGCGAGCGGCCGTTTGAGGCGATGAAAAAAGGAATTGATCATCGGTATTATTCTTTTTGTTCCCGTTAGGGAGCGTAGCGTTACTCTTCGGTAGAGTCTGTAATGAGCTCTTCGTCAGGGATGGTCACTTGTAGCTGTAACACACGGCGGTTGTCAGCAGAGGTAACTTTGAAGTTATATCCTTCAATTTCTACTACTTCACCGCGCTGTGGTAAGTGACCGAATGCTGTCATTACCATGCCACCTACAGTATCGACTTCTTCATCACTAAATGATGTGTTGAAGGTGTCATTGAACTCTTCGATTGTTGTCAGAGCTTTCACTGCAAATGTGTGTTTGCTCAGTTTGCGAATATCCAGTTCTTCTTCATCGTCGAATTCGTCTTCGATTTCACCAACGATTTCTTCAAGAATATCCTCGATAGTCACAAGGCCAGAGACCCCACCAAACTCATCGACAACGATAGACATGTGATAACGTTCTTCACGGAACTCTTTCAGTAGGCGGTCTACACGCTTACTTTCAGGAACAACGACCGCAGGGCGGATAACTTGTTCAATATCAAATGGTTCGCTGCCAGAGCCTAAGTATTTAAGTAAGTCCTTCGCAAGCAGAATGCCTTCTACATGGTCTTTATCCTCACTGATTACCGGGTAGCGAGAGTGCTGAGCATCAGTGATAAGGTTGATGAGAGTGTCTAAATCGTCACTACGATCAACCGTAACCATTTGCGAACGCGGTAACATGATGTCACGCACACGCATTTCAGAGATCTCCATAACACCTTCTAACATGTCGCGGGTGTCGTGGTCGATCAGGTCATTTTCTTCTGAGTCGCGGAATACTTCCACAAGCTCTTGGCGATCTTTTGGTTCACCTTGAAAAATTTGCCCTAGGCGTCCGAAGAAGGACTTTCTACTCGGACCTTCAGATTTTTCTTTCTTACCTTCTAGAGAAGAGGGCGAATTGTCTTCGTTCATTGTTTCTCATTTAAGTAACGCTATCAGATGTGTGATAGCTCACGTTAGTAGAGCTAAGTGATTACTTACACTACTCTTTCTCATCAATGTAGGGGTCATTAAACCCCATACGTTGCATGATTTCTGTTTCGAGTGACTCCATCTTTTCAGCTTCGTCATCTTCGATATGATCATAACCTAGCAGATGCAAGCTACCATGTACAACCATATGCGCCCAGTGAGCCATTAGAGGTTTGTTTTGCTCGATGGCCTCACGTTCAACAACTTGGCGGCAGATGATTAAATCACCCAATAAATCGATCTCAATGCCCGGAGGCGCTTCAAATGGGAAAGACAGCACATTGGTTGGCTTGTCTTTACCACGATAGTCATGGTTAAGCTGGTGGCTTTCTTTTTCATCCACTAAACGAACCGTTACTTCAGCCTGTGGTTGAAAGCTTGTCACAGCTGAGCTTAACCAGAGATGAATATCGTCAAAAGTCGGTAAGCCGTTTTCATCTTCGACCGCTAATTGGAGATCCAGTTCAATACTCATGCTTAGTTACTCTCTTTTGCTGTCGTATTGCTTACCGTTGCCGCTGCGTCAACTAGGGCTTGGTTAGCCGCCTGCTGAGCTTCGCGCTCTTCGCGGCGGATACGGTCGCGTTCTTTGCGCTCTTTCTGATCTTTCGCTTCCCATTTCTCATAAGCGTTAACGATGCGAGCGACCACTGGGTGGCGAACAACATCATCGGCTAAGAAGAAGTTGAAGCTGATGTCATCGACATCACTTAGCACTTCGATCGCATGACGTAGGCCTGATTTAGCTCCGCGAGGTAAGTCAATCTGAGTGATATCACCAGTAATAACCGCACGAGAGTTAAAGCCGATACGGGTTAAGAACATCTTCATCTGTTCTACGGTCGTATTTTGGCTTTCATCTAAGATGATGAATGCATCGTTTAGTGTTCGACCACGCATATAAGCTAGCGGTGCAACCTCGATAACGTTACGCTCAATCAGTTTTTCCACTTTCTCGAAGCCTAACATTTCAAAAAGGGCATCGTATAGTGGACGAAGGTATGGGTCGACTTTTTGGCTTAGATCTCCTGGAAGGAAACCTAATTTCTCACCGGCTTCTACGGCTGGGCGAGTTAACAAAATACGGCGAATTTCTTGACGTTCGAGCGCATCAACGGCCGCCGCTACGGCTAGGTAAGTTTTACCTGTACCTGCTGGGCCGATACCGAAAGAGATGTCATGAGTCACCATGTTCATCAAGTATTGACCTTGGTTTGGTGTACGTGGCTTGATGACGCCTTTCTTGGTCTTAATGAACACTTCTTTGCCGTGTTCGAAGCTCGCTTCTAGATCTTGCTCTAACACGCCTGTTTCTTTGATCGCAAGATGGATTTCGTCTGGTTCAACATCCGGAATGTTGCCGCGAACAGGCGCCGTGTTTACGTAAAGCGTTTTAATGATTTCAAGCGCAGCTGCACTAGTATGTGGCTTGCCTACGATAGTAAAGAAGTTACCACGGTAGCTAATTTCAACGCCTAAACGACGCTCTAAATGCTTGATATTATCGTCGAAAGGACCACAAAGACTGGCTAGACGGCGATTGTCAGAAGGTTCTAGATCAATTTCTAGAGTTACAATTTTATTGCTCAAAGTTGCCTCTCATTGTTTGTCACTCTAAAAAAGCCCGATTTAGACCGGGCTTTTAGTGACCTTATATACCTTTCTCTAAGATGGTATCAGAGTCGGGTAAATTCAAGCTAATTTGTAGCTTAAGGCGTAAAGGTTGCTACACCTAGCTCATCTTCGCGCTTAGTTTTTGCCATCATCTGAGTTGGAGAGATAACTGTGCGAAGGTCCATATCTTTTTCAGTGCGAACCAGATCACCACGTAAAGAGTTAGCAAATACGTCAGTGATCTTCACATCAACGAACTGACCGATTAGGTCTGCGCTACCTTCAAAGTTCACCACGCGGTTGTTTTCAGTACGCGCGCGAAGCTCCATTAGGTTCTTCTTCGATGGGCCTTCAACAAGAACGCGCTGCTCTGTATCAAGCATTAGGCGTGAGTAACGCATTGCTTGAGCATTCACTGTTTGTTGCAGTTCGTATAGACGTTCTTTTTTCTCTTGTTCTGGCACGTCACATGGGTAGTCTGCTGCAGGAGTACCTGGACGAGGAGAGAAGATAAAGCTGAAGCTCATATCGAAATCAACGTCTTTGATTAGCTTCATTGTGTCTTGGTGATCTTTCGCTGTTTCACCTGGGAAGCCAACAATGAAGTCAGAACTGATTTGAATATCAGGACGCGCTTTACGTAGCTTACGAATGATTGACTTGTATTCGATAGCCGTATGAGGGCGCTTCATCATAGTAAGGATACGGTCACTACCACTTTGTACTGGTAGGTGCAGGAAGCTTACTAGCTCTGGGGTATCTTCATAAACTGCGATGATGTCGTCAGTAAACTCTAGCGGGTGGCTAGTGGTGAAACGAATACGGTCGATACCATCGATAGAAGCAACAAGACGAAGCAGTTCAGCGAATGAACAGATATCACCTTCGTGTGTTGGACCACGGTATGCGTTTACGTTTTGACCTAGTAGGTTTACTTCACGTACGCCTTGATCAGCTAGCTGTGCGATTTCGAATAGCACGTCATCCATTGGACGGCTAACTTCTTCACCACGTGTGTATGGTACAACGCAGTAAGTACAGTACTTAGAACAACCTTCCATGATAGAAACGAATGCAGTCGCACCTTCAGCGCGAGGCTCAGGAAGACGGTCAAACTTTTCGATCTCAGGGAAAGAGATGTCCATTACTGGCGCTTCATTCGATTGAGATTGTTTGATCATCTCTGGAAGGCGGTGCAAAGTTTGTGGACCGAAGATTACGTCTACAAAAGGTGCACGTTCACGGATGTGATCACCTTCTTGTGTTGCAACACAGCCGCCAACACCGATAACGACACCTTCTTTCTTATCTTTTAGCGTTTTCCAACGACCAAGCTGGTGGAACACTTTCTCTTGCGCTTTTTCGCGAATTGAACAGGTATTAAGAAGTAGTACGTCTGCCTCTTCTGGTTCTTCCGTCAGCTCATAGCCGTTAGCCGCGTTCAGTAGATCCGCCATTTTTGATGAATCGTATTCGTTCATCTGGCAGCCCCAGGTTTTAATTAGCAGTTTCTTACTCATTTTGTTCGCTCGATCGTTAGTTTAAATTAAGGGAGCAAATCGCCCAGTGTTACTTAAGGTCACCGATAAAATGTAATGCTTGATGACCAAATTTTCTGCTCACAGTGCAGAGAGCGGCGTATTGTACTGCTTTAAAAACCAACTGACTAGTGTTGCGGATAAATCAATTCAAAGCGTTATCAAACAAGGGATTTGCCCGTATAGCAATTGAGGTTTTTGGTTACATTTTGGTAATGAAAACGTACAATAAAAAACAGCCAAATAATCAATATGATGAAGTACAAATTATGAGCGATTTTGATGTTGCAGTGATTGGTGGAGGCATGGTTGGAGCCGCAACCGCGATTGGTTTTGCCAAGCAAGGCCGTAAAGTAGCGGTGGTTGAGGGGGCCAAGCTCAAGCCATTTAGCTCAGAGCAACCATTAGATATTCGTGTTTCTGCTATTTCTGAGCATTCAGTTTCTATTCTGACAGAGTTAGGAGCATGGGATGCAATTGAAGCTATGCGAGTTTGCCCCTATCGACGTTTAGAAACTTGGGAGCACCCTGAGTGTCGAACTCGCTTTCATGCTGAATCACTGAATATGGAACAGCTAGGCTACATTGTTGAAAATCGGTTGATCCAACTCGGCTTATGGCAGCAGTTAGAATCGCTCGATAATGTAACGTTTTATTGTCCTGATACGCTGGATGACATTGTATTTGGTGCAACGAATCAGATTAAGCTGTCATCGGGTCAATCAATCTCTGCAGAGTTAATTGTCGGTTCTGATGGCGCTAACTCAAAAGTTCGCCAGTTAGCCGGTATCGGTATTACTGCTTGGGATTATCGTCAGCACTGCATGTTGATCAATGTTGAAACTGAATTGCCTCAGCAAGATATTACTTGGCAGCAGTTTACGCCGTCTGGTCCAAGATCGTTTCTGCCTCTTGCATCGCTTCAGACCGATGGAAAAGAGAGCGCACAAGGATCGCTGGTTTGGTATGACTCACCAAGTCGTATTAAGCGTTTATCAGCAATGTCGCCGGCTCAGTTACGTGAAGAAGTATTGACTCACTTTCCGCAAGAGCTTGGTGATGTCAAAGTGCTTCAAGCTGGCTCATTCCCATTGACGCGACGTCATGCGCAATCTTATTCAGCCAATCAGTGTGTTCTTGTTGGCGATTCTGCTCATACGATTAACCCACTAGCAGGGCAGGGCGTCAACCTTGGCTTTAAAGATGTTGAAGTGTTACTTGAGGTGACTGAAGGGAAAGAGACCTTATCTCAAGCTGTATTAGCGCAATATGAACGAAAACGTCGCCCAGATAATCTGCTAATGCAGTCGGGAATGGATTTTTTCTATAAAGGTTTTAGCAACGATATTGGGCCGCTTAAGTTGGCTCGCAATGCTGCGCTGAAGATTGCTGAAAATACTGGGCCACTTAAAGCGCAGGTGTTGAAGTATGCTCTTGGCTTAAACTAAGCCTCAGTGATTTTTACGCGCAATAAAAAAACGCAGCCAACTGGCTGCGTTTTTAATGTTTGGCTAAGTAAGATTACTTAGTTACACGTAGTACTGGAGTCTCACCAACAGTTACAGAACCAGAAAGCTTGTTCAGCTCTTTGATTTCGTCCATGTTTGAGATAACTACAGGAGTAAGTGTTGACTTAGCTTTCTCTTCTAGAAGAGCTAGATCGAATTCGATGATAGTGTCGCCAGCTTTAACTGATTGACCTTCTTCAGCGATGCGCTTGAAGCCTTCGCCTTTTAGTTCAACAGTGTCGATACCGAAGTGAACGAATAGCTCAACGCCGTCGTCAGATTCGATAGAGAACGCGTGGTTAGTTTCGAAGATCTTACCGATAGTACCGTTTACAGGAGCTACCATTTTGTTGCCAGCAGGCTTGATCGCGATACCGTCACCAACGATTTTCTCAGCAAAAACAACATCTGGCACATCTTCGATGTTTACGATCTCACCAGAAAGAGGTGCGATGATTTCGATTGCACCAGCGTCAGCGCTGTCGTCAGATACTAGCTTCTTAAGTTTGTCAAACAGACCCATTGTGTCATGCTCCTAACGTTTTCGTTTAATTCTGTCGAATTATAGTATACCAATCTTACGAGATAGACGACTTTTTTTACCGTCTATCTCATTGGAATTAGTTGATTATTGAGTTTTCTCTGCGATGAATTTTTCTACAACTGCTTCAATTTCTGCTGCTGTTGGTAGAGAAAGTGCCTCTTCAGCCATCGCTTTAACTTCTGCGAAATTAGAGTTACGGATAACCTTCTTCACTTTAGGGATAGAAATACCGCTCATTGAGAACTCATCTAGACCCATACCTAGTAGAAGTAGAGTTGCACGCTCATCACCTGCAAGCTCACCACACATACCAGTCCATTTGCCTTCAGCGTGAGAAGCATCGATAACCTGCTTGATCACTGTTAGTACAGCTGGAGATAGTGGGTTGTATAGGTGAGAGATCATCTCGTTACCACGGTCTACTGCTAGTGTGTACTGAGTCAGGTCGTTAGTACCGATAGAGAAGAATGCTACTTCTTTCGCTAGGTGGTGCGCGATAGCTGCTGCTGCTGGAGTTTCAACCATTACACCGATTTCGATGCTTTCGTCGAATGCTAGACCTTCAGCGCGAAGTTCAGCTTTGTACTCTTCGATTGCATTCTTAAGTTCACGGATCTCTTCAACAGAGATAATCATTGGGAACATGATGCGTAGCTTGCCGTGCGCAGATGCACGTAGGATGCCGCGTAGCTGGTCACGAAGGATTTCACGACGGTCTAAGCTGATGCGTACTGCACGCCAGCCTAGGAACGGGTTCATCTCTTGTGGAAGATCCATGTAAGGAAGATCTTTATCACCACCGATGTCCATAGTACGGATGATTACCGACTCACCGTTCATTGCTTCAGCAACTTCTTTGTACGCTTGGTACTGCTCTTCCTCAGTCGGAAGTGCATCACGGTCCATAAATAGGAATTCAGTACGGTACAGACCAACGCCTTCACCACCGTTACGGATGATGCCGTCACAGTCTTTTACAGTACCGATGTTACCGCAAACTTCAACGCGGTGACCGTCTAAAGTCTCAGCGTGTAGATCTTTTAGCTTAGCTAGTTCTTCTTTCTCAGCAACGAATGCCGCTTTTACTGCTTTCGCTTCTTCTAGCTCTGCTTCAGATGGGCTGATAACGATTTTGTTGTTCATCGCATCAAGAATCAGCATGTCGCCATTCTTAACTTGTTTAGTGATGTCGTTAGTACCAACGATAGCTGGAAGTTCAAGTGAACGAGCCATGATTGAAGTGTGAGATGTACGACCGCCGATGTCACAAGCAAAACCAAGAACGTAGTCTAGGTTGATCTGAGCTGTTTCAGATGGCGTTAGGTCGTAAGCAACTAGGATAACTTCTTCATTGATATCGCTTAGAGAAACGATATTGATGCCTAGTGCGTTTTTAACGAAACGTGTACCGATATCACGGATGTCAGTTGCTCGTTCCTTTAGGTATTCGTCGTCTAGAGATTCTAGAGCGCATGCTTGCTCTTCAATAACTGTATGAATCGCGTTATCAGCGTGCATTTTCTCTTTTTTGATGAGTGCTAGGATTTCTTCCTCTAGCTCTTCATCTTCAAGAAGCATGATGTGACCTTCAAAGATCGCTTCTTTTTCTTCACCGAAAGTCTCAAGTGCTTTTTGCTTAACAACTTCTAGTTGAGCTGAAGATTTGTTACGAGCGTCAAAGAAACGTTGAACTTCTGCTTCAACTTGGTCTTCAGTGATAGTGTTAGTGTTTAGAACGATTTCATCTTCTTGAAGTAGTAGTGCTTTACCGATAGCAATACCAGGAGATGCTAGGATGCCTGAAATCATAGCCTTACCTTAAATTGGTCAACTTTAAAAACGGGAGAATAATGAGTGCGCTAACGAATATTTGTAGCTTATATTTTGGCCTATTTCCAACAAAGCCATTTTGCTTTCACAAAATGGCTTTGAAAATAGGAGACCGAATTAGTGTAGTTGGTCCATTAGAGCAACTAGGTGGTCTACAGCTTGTTGAGCTTGAGGGCCCTCAGCTGAGATAGAAACTACTGTACCTTTAACTAGGCCAAGAGTTTGTAGTTTGAAAAGGCTCTTAGCGCTAGCGCTTTTACCGTTAGAAGTCACAGTGATGTCCGCGTCGAATGCTTTAGCTTCTTTAACGAACTGTGCAGCTGGACGAGTGTGAAGACCGTTTTCTGCAGTGATTTCTACTTGCTTCTCGTACATGTTATATACCCCAATTGATTTATTTTTGATAGTTTCTTAACCAGAACTAGCTTAACTGCAAATAGTATATTCTGCTAGATGCAGAACGTTCATTTCGTGTCAGAACTGATACTGGTTGTAAATTATTCAATCGCGATTCCAGTCTATGCTTTCTTTCGCCATTGATAGAAATTCTTATTTAGCTCTTTATTTTGAAGCTAAAAATAAAACAGACCCGATATTACCAAAGGTGAGGCAGGGATCAACAAAAAAGCCCCTGAATGGGGCTTTTTTAGGCGAAAAATTGATTTGACACCGTATTACTGTTGGTTCTCTTTTTCAGTAAAGATGCCAGCAAATAGGGCTGTACTTAGGTAGCGTTCACCAGAGCTAGGTAGGACGGTTACAATAGTTTTTCCTGCAAATTCAGGTAGTTCCGCTAAGCGGTTCGCAGCCACAACTGCAGCGCCTGATGAGATGCCTGCTAGAATACCTTCTTCTTCCATTAGACGACGAGCCATCTCAATTGCTTCATCAGAAGTGACAGCTTCTACGCGGTCTACAACTTCTAAATCTAGGTTGCCAGGGATAAAACCAGCGCCAATACCTTGAATTTTGTGTGGTGCAGGTTGAATTTCTTCACCAGCTAGAGCTTGAGCAATCACTGGAGATTCAGCAGGTTCTACTGCAACTGAAACAATGTTCTTGCCTTTTTCGCCTTTAATGTAACGGCTTGTACCTGTGATAGTACCACCGGTACCAACACCTGCTACGAATACATCGATTTCACCGTCAGTCGCTTCCCAAATCTCAGGACCAGTGGTCTTTTCGTGAATTTGTGGGTTTGCTGGGTTGTTGAATTGTTGTAGAAGTAGATATTTGTCAGGGTTGCTCGCAACGATTTCTTCTGCTTTAGCAATCGCCCCTTTCATACCTTTTGCCGCTTCTGTTAGCTCTAAGTTAGCGCCAAGTGCCTTAAGTAGCTTACGGCGCTCTAGGCTCATTGATTCTGGCATCGTGAGCGTTAGCTTGTAACCACGAGCCGCTGCAACGAATGCAAGTGCAACACCAGTGTTACCACTTGTTGGCTCGACTAACTCAACGCCTGGCTTTAGAGTGCCAGCTTTCTCTGCTTCCCAAATCATGTTTGCGCCGATACGACACTTAACACTGAAACTAGGGTTACGAGCTTCAATTTTAGCCAGTACTTTGCCGTTGCTGACTTTATTAAGGCGTACTAGAGGTGTGTTGCCAATTGTTTGCGAATTGTCTTCGTAGATTTTGCTCATGGTGTGATCCTTCATCTGATTAAGTACCTACTTAAATCAACACTATAGGGGATAAGTAAGCTTATGTTCTATATATGACGATAATGTTTGTCTGCTTAGAAGGTTATGGTAGGAATCAGGCCGAGAAAAGGATTAAAAAGTTATATGATATGAATTCAGACGAAGCGCACATAATAATGTGCGCTTCGATTAAGGTTGTTGCGAGAAACTAGCTTTGCTGGCTTTTAAACTCATTGACCCACATTGAAGTTGCCCCACAAACGGCAACAGGCATTACAATCAAGTTTAGGATAGGAATCGTCGTGAACACTGAAACCAGCATGCCGAATCCATACGCCTTGCCTTGTTTTTGTTTCAAACTGTAACGCATGTCATTAAACGTTACCTTGTGATTATCAAATGGGTAGTCACAGTACTGAATCGCTAAAATCCAAGCAGTAAAAATAAACCACAAGATTGGTCCTACCGTCTGGCCTAAAGCCGGTATTAGTAGTAGCAAGAATAAGCCGATTGCTTTCGGTAGCACATAGACAAGTTTGCGCCACTCGCGAGCCAAAATACGTGGCGTATCTTTAATGACCGCGAGCATTCCGTCATCATTAACCTTCTTTTGGGTTAAGTGTTCTTCCACTTTCTCAGCCAGTAACCCGTTGAATGGCGCAGCGATAAAGTTCGCCAGCGTACTAAAGAAGTAAGAAAAGGTTGCCAAAATAGTTAGAACTAGCAAAGGCCATAGCAAATAACTCAGCCAAGAGAGAAAGTCAGGTAATTGCCCCATTAACTTCTCAATCCAAAGGTTGAGGTTTGAGAAAAGATAAAACAGCGCCCCACCAACAAGAATGATATTGGCAAGTAGCGGCATCAGAACAAACTGACGAATGCCGGGAGTAAGTGCGAGTTCAATGCCGTGAAAGAAATATCCAAAGCCTGAACGTTGTTGTAAATGTGTTTTCATAATCATTACTAGTGGTGTAAAAACGAACGCTTTCTATCTTAACAAGAAAAAAGCGTGTTCAAAATCACAACATTATAGGAACTTCTAACATTAAGTTGTTCTAAAACAGGGGAGAGTTTTGGTAGAGTAACTCATAGTAAGGTTAAAACAGATTTGATATGGGTTATGTTGATTGGCTTATATCGAGCAAATGAGAGCTAAAAATGCAGGAACTGCGATTTGTACTCATAATTGTCGGAGCATTAGCGATTGCCGCTCTATTGTTCCACGGATTATGGACAAGTAAAAAAGAAGGGAAGGCCAAGTTTGGCAGTAAACCGCTTGGCAAGTTGGATGTCGACAATAATGACTCGGACGTAGTACCTGAACGAGCGTTTGCTCCAGAAGATGATTTTGAAATCATCAAGAAAGAGCGTAAAGAGCCAGGCTTTGTTGAGCAAGAGGAAATGGCTGCCGATCCGTTGATCGATAGCTATCCTGCAACTGATGCTCCTGAGCCCCAAGCGTACCCAGAAAAATCGACTGTTGCTGAAAAAGAGCAAGAGATTGAGCTAGAGGTGCCTTCATTCTCAACTAAGTCGTTTGATGAGGTGGAAGAAATAACACCAGTGGTGGCTGAGTCAGTGAATGAAGAGCCAGCAGTTGAACCAGAACTTGAAGTTGAGCAAGAGGCTCCATTAGAAGTGATCGTTCTGAATGTTCACTGCGCTGGAGAAGAAGCGTTTGTCGGCACTAAGCTATTTGATAGCATGCAACAAAATGGCTTGATCTATGGTGAGATGGATATTTTCCATCGTCATGCTGATCTCTCCGGAACCGGAAAAGTGCTATTTAGTGTCGCAAACATGATGCAACCAGGTACATTGAAGCATAATGACCCAGCTGAATTTACCACCAAAGGCATCTCATTCTTTATGACAATGCCATGTTTTGGTGATGCAGAGCAGAACTTTAAGTTAATGCTCAAGACGGCTCAGCAGATAGCAGATGATTTGGGTGCTAATGTTCTTGATGACGCACGAAACCTAATGACTCCAAACCGTTTGGATAGTTATCGAGCTCAAATTCAGCAGTTTAAAGCGGCTCAACAAGCTTAAGCCAACCGACCTAATTTAGAAGGCTCCTTTTGGGAGCCTTTTTTCGATCACGATAAAGTTGCGAAGAGTGATGGGGATGTTCATACTCCCACTTTCAAACTCAAAATGATTTAACCAATCACCTCCGCACTATAGAAATAATAGAGTTAGCCATGTCTACAGAGATTCAAGAAAAGCTTAATCAGCTACGTGAAACGCTTCACTATCACGGAGTGAAATACTATGTTGAAGACAATCCGGAAATCCCAGATGCCGAATATGATCGTTTAATGCGCGATCTCATGGAGCTTGAATCTCAGCACCCAGAGCTAATGAGTATTGATTCACCAAGTCAACGTGTTGGTGGCGCGCCGTTAGATGGTTTTGGTTCTGTAAAGCATGAGATCCCAATGCTATCGCTTGATAATGCGTTTGATGATGGCGAGCTCGAAAGCTTCCATAAACGCATGAAAGATCGAATCCCAAGTGCGACATTTGACGTATTTTGTTGTGAGCCAAAACTTGATGGTTTAGCGGTGAGCCTTTTATACGAAAACGGTGTGTTGGTTCAGGCTGCAACGCGAGGGGATGGGGCAACGGGTGAAAACATTACCGAGAATGTCCGTACGATTAAAGCGATCCCACTTAAGCTGCAAGGGGAAGGTTGGCCAGCGCGCATTGAAGTACGCGGCGAAGTGTTTATGCCTAAAGCGGGTTTTGACAAACTTAACGAGCTAGCGCTGAAAAAAGGTGACAAGGTTTTTGTAAACCCACGCAATGCAGCCGCTGGTAGTTTACGTCAGTTAGACTCTCGTATTACCGCAACACGACCATTGAGCTTCTATGCATATAGTGTAGGAGTTGTAGAGGGGGCTGAACTTTCCTCTAGCCATTATCAGCGCTTCTTGCAGCTTAAAGGCTGGGGACTGCCAATGTGTCCGGAAACCAAGCAAGTGTCTAGCCTTGATGATGTCAAAGCGTATTACCAAGATATTCTTGAACGCCGTGAATCACTTACGTACGAAATCGATGGTGTGGTGATTAAAGTTGACAATATTGCCCTTCAAGAACAACTTGGCTTTGTTGCTCGAGCGCCTCGTTGGGCAATTGCGTATAAATTCCCAGCGCAAGAAGAAATTACCTTACTTAACGACGTAGAGTTTCAAGTGGGACGTACGGGCGCGATTACGCCTGTAGCAAAATTAGAGCCTGTGTTCGTTGGTGGTGTGACCGTGAGTAACGCAACGCTGCACAATGCCGATGAAATCGAGCGCCTTGGCGTCATGGTTGGTGATACTGTTGTTATTCGTCGTGCCGGAGATGTGATTCCTCAGATTGTGTCGGTTGTTAGTGAGCGCAGGCCAGAGAATGCCCGTGAGATCGTTTTTCCTGAGAATTGCCCTGTATGTAAATCTCAAGTTGAACGCGTTGAAGGCGAAGCGGTAGCGCGTTGTTCTGGTGGTCTTGTCTGTCAAGCACAGCGCAAAGAGGCTCTTAAACACTTTGTCTCTCGTAAGGCTCTCGATGTTGATGGTTTAGGGGAGAAGGTGATTGAGCAGCTTGTTGATCGTGAAATGGTGGAAACGCCTGCAGATCTGTTTAAGCTATCTGCAGGTGTGATTACAGTACTTGACCGAATGGGGCCAAAATCCGCACAAAACGTGGTTGATGCGCTAAACAAGTCAAAAGAGACCACGTTGCCACGTTTCCTATACTCATTGGGTATCCGTGAGGTAGGGGAAGCGACGGCTGCAAACTTAGCTCAACACTTTAAAACGTTAGATGCAGTTAAAATTGCCAATCATGAAGCCTTGGTTGAAGTTCAAGACATAGGTGAGATTGTTGCTAGTCATATCATCGCGTTTTTTGCTCAAGATAAGAACCTCACTGTGATTGACGACCTTATTCTGCAAGGCGTTCACTGGTCAGATGTCGAAGAGAAAGATGAGAGTACTCCACAACCATTAGCGGGTAAGACGGTTGTTCTTACCGGTTCTTTATCTCAATTGACACGTAGTGATGCGAAAGCTGCGTTGCAAAACTTGGGAGCTAAGGTGACAGGGAGTGTATCTAAGAAAACCGATATTCTTTTTGCTGGTGAAAATGCAGGGTCGAAATTGGCCAAAGCACAAGAATTAGGCATTGAAATACGAACTGAAGAGGACTTAATTTCTCTGATGTAGTCCCCTCTTATAAAGTAAAAGCCACCACTAAGGTGGCTTTTTTTATGTCTGGAATAATGTCTGTTTTTTAGCTCTCATATCATGAAGCTAGCTTCTGTGATTCATGTCTTATTCATGAGTAAAACGTAATATATCAAATAAAAAATGCGAGCCACTTCAAGTTGTTTTATGTTTTTTGATCTTATAAGTCACTGTTTTTGTGGGTTTTTTATATTGACCTTACCTTGAGTGGATTGAAATGGAGATCTGGATCACTGGAATTATAAAAGTTTGTAGCGGGTCATATTTTTTTATATGGAAATTAAGTTCTGGTTGATGTTTTTCGATGCGAAGTTAGTCTGAGGAGCATGGATACACCGCGTGTATGCAGGAAACAGAAAATTGAAGTTCACGATGAGTTTTGGTTTTCAACATAGGAAATGCTTTCTCCCTTCGGCGGCCAACTTAAGGTGAGAAAAAATAATAAGACAGCTATATCCATTTTTAGGAGTTTATTCCATGGACAAAATGTTTAAACGTACGCTTTTAGGTGCAGCAGTGGCAACAGCTGCAATGACAGGTTCAGCAAACGCAGCGATCCAACTTGCGGGTGACGCAGTTCAATTTTACGGCCAAGCGGCTGGTAACATCACTCTTATCGACGCTAACGACACTCAAAGTGTTGGTGCTGACATCGAGTCTCGTATTGGTTTCCGTGGCGTAGTTGAGTTTGACGATATTTCGCCAAACTTTATCTGGCAGATGGAAGGTGGTAACGCGAATAATGGCGATAAAACTGGTGGCCTAGGTGCACGTGATACTTACCTTGGTCTCGATTTTGAAGGCGTAGGTCAATTCAAATATGGTCGTCAGCTAGTTGCTGCATACAACTATGTCGACTGGCCACACTCAAACCCAGGTCTAGGTAACGTATTTGACTGGAACAACGACATTGGTGGTGGTTACCAAGATCGTGCAGACAGTGTTTTACGTTTTGACTCAGCTAACTTCGGCGGTTTCAACTTCCAAGCAACACTAAGTGGTATGACTACAGATACAGACCAAATGGTATCAAGTGTTGGTGCGTCTTTCACTAAAGGTATGTTTAGCGTACACGGCGGCTACTACCACCAAGGTTCTTATCAAGGCAGTGTCGATGAGCCAGAGAAATTCACAACTAACGCTAATGGTGATGTGATTCTAAACCCGGATTGGAGTGCTTGGGATGCGGATGGTGGTTCAGATAGCAAGCAGACTATCGAAAGCCGTAACTACGCAATCGTAGGTGGTTCATTATTCTTAGGTGACTTTACTCTTACTGCTGCATACAAAGCGATGGAAGTGGGCGATGTCGGTCAGAACGCTTACTCGACTACTGCTCAGTACGTAATCGACAGCAAGTACGTTCTTAAAGCAGGCTACGCAGCGACTGACGATGCAGATGGTACGGAAAATACAGGTGACCAAGCTGTGACTGCACGATTTGGCTACCTATTGCCAAGCTCGTACTGGTACATTGATTCTCGTAACTACGAGTTTGATGGCGGAGATTGGGCACACCGTGTCTTAGTCGGTATGGAATACTACTTCTAATTTAGATACTTTTTACCATACAATAAGCAAGAGCATTCTTTGTAAAAAGAATGCTCTTTTCACTCAAGGAGAGATATAAATGAAAGTAATTAAAAGGTTGTCTGTTATTGGTTTTATGGTTGCTTCATTTGCTCCAAGAGCGGAAGTGAATATTGAATTTGATAGGGATGTCTCGCCGTTACTCGTTGGCGGAGAAGAGGTTGGATATTCGTTTTTTTCTAAATCAGGCTACTCGGTTCCTGACGGCACTAACCAAGTGGTAATCAAAGTTTCCAAACTAGTTGAAAAACTAGGAGAAAAAGAGAAGTTTAACTCTAAAGCTTTTGTGTTAACGTTTACTGAAGAAAATCAGCAACTTTTGATTGCACCCGATGCTAAAATCATGCGCTTAGAACAAGCAGAAGATTTCGATGCTAACCCTCGCTTTTCGGTCACAAACAAACAAGGTCAAAGCGTCGAATATGATTTAGATGAGCTGCCAAATCTTGGTGGAATCACTCGCGATTTTGAAAAAGAACTTGCTAAGTTCAACTCTAAACACTATCCAGAACTTATTGCTGCTTCATCGACAGTGGCTGTAACAGCAACAGCAGCCAACGCAACTAAAGAGAGTTCTACTGCAACAGAGCCGATGCAACCATCTCAGAACAATATGATGGAATATTGGATGCAGCAAGCTAGTGATGCAGATATCGAACAGTTTACAGAAATTGCGTTTGAAGGAAGAAATAAGTCTGAAGTTGAAATTCCACAAGATGCTAGCCAACCTGTGCAAATGTTAGGCTATTGGTTTAATAAGGCAAATAGCTCTGAAAGAAAAAAAGTGTTAGCACATTTAATTAGTCTTTAAAATTATTAAACGCACCCAAAGAGTATTGGGTGCGTTTCCCAATATCTTCACTTAACTACTCCACCCGCATTCTTGCACATCATGCTTGGAATATAATCCATTTTCCCATCAGGTAAATGGCAATCTACAAATGGTCCCATTTCAGTACTACCAGTCGAACCAGCATAGACTGACAATGAAAATAGCGCCGTTACAATTAGTGCAGCTAAGCGTTTCATAATATCTCTCCTAATAAATGTGATTATTATCACCTTGGTGATATACCTAGTATGTGCAAAGTTAGATAAAGATCAAAAAAATAGACTTGAAAGTATTTTTATCCAAAAAATAAAGACTTACTTCGTGTGAGTAATGAATTAATAAGCTATTGAAGATGTTTGGGTAGCAGGGGATACGTTTAAATTGATTTTTGAAATATTGACTAGAAAGTAGGCTTCGAATGAAACTTATTTTCTAACTATTAACTTCTAAGGTTATGAATTTATATGGGAATGTAATTCTTCAAGGAAATTAATGGGGACTTTGGCTCTTTATGTGGAATAAAGAGCCATAATTAAGATTAACTTTTTTTACTGATTGTGAGAATAATCCCTTCTACAGAGGTGATTTCAACCAAGGTATTGGCTTCCAAATCCACATCAGATTGAGCAGTCCACGTACTGTCACCAAGTTTAATTCGTCCCTTTCCTGCTGGAAAATCGTGATCTAGTCGAACGCTTTGCCCAATCAGCTGTTTGTGCTTTTGGTTGAGCTCTCGGTGGGCATCGCTTTGCTTATCTTGTTTAAACTGCTTTCGCCACCAGAGCCAAGTTGTGGCAAGCGAAAATACAGCAAATGACACCCATTGAAGTTGCCAACTCATTGGCATTGCCAAGAGAAGAGCTCCAACGATGAGCGCAGATAAGCCCAGCCATAAAAAGTAGCCAGCGGTACCGAGCAGCTCTAGCGCTAGCAAAGCGAGGCCGAAAGCTAGCCAGTGCCAGTGATTAAGACTGTCTAATAATTCAATCAAATTAACCTCTACTCACTCTTTTCATTTGAGTGCTTAAACATTTCGGCAATGCCTGCGACTGACCCCATTAAGCCAGTAGCCTCAAGCGGTAGCATGATGATTTTACCATTTTCGGCTTGGCCTATGGATTTAATAGCGTCGGTATAGCCTTGGGCAATAAAGTAATTCACTGCTTGCATGTCACCTTTTGCAATAGCCTCGGAAACCATCGAGGTTGCACGTGCTTCTGCTTCCGCCGCACGTTCGCGAGCTTCTGCTTGAAGTATAGCGGCTTGCTTATCACCCTCTGCCTTTAAAATTTCTGATTGCTTATGACCTTCCGCGCGGAGGATTTCAGCTTGGCGAACACCTTCAGCCTCAAGTACTTCAGCTCGTTTATTACGCTCCGCTTTCATTTGCGCGTTCATCGCTGCGGTTAAATCAGCCGGTGGTTGAACATCTTTAATCTCAATTCGGGTAACTTTCACACCCCAAGGGTTTGTTGCTTCGTCGACAATAGAAAGTAACTTGGTATTGATCATGTCGCGCTGGCTAAGCATCTCATCCAGCTCCATGGAGCCTAACACGGTACGAATATTGGTTAGTGTCAGGTTACGAATCGCATGCTCAAGGTCATTAACCTCATAGGCTGCTTTTGGTGCATCGATGACTTGGACAAAACAAACAGCGTCGATAGTGACATTTGCGTTGTCTTTAGAAATTACTTCTTGCGCAGGAATGTCTAAGACTCGTTCCATCATGTTGATTTTATGACCAATACCGTCAATAAATGGAATGATGATGTTGAGGCCTGGTTTTAAGGTATGTGTGTAGCGACCAAACCGTTCGACGGTCCAATTGTTGCCTTGAGGGACGGTTTTGACGGCGGAGATGATTAGCGCAATCGCTACAACGAGGAAAACACCAATTGTAATCAATGAATCAATAGCCATATCTGAAGTTCCTTATGAGAGTAGTTGAGCAATTGTTGCTTAATTACTCAACTGAAACAATGGCATAAATGAGAACTCTGACATATTTTGGGCAGAATAAAAGCCGGATAAACCGGCTTTAAGTAATTGATTTAGAAGAGTCTAATAAAGAACTGAGTAAAGCTGTCGGCGGTATTTTCCCGCAATTGGGTTGCCTTGACCTAATGCCGCAAGGATATCCATAAATGATTTCTTTAGCTCGCCATCGAGAGCGTTAAGGTCAGATTTGAGAAGGTTCCAAAGTAACTCTAACGCTTCTTCGTCACGGTTGACTTGGTGGTAGCTTAAAGCCAGCTTGTTGATCAACTCTTTGTTTGCAGGATCTTGGCTTAGTGAGGCTTCAAGAGATTGAATTTCAGGACTATTAGCAGCTTGGGCGTGAAGCTCTAGCTTAGCCACTAAACCTTTATAGTAATTATCTTGATACTCAAGTGGGATGTGTTCTAACAATGCTTTCGCTTGCTCAAAGTTTTGCGTTTCAAGGTAGCAATCTGCTAGGGCAAGCTTAATGTCGCCTTTTTGCTTTAAAGCATCATCTAACCCTTCGAAAAGGGGCAAAGCTTGGTCGTGCTGACCAGCCTGAATTAACTCACTGATTTGTTTTAAGGTCAGTTCATCTTGGCTAGGCAGATGTTTGGTTAGCATCTCTTTAATTGCTTCAAGCGTTTGTGGTCCACCCATGCCGTCGACGGCTTGACCGTTTAGAAATAGGGCAATCGTTGGCAAGGCTTGAACACCAAACTGACTCGCTATCATCTGCTCTTGTTCACAGTTGAGTAACGCGAGAGTAAACGCGCCATTGTATTGTTGAGCGAGCATTTGCAGATCTGGAATAATTTGTGCACTTTCTTGGCTCATTGGAGCCCAGAAATAGATGAGCACAGGTGTTTGCATTGAGCCTTCCAACACTTGACGGAAGTTCTGTTCATTTAGCTCGACAATAAAAGGTGATTGCATTTGAGTTGTCCTTGCAACGTGGTCTATACAGCAAAGATATGGGCAGAGTGATAAGAGTTCAAGATAAGTTATTGAACAATGTAGTGATGATAAACAAAAATACCGCCAAATAAGGCGGTATTTTTGTTTTCCCCGAAAGGGCAAGCGAAGGTGTCTATAAAACGATAAACAACGTTAGCGCAACACAGACACTCAGCCAGTTTAACTGGTTTAATGACATATTCTTATTCCGAATGTAGCGCTTAAATCTATTGGTTAGGGTTTGCCCTATTGGTTAATTTAGCGTCTTATTGTTACGAAATAATTACACACATACATTTAATTTTAGGCGGCTTGTCTCAATATTTTGTCGAGCAGTCGTGTCGGTAGAATGCGCTTTAACACGGCAAACACTTTGGTGGGGGTTGTGATTCGATAACGTATTTTTGGCTTAGCGGATTCTAATGCATCAATGAGCGGAGCGATGCATGACTCAGCGGGTAGCACAAATGCATTGTTGGATTTATCGTTGTCTAGGCGCGCCATTTGTTGATGGTATTGATCTTCATGCGCGCTCCCCTCAATGGTAATCCAGCGCTTAAAAGCACTTAATGCATTGGCTCTAAATTGAGTTTCTATTGGTCCCGGTTCGATCAGGCTGATTTTAATATTGCTATCCATCAATTCTAGACGCAGCGTATCACTCCATCCCTCAATGGCAAACTTTGAAGCATTGTAAGCACCACGATATTTCATCGCTGCAAACCCCAGTACTGAGCTATTCTGTACAATACGCCCATGCCCTTGCTTTCGCATAGTCGGCAGCAGTGAACGTACCAATTGATGCCAACCAAAAAAATTGGCTTCAAACTGCTCTCTTAGTCCGTCTGTAGGGAGGTCCTCAAGTGCCCCCGGTTGACCATATGCACCGTTGTTAAATAGTGCATCAAGCTTTCCATTGGTGAGGCGCAGCGTTTCAGCGACGCCTTGGTCAATACTCTCAGAGTTTGCTAAATCTAGCTGTATACAGGTTAATCCCTCAGCTTGTAGCCTCTGCACGTCTTGCTGTTTTCGACAAGAGGCAATGACATGATAGCCTCGTTTATGTAATGCGTGGGCACAGACATAACCAATACCTGTTGAACATCCGGTAATGAGTATAGATTTGTTCATCTTGAGCTAGAAAAGTTATCCATAAGGACGTCTAGGTTACTGGATTATTCATGGTGTTGTAATAGGTTTTTTAAAGCGGGCTCAATGCGTGAGTAACTAAAGTGAAAACCGAGTTCAGTCAGTTTCTTTGGTTTGGCTCGAATGCTGTCAAACAGTAATACCGAACTTTCTCCCATCGCAAGAGACATCACCCATTTAGGCGTTTTGAGTATATGAGGTCGCTTTAGTGTCTTGGCTAATGTCTGGCTAAATTGCTTGTTGGTGACGGGGTG
This sequence comes from Vibrio orientalis CIP 102891 = ATCC 33934, assembly GCF_000176235.1. Classification (NCBI taxonomy): domain Bacteria; kingdom Pseudomonadati; phylum Pseudomonadota; class Gammaproteobacteria; order Vibrionales; family Vibrionaceae; genus Vibrio; species Vibrio orientalis. The sequence continues at coordinate 1,775,258 of NZ_ACZV01000005.1, read as the reverse complement.
GGGAGCACATAGATTGAACTCACCATAGGCATGAGGAGTGTCGAGTAAGTAAATGATACCTCTCACCATATCTAGCATATGGATCCATGGCATATATTGGCTCCCTTGCCCAAGCGGCCCACCTAACCCAAGTCGGTATGGAGGCAGCATTTTATTTAGCGCTCCTCCCTGTGGAGCTAATACTACGCCAGTTCTTAGCAAGCAGACTCGTGTCATCTCAGAGCGTGCACGGTTGGCAATTTGCTCCCACTTCGCGCACACCTCATGAGGAAAGCCCAGATCGCTGACATGTAAAGTTTCATCAAAAGGGTGCTCCTGTTGGTCTCCATAGTAGCCTACCGCTGAACCACTAATAAACACCTCAGGAGGTGTGGTGCTAGCGTGAATCAGTGACACTAAGTCCTCTGTTAGCCTCCAACGGCTATTGCAAATAGTGTGCTTTTGTTTCTTTGTCCAGCGTTTATCGGCAATAGGCTCACCCGCTAAGTTAATCACGGCATCAAAGTCATTCAGGTGATGGAATTGGTCAAGATCAGAAATGTAGGTAACATTCCCCATATCCGTGTGACTTAGGACGTGTTTAGCCTTTTGAGGGTGGCGGGTGAGCAACACCACTTCATGAGTGGTTAAATGCTTTAATAGCTCTCGCCCGATAAACCCTGTTCCACCTGTCAGCAATACCTTCATTTGAATCTCTTTCACTCCGCTAGAATCGGTTCTAATCACGCTATTAGTCTTTAACCATAGCCAACTATTGTTACTAATTATAGCGACTTAGCGCCAAACGTGATCACGTGTGGCAATATCACATAATTCATATTTGGTTACATTTGTCATTGTGTATGCCGTTGCTATCACATCAGAAAGGCGAATTGTTTGCCATGCTTGCATTCATACGAAGTGTTAAGAGTGAGCAAGGGGACCCAATGGAAGCAATGACCGCGTTGTTCAAGGCGCTTTTTGGTAGCTTACGTGATTTGATGCCAATTATTTTTGTGATTGCTTTCTTTCAGCTCATTGTTTTGCAGGAGCCTTTACCTAATTTAGTCTCAATTCTATTTGGCCTTCTACTGGTTGTATTTGGTTTAACATTTTTTATTTTTGGCTTAGAGATGGGGTTATTCCCTATCGGAGAAAGCATGGCTCAAGCGTTCGCGCGGAAAGGCAGTGTTTTCTGGCTATTGATCTTCGCCTTTTGCCTTGGTTTTGGCACTACGGTTGCTGAGCCTGCCTTGACTGCCGTGGCGGGAGAGGCTGCTGAAGTGGCGGCTGAAGGTGGGATGATCGCTAATGAAGCGCTTGCGATGGAAGAGTACGCTAATGGCCTTCGGTATACGGTGGCGCTGTCTGTCGGTATTGCTATTTTATTAGGAGTATTGAGAATTCTTAAAGGCTGGCCGATTCAGTATATGATCATTGGCGGCTATATCGGGGTGGTTATACTCACCATGTTTGCTCCCCCTAGCATTATTGGTGTTGCTTATGATTCTGGTGGCGTGACAACATCGACGATCACGGTCCCCTTAGTGACGGCACTTGGCGTTGGACTCGCTTCAGCGATTAAAGGGCGAAACCCAATGATAGATGGATTTGGCTTAATCGCCTTTGCTTCACTATTACCGATGATGTTTGTCATGGTGTATGGGATGGTGGTGGCATGATTGAGTGGAGCCATTTTGTCGATATATTCATTGATACAGTCAGCGATGTTGTGCCCATAGCATGCATTATTTTTGGTTTCCAGTTTGCGGTACTAAGAAAGCCAATTGCCCACCCTGCCAAGGTGATGCTTGGCTTTTTCTACGTGATACTTGGTTTATCGCTGTTTCTTATTGGCCTTGACCTTGCCTTGTTCCCATTGGGTGAAACCATGGCGTCTCAATTAACCGCACCAAATTTTATTCAGCAATTTCAGCTTTCGGTGGGTGTTCATTTTCAATGGTTTGATTACTACTGGGTTTACCTTTTTGCCTTTTTTATTGGTTTTAGTACCACCATTGCCGAGCCATCTTTAATTGCTGTTGCTCTGAAAGCCAATCAGGTATCGGGTGGCAGTATTAGTGTCAATGGGCTAAGAATAGCGGTCGCGTTAGGGGTTGCTTTTGGTATCTCACTGGGCAGTTACCGAATTGTGGTTGGAGACCCTATTCACTATTACATCATTTTCGGCTATGTGATTGTGGTCATTCAGACCTTTTACGCACCAAAGCTAATTATTCCATTAGCCTATGACTCGGGGGGAGTCACAACCTCAACCGTTACCGTGCCATTAGTTGCGGCCTTAGGTTTGGGGCTTGCCTCTACGGTCCCGGGGCGTAATCCGATGATAGATGGCTTTGGTTTGATTGCCTTTGCGAGCTTATTTCCAATAATTTCCGTCATGGGGTACGCACAAATAACGCAGTGGCTCAATAAAGAAACAAAACGAGAGGATGAAGAGAATGCGCTTTAAATTGCTATTGGCCTTCGTTGAAGACAGTAAGACGGATGCAGTCTTAACTGCGGCAAGAGACGCAGGTGCTACCGGTGCTACGGTGATTAACAATGCTCGGGGAGAAGGGCTTAATCAGAAAAAAACTTTTTTTGGCCTGACGTTAGATGTACAGAAAGATGTGCTTTTGTTTGTTGTGGAAGAGCATTTATCTCGCCATATTTTGGAAACCATCAGTGACGTTGGAGAATTTGATCAAGAATCTGGGCAAGGTATCGCGATACAAATTGATATTGAAGATGCCGTTGGGGTGGCGCATCAAGTTGAGAAGCTAACTAAAGTGGTAGAGGATGAATTATGAGGCAGCAAACGACAGTCCGTGTTCGTGACGTCATGGTCAGTAGTTACGTGATTATTGATGGCTTAACAACGGTTAAAGAGGGTATTCAATTGGCGCGAGAGCACGGAGTTAAAGCACTCGTGGTGAATAAACGCAGTGATGATGATGAGTATGGCTTAGTCTTAATGAACGACATCGCCAAAAAAGTTCTAGCGCAAAATCGCTCGCCAGAAAGAACCAACATCTACGAAATTATGACCAAGCCAGCACTAGGTGTCGAACCTGATATGAACGTAAAGTATTGCGCGCGTCTGTTTGAACGATTTGGCATTAGCCGAGCCCCTGTGATTGAACAGGGAAAAATTATCGGTATGGTCAGTTACAATAATATCGTGATTAACGGTATGGTTCGGGATGACTAATGTGCAAAGAGTGCGTAGAATTTCCTGATTAATTGTGAGGAGATGATGTCGTGAAACTCTTTTTTGCCTCTGATCTGCATGGCTGTTTGCCTGCAACCGAAAAAGTATTGGCTGAATATAAAAAATCCGGCGCTCAGACGTTGGTTATTTTAGGTGATGTGCTGAACCACGGTCCGCGTAACCCTGTGCCGGAAGGGTATAACCCACCCGCGGTAAGTGAATTGCTCAATCAATATGCTGATCAGATTATTGCTGTACGTGGCAATTGTGATAGTGAAGTTGATCAGATGCTACTCTCGTTTCCTATGATGATGGATTACGCTTGGGTGATGTTGCCATCTGGGCAGCGTTTGTTCTTAACTCATGGTCACCTTTATAACTCGGACAAACGTCCGCCACTAAGGCAAGGTGACGTCATTGCTCATGGGCACACGCACATCCCTGTTGCTGAGTTGAATAATGGCCAGTTTATATTTAATCCGGGCTCGATAACCTTTCCACGCAATGGGTATGCGGCGAGTTATGGTTTACTAGAGCACAACCAACTAAGTGTGGTCACTTTTGATGGTGAAGTGTTAGCGCAAACGTCACTTAGCTAGTTGATGGGCAGCCTTGTTTGGCTGCCATAAAATCGTCTTCAGACTAATAATTTAATGCCAACCGCAAATGTGAGAACTTCAAAACAAGTCTTTATTACCTTGTTACTATAGCGTGTCGTGAGGTAAGCACCGAGGCTACCACCTAAAAATGAACCCAGTAGCAGTACAGGTAGCCAAGGCCAGTAAATAGGAGCGCCAGCTTGAGCAACGGCTATCCCGCCAATTCCATTCCAGAATAGGCCGACACATAGCATGGTAAGGGCAACGGCTTGTTTGTAGCTGTATCCAAACCAGCGGACAAGAAATAGAGTGACAAGCAAGCCAGAGCCGGCTGTTAACGAGCCATTGACCACCCCGATGAGCATTAGACTTATGCCGCCTAAGATCCAGCCAAGTGGATCGCGGTGAGACGGAACTTCTTCCTGTCCGAGCTGCTTTTTAAGTCGAGAGTAAATTCCTAGCGCTAAAATCATTGCGCCAAGCATTTTCTTTGCAATCTCTTCTGGAATGAGAAGCACAATATTGGCACCGAGCACCACACCAATACTTCCAACAAAAAACAAATAAACGGCAACCCTAAAAGGAAAGCTTTTGTTTTTGATATGTGTGTATGCAGCGCCAAGCCCAAGAGCAACGCTGGCAATTTTATGAGTCGCTAGAGCTGTAGAAAAAGGTAAGCCGAAGAAAATGAGCAATGGAAATTGCAACAAACCAGCGCCACCACCAGAGAGTGAAGCGAGGGTATTGGCCAACAGTGAGCCAAGGAATAGGGCGAAAGTATTAATCCAGTCCATGATACAAAGAAAAAGAAAGGGGCTTCATGCCCCTTTACTTGAATTTAATTGCTGAAAAGAACAGTAGAGCCGTGGCTGAGGCTCGTCAGCAATAACGTTTTTTCATTGACGATGTCGATGCGACGGCTTTGTTGTGCATCCATTTTAAAAATCTGCGTGATTAGCTGAAGCTGCGCTTCAGTAAAATCTTTGCTTTGCGCAGAGGAGACATCTTTAAACTCGGTAGGGGAGACTAACAAGTAGTTATCACTAATATCCCACTCGCCAGTTTCCGAAATGTTAATAACACTTTCAGCAGACTGATCGCCATTTGCGTATAAACGAACGGTAGCGACACGAATGTAAGTGTTATTAGGTAAATATTTGACGTTAGAGGAGATATCCGCTTTACGTAGTGGGCCGACAGACTCTTCTTGAAGTGGCGCTGTGATGACAGTAACCATCTTAGATTGCCATTCGTGAGAAGTAAGGACTTGCTCAACTTTTAAGTCACTACCCCAGTAGAGCCATCCACTAAATAGTGCTGAAAAAACAAGTAGGCCAGCTGCAATTTTTTGATTCATTGTGACGCTTCCTATTGGCAGACTTTACTTAGATCTTCTTGCTCAGCGAAGATTCGTAATGTGATGTTCTGGCCAGAGTGATCTAACGAGTGAATGTAGTTCAGCACGAGTTGATTATTCTGCCCTCCGGTTGCTATCACTTCAATAGGAGCGAGATCATCCAAGTGTGTCTCATTGTATTTCTTTACACACTGCTTAATCGACGGGTACCACTGAGTTAAATCAGGATGGTTGATTGGCGTTTTCACGGGAGTATTGTCAAATACACCAAGTTCGCGGAACTCAGACTCAGCAGGGTTAGTGAATAACACGACACATAGCGGTAGGAATAAAGCCAAAGCCAAGAAAAGTTTAGATGTCAGGCTCCAAGCCGTGCGAGGAGTTGGCTGTTCAATTTGCTGTGGCTGTGCCTGGGATACTTGCTCTGCTTGAGGGCTCGCAGGTATTTCTGCCGTGGTTTCAATATCAATAATATCGATAGCTTCAACGTCGTCCGTCGCCCCGCTTTCCTCAAGATCAGATTCTCCACTCATTAGCGGTGTTGTACGTTCAACAGTACATATAAGCTGGTAGCCACGCTTTGGCACTGTTTTTACAAACATTGGAGATTTAGTGGAATCTTTAAGGAGCTTTCGTAATGTCGAAATTGCTTGTGTTAGGCTAGAGTCATCGACCTCAAAGCCTTGTTTGCGCCAAACGAAGTCATGCAGATCGTTTCGGGAAACAATTTCACTCGGTTTTTCACACAGAAGCAGAAGAATGCGGCTCTCGTTGCTTCCTAAGCGAATAAGCTCATTATCGGTTTCCTTATCGATAAGAGAGTTTGTATTCGGGTCAAAAGTGAATCTGTTTGCAAGATTAAACTTAGTACCTATATTACTCATCAATCATTAGCCATTGTTGTAAAGGTTTCAGAACGTAGTATTTGATCAGTTCTAACTCTCACTAGTGCAAAATGTGACTAGTTTAGAATTTTTGATTTTTTAGAGGTGCAAGGATAGTCAAAATAAAACCAAAAAAACACTGTTTTTATGCTTCTTGACCTTGAATTTACATTTGTCACCCTCATGTTAACTGACAGATTTAGGCCAATTGACAATTCTTACTATGGATGTATTGGTTTGATAAGTATAGAACTTATGGAGTTATCATGAGCGAAACAGCAACACATAACAAAGAAACTCGTGGCTTTCAGTCCGAAGTAAAACAACTACTTCATCTAATGATTCATTCTCTCTATTCAAATAAAGAGATCTTTCTTCGCGAGCTAATTTCGAATGCGTCTGATGCTTCTGACAAACTGCGTTTTCAAGCACTGTCTAATTCGGAACTTTATCAAGGCGACGCTGAGTTAGGTGTAAAGCTTTCTTTTGATGAGGCATCTAACACTCTAACGATTTCTGATAACGGCATCGGCATGAGTCGTGAAGACGTTATTGAGCACCTAGGTACTATCGCTAAATCGGGGACTGCCGATTTCTTCTCTAAATTATCTGAAGACCAATCTAAAGATTCGCAACTGATTGGTCAATTCGGGGTTGGTTTCTACTCGGCATTTATTGTTGCTGGTGCAGTGACGGTTCGCACTCGTGCAGCGGGTCTTGGCTCAGAACAGGGCGTGCAGTGGCACTCTGCTGGTGAAGGCGAGTACACGATTGAAGATGTGACGAAAGAATCCCGTGGTACGGATATCATTCTTCATATGCGTGAAGAAGGTAAAGAGTTCCTAAATGAATGGCGTCTGCGTGAAGTGATCAGCAAGTATTCTGATCACATCGGCATCCCAGTTTCTATTCAAACCGCTGAACGCGATGAAGAAGGAAAAGAAACAGGCACTAAAAAGTGGGAGCAAATCAATAAAGCTCAAGCACTATGGACTCGCAATAAATCAGATATCGCTGAAGAAGAGTACCAAGAGTTCTACAAACATGTTTCACACGACTTTGCTGATCCACTTGTATGGAGCCATAACCGTGTAGAAGGTAAGAACGACTACACAAGTTTGCTATACATTCCATCTCAAGCGCCTTGGGATATGATGAACCGAGACCATAAATCAGGTCTAAAACTTTATGTTCAGCGTGTATTCATCATGGATGATGCTGAGCAGTTTATGCCGTCATACCTACGTTTCGTTCGTGGCCTGATAGATTCAAATGATCTTCCATTGAATGTTTCTCGTGAAATTCTACAAGACAACAAGGTGACTCAGTCTCTGCGTGGTGCTTGTACTAAACGTGTTTTGACTATGCTTGAGCGCATGGCGAAGAACGATGAAGAGAAATATCAAACCTTCTGGAAGCAGTTTGGCCTAGTCATGAAAGAAGGCCCTGCTGAAGACATGAGCAATAAAGAGAAGATTGCAGGTCTTCTACGCTTTGCTTCTACGGAAGTCGACTCAGCGGATCAGACTGTGGGTCTAGCATCTTATGTTGAGCGCATGAAAGAAGGTCAAGATAAGATCTACTACCTAACTGCTGACAGCTATGCAGCGGCAAAAAACAGCCCTCACTTAGAGCAGTTTAAAGCAAAAGGTATCGAGGTTGTTCTAATGTACGATCGTATCGATGAGTACGTGATGAACTATCTCACTGAGTTTGACGGAAAGCAGTTCCAGTCAATCACTAAAGCGGGCTTAGATCTAAGCAAGTTCGAAGACGAAGCGGAAAAAGAGAAGCAGAAAGAGACTGAAGAAGAATTCAAGTCTGTCGTTGAACGTACCAAAGAATACTTGGGCGACCGTGTGAAAGAGGTTCGTACTACGTTCAAACTGGCAAGCACTCCTGCGGTTGTTGTGACTGATGACTTCGAAATGGGGACTCAAATGGCGAAACTTCTAGAAGCGGCTGGCCAAGCGGCTCCTGAAGTGAAGTACATTTTTGAAATTAACCCAGAACACGCTTTGGTTAAGCAAATGGCAGATGAAGCCGATGAACAAGCGTTTGGTCGCTGGGTCGAGGTTTTACTTGGTCAAGCGATGCTGGCTGAGCGAGGTTCGATAGAAGATCCCTCTCAGTTCTTAGGTGCCATCAATACGCTTTTGACTAAGGGCTAATAGCTCATTTGATCCAAAAAGCTCGCATTTTGCGGGCTTTTTGATTTATTTGCGCTTATCGTGAATAAAATTGCGTGAAAGAGTAGGGAGTGTGAGTGTTTAAGCATTCTTTAGTCGTAAACCACGCTTTGGTTTTAAATTGTATGGTAGAATGCAATCTTGAAACCAAGTGAACAGGCGTGTAATGTGCACGCCTGTTTTATTGCTAAATACAAGAACGGTTATACCGAAACTTACCGTGAGAAGCGGCGGAGTCATGACTTGGCTAAGTATAGTGAGCTTCGGTATAAATCATTATTATCTTAAGAGGATTCAACATGCGCATCATTCTTCTAGGTGCTCCAGGTGCAGGTAAAGGCACACAAGCTAATTTCATCATGGAAAAATACGGTGTTCCGCAGATCTCTACTGGTGACATGCTACGTGCTGCTATCAAAGCAGGTACAGAGCTTGGTAAACAAGCTAAAGCTGTAATTGACGCTGGTCAGCTAGTTTCTGATGAAATCATCCTTGGTCTAATCAAAGAGCGTATTGCTCAAGATGACTGCGAAAAAGGTTTCCTACTAGACGGTTTCCCACGCACTATCCCACAGGCTGATGGCCTGAAAGAGATGGGTGTTGACGTAGATTACGTTATTGAATTTGACGTTGCTGACGATGTTATCGTTGAGCGTATGGCTGGTCGTCGTGCTCACCTTGCATCAGGTCGTACTTACCACGTCGTTTACAACCCGCCTAAAGTGGAAGGTAAAGATGACGTAACAGGTGAAGATCTTGTTGTACGTGATGATGATAAAGAAGAGACAGTACGTGCTCGTCTAGGTGTATACCATGATCAAACTGCACCGCTTATCTCTTACTACGGTAAAGAAGCTGAAGCTGGTAACACTAAGTACCTTAAGTTTGATGGTACTAAGCAAGTTACTGAAGTTAGTGCAGATATCGAGAAAGCACTAGCATAAATTGCTACCAGCGATTTTTGAAAATTTGTTATAGTGAAAGCGACCTTATATAGGTCGTTTTTTTATGCTTTGGTTTTGATCTGAAACGAGAGCACCTACGTAAAGAGTCTTTTCAGTATCGACAGGAATCTATGCAAAATAATAAAAAACAGGGTGTGTTACTGGTTAACTTGGGTACGCCTGATGAAGCGACTGCGCCTGCAGTAAAACGATTTTTAAGCCAATTTCTTCATGATCAACGTGTGGTTGATATGACTCGCTGGCTTTGGTGTCCTATTTTGCATGGTGTGATCTTGCCTATTCGTGCGCCAAAGGTCGCTAAACTTTATCAATCGGTTTGGACTGAAGAGGGCTCACCTCTGATGGTGTACTCTAAACGCCAGGTCGAGAAATTAAAGCAGCTGGTGGATATGCCTGTTGAGTTAGGTATGACTTATGGTACTCCTAGTTTACAAACAGGAGTTGAGTCATTGTTAGCTCAAGGGGTAGAGGAAGTCATCGTGCTGCCTTTATATCCGCAGTATTCCGGTACCACAACGGCAGCAGTCTCTGACGGTTTGACTAAAGCATTTAAGAATATCCCAGTTACACCAAGTTTCCAGTTTATCCGCGACTATCATGATCACCCCACTTATATCAAAGCACTAGCTGAGAGTGTCAAACGTTCATGGCAAGAGAAGGGGAAAGGTGATTACTTACTTTGTTCTTACCATGGTATTCCAAAGCGCTACGCTGATAACGGTGATATTTACCCTCAGCACTGCCAGCGCACGACAGAGCTATTGGCAAAAGAGCTTGGGTTAACGTCTGAGCAAATAGGCATGACCTACCAATCTCGCTTTGGACGAGAGGAGTGGTTGCAGCCATACACGGATAAGACGCTAGAAGCATTGCCAGCTAGGGGAATAAAGAAGCTTGATATCATGGCTCCAGCATTTTCTGTTGATTGTCTGGAAACGCTAGAAGAGCTTTCAGAAGAGTGCCGAGACATTTTTATTGAGCATGGTGGGGAAGCATTCACTTACATACCGTGTTTAAACGATGATGAGCGTCATATACAGATGATGCTAGAGATTGTTTGCCGCTAATAAGTACAGATTTTGTACTTGAAAAGGCTGTCTTCAGGGCAGCTTTTTTTATACCCATAGCTTACTGAGTCAAAAGTGTTAAAGGCTTAATATTGATCGCGTTTATATTGAAGTGATCAAGATCTCATTATTATTATTGAAAATTAAGTGAAATCTAAATCTGGTGTGACCTAGACCCTTATCGTCCTGCCCGAACACTAAGGTGGTGTGATTGCGATCACTCTACGTCATTTTTGATATTTTTATCTTTATTTAAGTTGCTGAAATTAAAGAGTTAAATTTCTTTGTCGTTTTTGACGGTGAGCCATGTCTCACTAAGTAGGTATTTATTTCATCTTGGAAAATAAATCTTGCAGTATGAAAAGCAAGCCAGGGAGGCAAACCTTCTTTGCGGTCAATGGTAAAGAATTACCGAATAAGAACCGCGGCGACTTTTGATATATTAAGGCAGATTCTAATGAAAAAACTATTTACGCTAAGCGCACTTTCTCTTGCTTTCGCTTCAACGGCATTCGCGGGTTCTTCATACGTAACAGGTAACGTGCAATTCCATGATGATGGTCGTATCCATGGTTCTAGTGCGACTTCAACGCTAGAAGCTGGCCACACTTTTGATAACCAGTTTGGTGGTCTTACGGTTTACACTGAATTTGATGGTATTCAACTAGGCGATCTAGAAGGTCTTACAGCTGCAGAAACTGGTAGCTTGCCTTCTACAGGTCAAGCTAACGCATTTATTACTGTTGGTGGTGAGCAGTCATTTAACATTACTGACAAGCTTTGGGTTGCTGCTGGTTACCAACACCTATTCTCTGCGGGTGAGAACATTCAATACCGTCCGTTAGTTAAAATTGGTTACAACTTTGACAATGGTATCTCTATCAGCAACCGTACTCGTGCGCATATTGATGCAACAGATGCAGATGCTAAAACAGACTACCGAATGGATAACCGTATTGGCTACGTGTTAAATGAAGATGTTAGCCTTAGCTACAACAACGTATACATGATTGAAGCTGAAGCTATGGATCACGAGCTGCGCGCTACATGGACACGTCAAGGCGTTCAACCATACTTTGAGTTCCGCTCTCAGGCTCACGGTGTTGAATTTGCAAATGGCGATGACAAAGTGAACAACGCATTTGTATTTGGTGCATCTTACGGCTTCTAAGCCAAACTTATTACTGTCCTAAAAAAAGCCCAGCATATGCTGGGCTTTCTTTTATTGGTTGCCTTTATAGTGGCGGTACTCGAATACTTGGCCTTTGTCATTAAAGGCGTATACCGAGTATTCATCCTGTTTTTCGCCATATTCCATACCAGGCGACCCCATAGGCATTCCTGGAACTGCAAGGCCTTTCGCATTCTTAGGTGGGTTTTCTAAAAAAGCTTTAATGTCATCAGCTGGAATATGCCCTTCAAATATATAGCCATTGATCTCTGCGGTATGGCATGAGGCAAGCTCTGGAGTTACACCGAGCTTTTGTTTAATAGGATTCATGTTTTCATGCAGCTTTTCTTCGACGGTAAAGCCTGCATCTTGCATGTGTTTCGTCCACTCGGTACAACAGCCACAGTATGGCGACTTGTGATTGAGGACGTCAGCCGCTAAGGCATTGCCTGACAATAGGAACATTGCGGTAAGGGCGATAGTTTTGGTATTCATAGGAACCTCTACGAAGTTTTAAATAATCTTAATCGATTAGCATTGCTAACCACGGTAATCGACGAAAGGGCCATAGCTGCGCCTGCTACAACAGGGCTCAGTAAGAAGCCGAAAGTTGGGTATAAAACACCAGCAGCGATAGGAATCCCTAAAGTGTTATAGATAAACGCGCCAAATAGGTTTTGTTTCATATTTCGAACGGTTGCTTTTGAAAGTTCAATCGCTCTGAGTATTGAAAGAGGAGATGAGTTGAGCAGTGTCATTTGTGCACTTTCTATCGCGACATCACTGCCACTTCCCATTGCCACCCCAACATTTGCTATCGCTAGTGCGGGTGCATCATTGACACCATCGCCAATCATTGCAACGCACTTACCTTGTCGTTGTAAACCTTCAATATGACTGGCTTTCTCGTCGGGTAAGACTTGCGCGATTACTTGTTGGATTCCTAGCTGCATGGCGATGGCTTCGGCGACCACCTGATTGTCACCAGTGAGCATGACAGGGACAATATTCATTGTTTTTAAAGCGCTGACCGCTTTCTTAGCATCCGGTTTGATTGGGTCAGCTATCGCGATGACACCTTGGGTCATTCCATTCATTTGGACGATGATAGGCGTCCATGCATTGTTGAGGTATTGAGTTAACGTTGATTGTAGGTCTTGTAAATCCCACTGATTTTGTTCGGCAACATTGAGTGATACCAGCGAAATAGTGCAATTGCCGTACAATGCTTCGACACCTTGCCCACGATGGTTTTTGAAATTAGACACATCAACGAGTTCGATATTTTTCTCTAAGGCCTTGTCGACGATAGCTTTTGCTAACGGGTGCTCTGAGTGTTGCTCAACGGAGGCACTGAGAGAGAGAAGCTGATGATCATTTCCGGTTAAGGAAAAAATAGCTTGGACTTGGGGTTTTCCTTCGGTCAAGGTGCCTGTCTTATCAAATACTACCGTATCGATTTTACTGGCTGATTGTAAAACGTTAGCGTCACGGATAAGGATGCCCATTTCAGCTGCTTTTCCTACCCCAACAGTCACCGATAAAGGTGTCGCCAAGCCTAATGCGCATGGACAAGCAATGATCAACACCGTTGTGGCGACGACTAACATATAGCTTGCACTTGGCTGTGGCCCAACTAAGTACCAAATAAGAGCTGAAATGAGCGCGATAGCGACTACGATAGGGACAAAGACCGCGGAAATTTGGTCGGCAAGCTTGGCGATTTTCGGTTTACTGCTTTGAGCTTGGCGAACCATAGTCACGATGCGCGCCAGCATTGTATTATTGCCAACGCCCTGAGCTTCAATAATCAGAGAGCCATCTTGGTTAATGGTACCTGCTGAGATAGCATCTCCAACCTGCTTGTTAACGGGAACAGCTTCGCCAGTAAGCATTGACTCATCTAAGTAAGACTCTCCTGATTGAACTCGTCCGTCGACAGGAATTTTCTCACCAGGTTTTACCCTCAATAGCATACCAACTTGAATCGTTTTGATATCAATGACTTGCTCACCTTGTTCGGTCACTAAATTAGCCGTTTGAGGTTGAAGGCCAATTAATGCTTGTAGAGACGAGGTGGTTCTAGCTTTGGCTTTGGCTTCGATATAATGGCCAAGAGAGATAAGGCCAACGATCATGGCGCTGGCTTCAAAGTAAACATGGCGCGAGGGAGCAGGAAAAAAGCTAGGAAATAATACAACTAGCATTGAAAATATCCATGCGGACCCGACACCTAATGCAACCAGCGTATCCATAGTGGCTCGTTTGTGAGTGAGTGCTTGCCACGCATTGACAAAGAATGAATGACCGGCCGTTGCCAAAAGCCAAAGGCAGATAAGGCCAACAACTCCCCATGCAACTTGGTCTTGGGAGTTACGAATCATCATATTTCCGCCAAGAACACCCCAAAGCATAAGTGGGCCTCCGACGGCTAAGCCAAACCAAGCACTGCGTTTGTATTGAGCTTGTACAGCGACTTGCTGTTGCTGCTGTTTTAGTTGCTGCGTTTCAGGATCAGTAACAAGTTGTGCGTGGTAGCCTGCCGCATCTATGGCAGGAAGCAGTTGGGTCTCAATTTGGCAGTTCTCTAATGCGCTATAAACAATCGCGCTTTGTTCTGCGAGGTTAACTTGCACTTTATCTATGCCAGTGACGCTCATTATTGTTTTTTCAACCGATGCTACACAGCTCGCGCAAGTCATGCCAGAGATCAGAAGTTGGTGAGTATGATGATTTGCATCGATACTGTTGTTTTCTTCCGGTGGCGCTTGGAGTGTCTCTTTAACTTCTTCTCGTTGAGGTTCATTCAATGTGGCTTGATAACCAAGCGATGCCACTAAAGCTTGTAAGGTTTCTAATGAATGTAGAGTTGAGATTGAAAGTTCACTTTTTGAGGCGCTGAATTGACCTACATACGCATCCTCACTTAACGCTTTTTCAAGCTTGGCGACACATTTACCACAACTTAGCCCACGCAGGTGCAGTCGATAATGATTACCGGCTTGGTAGCCAAGTTCCATGACCGACTTTTCAATCTCAAGAAATGTTTGCGAACTTTCTAATGAGATAAAGGCTGGCGAAAGTTCATAGACTGTCGTTTCAAGCTCAGAAGAGAGTTTAGTCTCTACTTTTCTTGCGCACCCCATACAATTTAGCCCTGATAGGGGAATATCAAACTTAGCCATAACCTTACCTTACATTAGTAGCGATGATGACGAAGCATAAACCTTGCCTTAAGGGGAAGGTCAAACACTGTTTGATAGAAAGTCAAAACCGTCAAATTTTGCTTTTTGCTTAGGACTTTTAACGTTTTCTAATGCGAGTTACTTCTAACTTTTTTATCGATGAATATAAAGTTCCGTAAAATATTCAAAAACTAGTGAGATGTAGCTAACAATTTTTTCGCAAGATAAGCCATATATTGATTGTTTTTCTAAAATTAACGTTTTTTAAGTTTTAGAATTTCTTGCTAAGTTACTGATTTGTAATGAACTATAAGTGTGTTAATAAAGCCCGTTTTGAAGTGAGTCAGATTTTTCTTCGGATAGTTTTTTGAAGCAAAAAAAGTTTGCCAAGATGAACTCGTCCATAAATGGTTCTCCCCATTAAATCATGATGTTAGGTGGTTTCCTGGGGAGTGCTAACAAAAAATAGATTCTTAATAATAGGGGTTAATCTTATGTCTCATTTCAAAAAGACACTACTTGGAGCTGCAGTATCGAGCTTAGTATTAAGTGGTGCTGCATTCGCCGACGGCGCAAACAGTGACGCAGCGAAGAACTACTTGACGAAGGACTCATTTGCATATGAAGTCTACGGTATTATCGCGATGCAGGCCGCGTATCGTGATTATGACTCAGGTAGTAATGCAACGGATGATGATCTTGGAGGCATGCAGTTAAACAACGAGTCTCGTATTGGTTTCCGTGGTAAAAAAGACTTTGCTAACTTCGGGCCAACGTTTATCTGGCAAATCGAGGGTGGCTACGTTGACCCAAGCTTTGGTGGTGAAGGTGCTGGCTTAGGTGAGCGTGATACGTTTGTTGGCTTTGAAAGTGAGTCGATGGGCCAAGTTCGTCTAGGTCGCGTGCTAACACCTATGTACGAACTGGTTGACTGGCCAGCTTCTAACCCAGGTCTAGGCGATGTATATGACTGGGGCGGGGCTATTGGTGGTGCTAAATACCAAGATCGTCAGTCAAACACTATCCGCTGGGACTCGCCAATGTATGCAGACAAGTTCTCATTAGACATTGCCGCTGGTGCGGGTGATAGCGCTGGTATGGGGGCTGGTGATGATTACTGGGGTGGTATTGCAGCGCACTACAAACTGGGTCCACTACAATTGGATGCTGCGTATGAAGGCAACCGCAATATCGAAGCTGAAGGTCAGACATGGGAAAACAACAGTTACCTAGTTGGTGTTCAAGGTTGGTTCGAAAATGGTATTTCGTTCTTCGCTCAATATAAATATATGGAAGCGGATGCAAGCAACGGTGTTAGCGAGAAGCAAGATGCAGTTTCTGCTGGTCTGATGTACACGACGGGTGATTGGCAGTACAAGCTAGGTTACGCAGCAAACTTCGACTTAGAGCGCGATGGTCAGACAATCGACAATACGGCTGATGACGTACTATCAGCGCAAGTTATGTACTTCGTAGATCCATCAGCAGTTATCTATGTACGTGCTCGTACCTTAGACTTTGGTGACGGCGCGACATACGTAGGTGGTTGGACAGACTCAGATGACGGTGCGAACCGTTGGAAGTCGGCTGACTACGATGAGTTCTCTGTAGGCGTAGAGTACTACTTCTAATAGAGAGTAGATAAAAAGGGCGGAAACGCCCTTTTTGTGTTCATATTAATCTAAATAAGTCATTGCAATCAAAGGCCTGTTGATCTCTTTGGCTTATCTAAATTGGTATAAGACGAGAAACCATGATGAAAAAAAACACTATCCTAATAGGTATTTGCGCGATCCTTTCAGCGCCAGCATTTGCCGCTCAACTAACACTCCAATCGGAATTGGCTCCTCGTGTTCTTAACGGTGAGTTTGTCTACCCTGAGCTAGTCTCTGATTCAAATGGTATTAAATTAGCGGATGGAGACAATCAACTGGCCGTTACAGTAGGTCAAATCGTTTTTGAAGATGGCAAACGTCGTAAATTTGATTCTCAACCGCTACTACTTGAATTTAATGCCGCGACAGATGCTGAACTGACTCTTAGCTACGATACATTTAGAACGATTGAAGAGGCTAAAAGCTTTGAGAATAACCCTAATGTCAGTTTGAAAGACCTGTCTGGGAAAGACGTTGAATTTTCAATGGTTCAACTGCGTAAAGGTGGATTGCAAGGCTTTCGCGATTATGAGCGAGAAGTAGCTGATTACAACAACGCTGTGCAAAAACAGACAACCCAATCGAGCATTGCGGCTTCACCTGCGGTAACTAAAACGCTAAAAGAATCGTTCAATGATCTCAGTCGTCAAGAGCAGCAAGAATTCATGCAGTGGGCAATGCAGAACTTAAAGTAATTCCAAGGATTGTAGAATTACGTATCGGTGCTAAAATAACGCGCAATTTTGGCACCAATCTGTTTTAAACCGTATTGGTGTGGTCATTTAGACAATCAAGGTATTTTACATGACGGTTAAAACTCGTTTTGCTCCTAGCCCTACAGGCTACCTCCACGTTGGTGGTGCACGTACTGCACTTTACTCTTGGCTATATGCAAAAAGCCAAGGTGGTGAATTCGTTCTACGTATCGAAGATACGGATTTAGAGCGTAACTCTCAGGAAGCGGTTGATGCGATCCTAGAAGGTATGCAGTGGATGGGTCTTGAGTGGAATGAAGGCCCTTACTTCCAGTCTAAGCGTTTTGACCGTTACAACGAAATGGTTGATAAGCTGCTAGCAGAAGACAAAGCATACAAATGTTATGCATCGAAAGAGCTGCTAGAAGAGATCCGTGCTGAGCAAGAAGCAGCAAAAGAGATGCCTCGTTACGATGCTAACCACCCTAAAGTGGTTGCAGCGAATACGGCAGCAAAAGAAGGTGACGCGTTTGTTGTTCGTTTCCGCAACCCTAAAGAAGGTAGCGTTGTATTTGAAGACCAAATCCGTGGTCGCATCGAAATCTCGAACAGCCAGCTAGATGACCTAATCATCCGTCGTACTGACGGTGCGCCAACATACAACTTTGTTGTGGTTGTCGATGACTGGGATATGGGCATTACACACGTTGTCCGTGGCGAAGATCATATCAACAATACTCCTCGTCAGATCAACATCTATGAAGCATTAGGTGCGCCAGTACCTGTATTTGCACATTGTGCCATGATCTTAGGTGATGACGGTGCGAAGCTGTCTAAGCGTCACGGTGCGGTTTCTGTTATGCAATACCGCGACGAAGGTTACCTACCAAATGCACTTAACAACTACCTAGTGCGTCTTGGTTGGTCTCACGGTGACCAAGAGATCTTCTCTCAAGAAGAGATGATTAATCTGT
Source organism: Vibrio orientalis CIP 102891 = ATCC 33934 (assembly GCF_000176235.1). Classification (NCBI taxonomy): domain Bacteria; kingdom Pseudomonadati; phylum Pseudomonadota; class Gammaproteobacteria; order Vibrionales; family Vibrionaceae; genus Vibrio; species Vibrio orientalis. The sequence goes on along the minus strand of NZ_ACZV01000005.1, from coordinate 1,757,324 downwards.
TCTCGCTTGATGCAATTTCTAAGTCGGCATCAGCATTCAATACTGAAAAGCTGCTTTGGTTGAACAACCACTACATCAAGACATCTGCTCCTGAGTATGTGGCTGAGTACCTACAGTGGCATCTAGACAACCAAAAGCTAAACACTGAAAACGGCCCGGCAATCACAGAAGTGATCAAGCTTGTAGGTGAGCGTTGTAACACATTAGTAGAACTAGCCGAGCAAATCCGTTACTTCTACGAAGATTTCGCTGAGTTTGAAGCAGGCGCAGCTAAAAAGCACCTACGTGGCGTAGCTAAAGGTCCACTAGAGCTTGCTCTGGCGAAAGTTGAAGCGCTAGAAGAGTGGACAACAGCAAACATCAAAGACGGCGTTATTGCAGCTGTTTGCGAAGAGCTAGAAATCGGCATGGGTAAAATCGGTATGCCATTACGCGTTGCAGTTACAGGTGGTGGTCAATCTCCTTCTGTTGATGCAGTCATGGAGTTTGTCGGTAAAGAGCGCGTCATTGCACGTATTAAGATGGCGATTGCATTTATCGAAGAGCGTGAAGCAAACGCATAACTGTTCTTATTGTGAATGAATTCGAACCGCAGTCTTTGTACTGCGGTTTTTTATGTCCGAATCAATGGGTGCCAATCGTGATTGCTAGGATCATACTTCTGAGCAACTAAGAAATAGACTACAAAATAATGTCTCATTTTTGTGACATTTATCCACAGGACACTAATTAGTTGATATGGTTCAATAAAAACACACCTAGTACTGAGGCCTTGTAGCAAAAGGCTTCGAAGGAGGCGCTGAAGTTACTCTGATTTTTTGCTTACAGGATGCTGACATTTTCCTCCTTTCAACTTGAGTCAAAATGTTTATAGTTCCCACCGTCAGTTACAAAGATTTACAAATGTAACGGTTAGGAAGGAAGACTCACAGTGGGAAGTGCAGCAGGGTGATCTGTCTCCATGCAAGTTTGTTTGAGCTTGAATGGAGATGATCACCGAATCAACTATTTAAAAAGTTAGATTTCGAGGAATCATTAATGAAAAAACTAGCAGCGGTAATTTCAGCGTCACTTCTTCTTGCTTCAGCGCCATCAATGGCTGAACTGTATGTTGGTGGTAAAGTAGGTAAATCATGGTTAGATGACGCTTGTACTACAGCGACGGCAAACTGTGATGATGAAGCATCTACAGCTGGTGCGTTTATCGGTTATGAAATGTGGGATTTCCTATCAATTGAAGGTGGTTACGACTACCTAGGTAAATTCACAGCAGACGGCCTAAATGATGACAAAGTTGAAGCATTTACATTGGCGCCAAAACTAAACCTGCCTATCACTAATGATATCTCTCTTTACGGTAAATTCGGTGGCGCGTATGTGAAGTACGGTAGCGAAGAAGATTACTCTTACCTAGGCGCAGCAGGTATCGAATTTGATTCACATGAAAACGTAACTGTTCGCGTTGAATACCAAACAATTACCGATGCTAACAATGACAAAGTACGTGCAATGGGCAATAGCGCAACTCTAGGTTTCGTCTACAAGTTTGGCGGCAGCGAAGAAGCAGCTCCAGTGGTTGTTGTTGAAGAAGAAATGACAGAAGAAGTGGTAGAAGAAACGCCAGTAGAACCTGTTGTTGAAACAAAAACATTTGAAACTCAACAGCTAGGCTCTGGTAGCTTCAAACTAAACAGCACTGAGCTAAACCAAGACAGCGCTGATCAACTAGACGAATTAGTTGAGTTCTTAAATACGTACCCTCAAGCAAACGTAGAGATCATTGGTTACACAGATACATCTGGTGCAGCGGAATACAACCAAGTTGTTTCAGAGAAGCGTGCTGAGTCAGTAGCAACAACTCTAGAAGAAAAAGGTATTGATTCTTCACGTATCACAGCTCGTGGTGAAGGTGAGAACAATCCAATCGCGTCAAATGAAACACGTGAAGGTCGTGAACAAAACCGTCGCGTTGAAGTTATCGTTCCTGAGTTTGAGTACCAAGTAGCTCAATAATAACTCACTCAATAACAGCGTCAGAAAAAAGCCTCGACTTAGGTCGGGGCTTTCTTATTTTTGAGAGCACATAAGGGAATATAATATAAAGCTCTACATTACTCGCATTTTATGGCGTCTATATATGCGCCAGTGCGCACTGTCTGGTTCACGTTAAACGGTGAGCGAAGGCGTGAATGGAAAATAAGGAAATACGCATGAAAAAATTAGCAGTGGTTATTTCTGCAACCTTGATGTTGTCTGCTGCAGCAAATGCAGAGTTCTATCTTGGTGGTAAAGCCGGTAAGTCTTGGCTAGATGATGCTTGTACATCAGCGACCACAAATTGTGATGATGAGTCCATTACTGCTGGTCTGTTTGCTGGTTATGAGTTTCTTGACTACCTATCAATTGAAGGTGGATATGACTATTTAGGTGAGTTTACCGCAGACGGTATTTCGGGCGACAAAGCTCACGCGTGGACATTAGCGCCAAAGTTAACTATCCCGTTTAATGATACTGTCTCTCTTTACGGTAAGTTTGGTGGCGCATACGTCGAATATGGCGATAAAGATGACAACTCTTACTTAGGTGCAGTGGGCTTGGAGCTTAACTCTGATAGCAATGTGAGAGTTCGCCTTGAGTACCAACGTTTGACCGACGTAAACAATGATTTGGTTAAGGCTGCTGTTAACTCGGCGACCTTAGGCTTTGTTTACCACTTTGGCAACAATGATCAGACAGAACAAGAGCCAGTTGTTGTTGAAGAAAAGACAGTTGAAGTAGTAGAAGAAGTGGTTGTTGCGACTCCTGTTATCAAGAGTTATGCAACCAAAGTTGATTCTGGAAACTTTGCCCTAAACAGCACTGAATTGAAGCCAGAAAGTAAATCTCTACTTTCTGAGTTGGTTCAGTTTATGGAGCAATACCCTCAAGCAAATGTTGAAATTACTGGGTACACCGACTCAAGTGGTGCTGCGGAATACAACCAGATGCTTTCAGAAAAACGAGCACAAGCTGTAGCCAATGAGTTAGAGAGTCAAGGTGTCGAATCTTCACGTATCACAGTGAGTGGAGAAGGGGAGAACAACCCTATCGCTTCCAATGACACTCGTGGAGGTCGAGCTCAAAACCGCCGTGTCGAAATCACGGTTCCGGGCTTTGAATACGAAGAGAAGTAACGGCAACAAGTAAATGAAAAGCCTTGGTCGATGCCAAGGCTTTTTTGTTTTAATCACGGCTAGCTTTGCAATGATAGAGTATTTGCGAATTTGGCAATTATTTTAAATCGATACTATTTAATCGGCCCATAAACTCCAAGATCTCTAAGTTTTCCTTATTGGCCGCGAGGAGCGCTTTTTTGGTTTTTGAGTAGGCTGCTAATCGCCCATGTTTTTTTATGGAGCAAACGACGCTTCGATAGATCAACTTGCCATTTTCATCATAGTTGCGCCATGCGGCGATATAGCATTCATCTTTAGCGCCTGGGTCATCTTTTGTCGGTCGAGGTTTAAAGATGATCTTAGGTTCAAGTGAATGAGGCAATCGTGTCATCAGGTAAGGGTCTTTAAGTAAACGGCGCCAAAATTTGCCCCACATCTCGCTACCCATTTCATTTCGTAACTTAATCGCTTTCTGCAGACCTTTCTTCTCTCCAATACGAATGTAGCCGACAGAACGGTGGATGACTTTGTCATCTGGAGTATGGATATGAATTTTAAAGGCTGTTTTGGCCTTAGAAATGAAGCGATGACCAGTGTTGGTCTCTAAGTTACTTTTTTTCATTGCTTTACTATAGATAACTTTATTAATAATTATTCTAGATGAAAGTTAAAGGATGGTGAAGCCAAGAAAGCAAAAGGGCCAAGCATTTTTACTTGGCCCTGATATAAGGATGGTGTTCTCGGGCGAATTCTAGCTCTTAGAATGAGAACTTGCTGCCTACTGTGCTAGGGAGTGCCGTACCATTTAAATCATATCGTTACAGCAATTTGTGCATAACATCACCGATCTGAATGCTGCCAGCTAATTCCGCTTGATCGACAGACAGTTCTGCTTCGTTTTCATACACGCGAGATACCGTTAGTGTTATGTCAGTTTCCGTGACTTTGTTTCTAGGTAAGCCGCGTTGATCGATAAAAGATCCAGTGTGCCAAAGTTGTAGCTTGTCACCTTCTTGTACGCCATGAACACGCCCTAGGTCGATCGTAATGGTATTGCCCCATTTAGCGACGACTTCGGGTAGAGTGATTTTACAAGAGACTTCTGATTCGAGGTCAAGCATGATGTTTCGACTGACACGAAGCATCATATCACCGTAGGTTGAAGCCCAAAAGCGAGCACTTTTAGTATCGACTTGGCTTGTTTTGGCAAATGGCCAACGTGCCACTTCACGATAGTTACGGTTATAGACTTCATTACCGGTTTTGCCGTCGAAAATCGTCATCTCTAGCGCAAACTGGCGGTTGATGACATCATCTTTAATTAGGTTCTTCTCAATAGTTGCCGTTAAGTCGGTAATCACACCGCCGATAATGTACTGCGCACCAGTATCTTCAGCGATCATTTTAAGACGCTCGGGGTATTTCTTACTGATCTCAAAGTCGGTCGTCCCAACGGAAATAAAGCTAGCAGACTCTTGATCTAATTGGCGGTTGATGACGTTGGCGAAGTCGTCTCCAACACTGTATATCTGCCCCATCACCGCTTGCTGTGGAGAGGCTAGGTCAATGTTTCCAACTAAGAACGTCTTTTTATATTGGCTGACATGGCAACCTGTTGCCGATGGGTAAATATCGATACGCGCTTTGACGAACATAACGCCACTACGAGTTCTTTCTTCTTCGACTAAGATATAGCGCACTTCAGTGCCGGTGAATTGATACTCTTTACGTCCACTTTCAAGTAATGGGCGGAGGTTAGCGATGCTACCGATATCAGCGCCTGAAAAGCTCACTGCTTTGTAGATTGCGTCTTCTAGCGCATGAACACGGGCCACTTCTTCTGATGAAACGATAGTTGAAGTCCCCGTTACCTCATACCAACCCGCCAGTGCACCGTGTGCAAACAGACTTAAGTAGATGGTTGATAAAAAGTACAGAAGCGATTTTTTCATGATTGATTACCAAGTTGGTTCATTTTTTGCTTAATAAATCTTAGCTGATTTAGGCATTGCCTTTCTGAATAGTTGCATTGATAGAAAAGCAAAGAATGTTCCACTTTTCGTTTTTTTGTAAAAGAGTCGACATTTAGGCCTTAATGTATCGGAGATTAGAGAATGAAAAAATGGTTATCGCTTGTGCCGGTGGTGTTTTTGACCGCCTGTGCGTATGCGCCAATATACAATGGTAAAGAACCTTACAATGGTTCCCAGTTTATGCTGATGGACAGCCCGCGTCATACTCTTGACTTTTTTGTCGAGAGCATGACCGAGGACTTGATGATTTCCAATACGAGTGTATCGGCTCGCACACCGATTGCAGTCACATCATTTGTTGATTTGCAGAATATGGATGCGACCAACTGGTTAGGTAACTCTGTATCGGAAGGATTTATTCACCAGTTTCAACGTCGAGGGTTCAAGGTTGTTGATTACAAAACAACAGGATCGATTCAAGTGACGAATCAAGGTGATTTCGCCTTTAGCCGAGACTGGAAAGATCTTGCGCAAGAGCAAGATATTCAATATGTACTGACCGGTACCATGCTTCGTCAAGAGGGGGGAGTGCTGGTGAATGCACGCGTTGTTGGCATGCAGTCAAGAATTGTGGTTGCTACGGCTCAAGGGTTCTTGCCAGCAGATCGTATTGGTCGAGATCTTGATACACTTAATAGCATTCGTACCCAAGATGGGGTATTAATTCGCTCTGACCCAACGATGACTCAACCGTATACCGTGATTCTGCGTCCATAGGAGACACAATGAAAAAGTTATTACTTCTTGTTGTTGCTTTGATGATGGTTGGTTGTCAACCTCTGCAGAACATGCGTCCTGATGACTGGTTGACGGCAGTTGGTTACGCTAGCATCAGTGAACAAAAAGGGCGTAACGAAGATGAAAAGCAGGTACGTGCGATGCGCGCCTCTAAAATCGACGCTTATCGTGAACTCGCTGAACAAGTGTATGGCATGCGCGTGAGTGGCAGAGCAGATCTTAAAGATCAACGTCTCGGGACTGAGCTTACGTCTGGCGCAGTAGACGGTGTTATCCGTGGTGCAGAGGTTGTAAGAAGCTATAAAGTTGGTGACAGTTACGTGACTGAACTTCGTTTAGATATCGAGAAGATGAACAAACTGCGTGATTACGGTGAAGTTCAACAGGTGCCAGAAAAAAGGCAGCAAACACTTTTCTAGTTGAAATATTCTCTCCAGATACAGAAAAAGCGGCAATCATTGCCGCTTTTTATTTACTTGGGAAAATCACACTAGGCTTTAATATTTGTTCCAAGCGTTGTTACATTCTTCGTTTGGCCTTCGGCAGTATATGTCATGCCAAGCTTGCCTTGAGACTGCTTCATCAAGTTATTTAGCTTATTGTAGCTTAACTGCGCGCGTTGCAATGCTTGACCATTCACTTCATTCGCTTGCTGACATTGAGAAATAAGCTCACGGATTTGCTCTACCAGAGGGCTCAACTCTGGATCTGAGGTTAAGCTTTCAACGTCAGGATGGCGACGAATACGATCATCAGTGACTTGCAGTTGTTCAATGAGGGTGACTTTTTTGGTGGCTATCTGTTCAATATTTTTAGATTGACGGCTGGTGATGGCGTGTTTTTCTTGCTCAAGAACATCACTAAGCTCTAGGGCATTTTTCAACTGAAATTCGACCAAACCATGTAGCGCTGCCATCTATTGAACTCTCACTTGTTATTTAAAGTCCGCCAAGTTCTTTTTCGAACTTCATCATATTATCTGCCAGCTTTTCCGGATCGACTGTATAAGAGCCGTTGGCAATCGCTTCTTTTATCGCAGCAACTTTTGCCTGATCAAAGCTAGGTTGGCTAACCATTTGATTATGCATTTCTCCGACCGCTTTGCCCTGAGAACTTAGTGAAACCGCGTCCTGAGCAACGGTAGACTTTTTTGCTGAGTCAGAACCGCTAGTGGTCGAGTTATCATTGCGAACTGAGCTTCTCGTCGTTGTCGAGAGTGTTTGCCCTGAACGTATATTATCAATGCCTGCCATAGATGAGCCTTTTTAAAATAGAACTTGTATTGTCAATATCGACGAGTACGGTGAGAACTTTAGCATTTTTATCAGATTTGCTAAAAGATAACCGTGACTTCCGAAATTCCAGATACTCGTCCTTCAATTATACGGTTGGATTTACTATTTTTCACTCTTATCTGTTCACCGTGTGAACCATCTGTCAGAGCGACCCCTTTTGTTGTAATGGTCATGCCTGATTTCACTGCTTTGATAGTGACGGTCTCATTCCGGCATACAACGCAAATGTCTCTGTCCTCAATGACTTCTCCAGCACGAAGGTTTTTCTTCGCTTTTGCGCCGATGACAGCATCGATTGAGGTAAATCCTTGCCGTCTAAAACGTTGTAGGTCTACCATACTAATAGTGACATCGTATTCAGAAATTAGCTGACCACGGGAAATTGGAGAGGTGAGAGTGACCTGAGGGCCTGTGCGAATCAGACGTACTGGTACATAGACTCGCCAATTGTCATCGAGGCACTCAACCAGAACAGTAATATTACTGGAGTTGGGGTTGGTCGACGAAGAAGAACTCGATAGTGGGCTTGGACAGTCAGTGGCAAATATACGACTATCAATATTCGCCGCCTTCGCCTCAAGGTTACCTCCAATTGGCCACTCAATTTCGGCGATAATGTACTCTTCTGCAGCTTGTTGAATAAGCTTAATTTGGCTTTCTGTTGCGGAAAATACTGAAAAACTAAAGAAAAAGAATAAAAAGCCGATAGACTTACGAAACTTTTTATAGAAAGCTCTACAATTAGTTATGGAAATTGAGCGTAATGATGTTTTAGGATATATCATTCTGTTTCTCTGGTTTTTCATGGCCACTATGTAGACTACCATTTTTTTAGCATGAAGTTTGAGATGGAGATGAGCTTATGACCGGTATTCTTGATTCAGTGAATCAGCGTACGCAACTCGTCGGTCAAAACCGATTAGAACTCCTAACCTTTCGCCTAATGGGGCGCCAGCGTTACGGAATTAACGTATTTAAAGTAAAAGAGGTACTTCAGTGCCCTAAGCTTACTTCAATGCCAAACTTGCACCCTCTTGTTAAAGGGGTTGCTCATATTCGCGGACATACGGTGTCAGTGATTGATCTTAGTTTAGCGATTGGTGGGCGTCCGACCACTGACGTTGAAAAGGCTTTTGTCGTCATTGCGGAGTTTAACCGCACGATACAAGCGTTTCTGGTGACGTCTGTCGAACGTATCATCAATATGCACTGGGAAGCAATTTTGCCGCCACCAGACGGTGCAGGTAAAGCGAACTACCTAACTGCGGTAACCAATATCGACAATGAATTGGTCGAAATTTTAGACGTAGAGAAAATTCTTGCTGAAATCGCTCCGGTTGACGAAACCATGGATTCTTCAATCAGCGAAGAGATTGCCCAAGCAGAAACAGAAAAAGAAATTGTGCGCCGAATTCTTATTGCCGACGATTCTACGGTAGCTCGTAAGCAGGTAGAACGCGCGATTACTTCATTAGGTTTTGAAGTCGTTTCAGCAAAAGATGGCAAAGAAGCGTATGATAAACTAGTCGAAATGGCGGCAACTGGTAGTATTTACGATCAGATCTCGTTAGTGATATCTGATATCGAAATGCCAGAGATGGATGGCTATACTTTGACTGCAGAAGTACGTCGCCACCCAGATTTGAAAGATCTTTATGTGATCCTTCACTCGTCATTGAGTGGGGTGTTTAACCAAGCGATGGTCGAGCGTGTTGGTGCGAACTCCTTTATTGCGAAATTTAACCCTGACGAGTTGGGTAATGCAGTGAAATCGGCACTTACTAATTAAAAGAGAAGTGAATGACAGCAATAACTATAAGCGATCAAGAGTATCGTGATTTCAGCCGTTTCTTAGAGTCACAATGCGGTATTGTTCTTGGCGATAGCAAGCAATACCTCGTTAGAAGTCGTCTTAGCCCACTTGTTACTAAGTTCAAGTTGGCTTCTCTATCTGATCTATTGAGAGATGTAGTGAGCGGGCGTAACCGTGAACTACGAGTTGCTGCTGTCGATGCAATGACGACCAATGAAACACTTTGGTTTCGCGATACCTACCCATTCGAAGTACTCGCTAATAAGCTACTTCCTGAAGCGGCGGCAAATAAGCGCCCTATTAAAATTTGGTCAGCGGCCAGTTCTTCGGGTCAAGAACCTTATTCGATGGCGATGACGGTGCTAGAGCAGCAGCAACGCAAGCCAGGCATGCTTCCGAGCGTCTCTATTACAGCGACGGATATTTCTGCAAGCATGCTGGATATGTGTCGTGCGGGTATTTATGACAACTTAGCGCTTGGCCGCGGTCTTTCACCTGAACGTAGACGCAACTTCTTTGAAGATGCAGGTGATGGTCGAATGAAAGTGAAAGACAATGTAAAACGCTTAGTGAATTTCCGTCCCCAAAACCTGATGGATAGCTATGCGTTACTCGGTAAGTTTGACATTATTTTCTGTCGAAATGTGTTGATCTACTTCTCTCCAGATATGAAGTCTCAGGTCCTAAATCAGATGGCAAATAGCTTAAACCCAGGCGGATATTTATTGCTAGGGGCATCAGAGTCGTTGACTGGTTTAACCGATAGATTTGATATGGTTCGTTGTAACCCTGGAATTATCTACAAGCTTAAGTAGCGCGATCAACATTTTCTAATTAAAGCCCAGCATTTCGTTGGGCTTTGTCGTATCTACTGCCTGGAAAATAATTCGAGTGCTAAGAGTCTAGCGAGTATACTTTTGGTGAGGCATTCCAAATCTCAACCCTATAACTATTGCTAAACCTTAAGTTGGCGTGGTTATTGCTCTACCTAACGTGAAAGCAAAATTGGACTAATTCTAAAAGTTGGTACACATATTGCTTTTGTAATTATTACTAACGGTCAGTTCTTTAAGTAGAGGTCAACATGGCTATTTCTTTTGACAATGCACTAGGTATCCACCAACACACGGTGGGAGTACGTGAGCGCAATGCTGAGGTGATGTCCACCAACATTGCACAAGCGAACACACCTGGATACAAAGCGAAGGGAATGGACTTTCAAAAGGCACTGCAGGCGGCAACATCAGAGGCAAGCATTGGTCTTAGCCGAACTGATGGTCGGCATATCGCTGCCTCTACTCAAGTGACAGGGGAAGTAATGTATCGTCTTCCAACACAACCTGACACGGGTGATGGCAATACGGTCGATGTAGATTTAGAGCGTAACTTGTTTATGCAAAATCAGATTCGTCATCAAGCATCACTCGACTTCTTAGGAAGTAAATTCAAGAACTTAACGAAAGCAATTAAAGGGGAATAATTAGATGAGCTTATTTAACGTCTTCAATGTAACTGGTTCTGCCATGAGCGCTGAATCTGTTCGTCTAAATACGACCTCAAGCAACCTGGCAAACGCAGATAGTATTTCTAGCTCAGCGAAAGATACCTATAAAGCGCGTCATGCAGTGTTCGGTGCTGAGTTAAGTAAGGCAAAGTATGGCCGCGACCACACTGTGCCAGTGAAATTGATGGGCATTGTTGAAAGTGACAAACCGCTCAGTGCGGAATACAACCCGGATCACCCACTTGCAAACGACGAAGGCTATATCTACAAGCCTAACGTTAATGTAATGGAAGAGATGGCTAACATGATATCTGCTTCACGTTCATACCAAACGAACGTTCAAGTAGCAGATGCAAGTAAACAAATGCTGCTGCGTACGCTGCAGATGGGTCAATAAGGATAAGGAGGTAACAGATGGCCGGAGGCATTAATAATAATGTTGGTCAGAGTGGCTTGTCCTATATCGACCAGCTTAAACAGCTACAGGACAAGAATAAGCCGAATGAGACAACAGGTAAGCAAGATCTAAAGCAAGAAGACTTCTTATCACTGCTCACTAAGCAACTTGCCCAACAGGATCCGTTTAAGCCGGTTAGTAATGACCAGATGATTGCACAAATGGCGTCATTCGCAACCGTCGATGGTATTGGCAAGATGAACAATCAGTTTGAAACACTGAATGCTTCAATGACCTCTAACCAAGCACTACAGGCTTCATCCTTAGTTGGACGTGATGTCCTAGTACCAGGTGCTGCGGGCGTGAAAAAAGATGACGGTAATATGGCTGCTATGGTCAAACTACCTCAAGCTGTCGATAACGTGATGGTAAGAGTAGAAGACCAGATGGGACAGCTTGTCCGTACCTTTGAAGTCGGTTCTAAACCTGCGGGTGATAATCGCGTCGAATGGGATGGCAAAGATCAAAACGGTAATCCATTGCCGGCTGGCAAATACAATGTGAAAGCATCGGGTTTGTTAGACGGGAAGGCGAAAGAGTTTGAAGTTTCGACTTATGCAAACGTCAACAGCGTCCTTCTTGGTAAAGGTGATGGTAACGTACTACTCAATCTGGCTGGCTTTGAGTCGCCAGTTCGACTTGCTGAAGTACTAGAAGTTGGTAAGGCGTAGCTCTTAATTAAGTAGTTATGCTAGCTAGATAGGAGATTTTGGAATGTCATATGTTGCACTAAGCGGTTTATCCGCTGCTCAATTAGACTTGAATACAACCAGTAACAACATTGCGAACGCGAACACGTATGGCTTTAAGGAGTCTCGTGCTGAGTTCGGTGATGTTTACTCGAATTCACTGTTCACTCACGCTAAAACGACACCTGGACAAGGTGTACAAGCGGCGAAGGTGGCACAACAGTTCCATGAAGGTTCAAGTATTTATACCAATAACCCAATGGATTTACGTATCGGTGGTACTGGTTTCTTCGCGGTTGCTAAAGACCGTTTGACTCCGACATCTAACGAACTGACGCGTAATGGTGCGTTTCACCTGAATAAAGATAACTACATGGTAACGGCGAATGACGAGTTCCTGTTAGGTTATCAAGTGAATAAAGATACGGGTGATGTTCTTTCTTATGAGCCGTCACCAATCAACATTCCAAAAGAATTTGGTAAGCCTAAGCAAACGGCAAACATCGAAGTCGGTGTAAACCTGCCTGCTGGTGGTGAGCTGAAAGATCCTGCGTTATTTGATTACTCAGATCCTGAAACATACAACCGTTCAACGTCTTCGACGATCTATGACTCTATGGGTCAATCGTACAAGTTAACGACTTACTACTTGAAAGATCAGACTCAGCCTAACACTTGGCAGACATACTACACAGTGACTGACAGTGCGGGTGAGAAACCTCTGAACATTACGGGTGGTGATGCAACTTCTCCGACTGGCCATATTGGACATACGATGAAGTTTAACAACGACGGTACTCTAGCAAGTCTTAACAATGGTCAAAATATTGTTTCTGAGCCATTAGGTACGGGTGCAAACCCTGTTGAACTTAACGGTGCGGATGTTAACCAAACACTTTCATTCGGTCTGCAAGATGCGACACAGTTTGCCGCACCGTTTGAACTGACTAAGTTCGATGAAGATGGCGCGACAACAGGCTTCCTGACTAAAGTTGACTTCGACGAAAACGGTAGTGTTCTAGGTACTTATTCGAATGGTGAGAACATCATTTTAGGTCGTGTTGCCATGGTTCGTGTAGCCAATGAGCAAGGCCTAGATAAGAAAGGTGGTACTCAGTGGGACTCTACCCAGTTCTCTGGGGACAAGATTTGGGGCGAGTCGAATAAAGGTTCGTTTGGTTCGATCAGTAGCGGTACGCTTGAGCAATCGAACATCGATATGACTCAAGAGCTGGTTGACCTAATTTCGGCTCAACGTAACTTCCAAGCGAACTCTCGTTCTTTAGAAGTTCACAACCAAACGCAACAGAACATCCTACAAATCCGTTAATCGATTTACGTTGTTTGGCAATAATCTGTATAGCAAGCTGGTGGCAAAGATCAGCTTGCTATGTTGCCGCCTCTCACTCTTTGCCTCCTCTATCTTCTCCATCAAACTTGCTGTTTTGATTTTAATCTGTTGATATAAAAAGACTTTTATAAGTTGGCATACCTATTGCTTTCTATTGATCAGAATTGTGATTATTGGAGCAAATTATGGATCGTGCACTGTTTCTTGCGATGAGCGGCGCCAAGCAGAATATGCAGGCATTACAGCTTAGAGCAAATAACCTAGCGAACGTCAGTACCACGGGTTTCCGTGCTGATTTGGCGCAAGCGCGTTCAATGCAAGCATACGGCGAGGGTGTTCCTAGCCGAGTGTTTAGCATGACAGAGCGTCCGGGACATAATTTCCAACAAGGTAGTGTCATTACCACGGGGCGTGACTTAGATGTGACGATTCAAGGTGATGGCTGGATCTCAGTGCTTGATCAGACTGGTAAAGAAGGTCTGACACGTAACGGTAATCTAAACGTTGATGTGAACGGTTTACTGACCAACGGCAATGGCCACTTAGTACTCGGTGAAACTGGCGCACCTATTACACTTCCAATTCCCGTGAGTAAAGTCGAGATCGGCAACGACGGTACAATTTCTGTGGTTCCTCAAGGCGCTCCAGCAGATGCCATTGAAGTTGTCGATAGAATTAAACTCACTCGCACCAATAATCAATCACTATTCAAAGACATCAACGGTCTATTCCGTGCAAAAGATCCTAATACGGCATACGAAGCAGATGCCGATGTAAAACTGCTCACCGGTGCAATCGAAGGTAGTAACGTCAATGCTATCGGCGAAATGACAAGTCTGATTGACTTACAACGCCAATTCGAAATGCAAGTGAAAATGATGAGCACCGCAGAAGATATGGACAAAGCGTCTGACTCTCTGCTTCGTATGAGCTAATAGATTTTAGGAGAAGGTTATGCATCCTGCATTATGGGTAAGTAAAACGGGCTTAGATGCTCAACAGACCAATATTTCAACGATTTCAAACAACCTAGCGAACGCATCGACCGTCGGCTACAAGAAAAGCCGCGCGGTATTTGAAGATTTGTTCTATCAAAATATCAATCAACCTGGTGGTCAATCTTCGCAAAACACGGAACTTCCAAGCGGTTTGATGCTAGGTGCGGGTTCGAAGGTTGTGGCAACCCAAAAGGTTCATACCCAAGGTAACACCCAGACGACCAACAACAGTCTCGATATGATGATTGAAGGTGATGGCTTCTTCCAGATCTTAATGCCAGATGGCAACATTGGTTACAGCCGTAATGGTCAATTCACCGTCAATGACGAAGGCGTTATCGTAACGTCGGGTGCAGGCTATGCGCTTGAGCCCGAAATTGCCATTCCAGAAGATGCGCAGAGCATTACGATTGGTACTGATGGTGAAGTATCAGTACGTATTCGTGGTCAGCAGGACAACCAAGTGGTTGGTCAAATTGCCACGGTAGATTTTGTTAACCCAGGTGGTCTTGAGCCCATTGGTCAGAACCTCTATATGGCAACAGGTGCAAGTGGCGACCCTCAAGAAGGCGTTCCTGGATTTGATGGATTTGGTGATGTTCGCCAGTCGATGCTGGAAACATCCAACGTTAACGTTACCGAAGAGCTGGTTAATATGATTGAAGCTCAGCGTGTGTACGAAATGAATTCTAAAGTCATCTCTGCAGTCGACAAGATGATGAGCTTTGTTAACCAACAGCTTTAATCTAGTTGGAAGAGGGTAGAGAGATGAATCGATTACTAGCCATGCTGTTGGGTATTGCCACTTTATCTGGTTGTACGCTTATGCAGCCGCCAATTGAAACGCCAGATGTCGTTCAAGGTACAACAACGGTTGATGCTGTTGAAGGTGATAAGTCGAGTGATGGCGAGTCTGGCGTCATTGATACGCTGCGCGGCAGAAATGACCCTGTATCTGGTGACCCTGCTTGGTCTCCGATCCACCCTAAGCACCAACCAGAGCATTATGCGGCAGAAACTGGTTCTTTGTTTAACAGTGGCCGTGCATCCAGTCTATATGATGATTCTAAGCCACGTGGTATTGGTGACATTATTACTGTCACACTAGATGAAAGCACCAATGCGTCTAAGAGTTCAGACGCTGACTTATCGAAGAACAATGATGCGACGATGGATCCACTGGAGGTTGGTGGTCAGCAGCTTAACATCGGTGACTACAACTTTTCATACAACCTTAGCAACGACAATTCATTCAGCGGCAGTGCTGCGGCTAACCAAAGCAACAGCTTATCTGGCTCAATTACCGTCGAAGTTATCGAGGTATTAGCTAACGGTAACCTGGTGATTCGTGGCGAGAAGTGGCTGACATTAAACACAGGTGATGAATATATTCGATTAAGTGGCACCATCCGCCCTGACGATATCGATTATCAAAATACCATTGCCTCAACCCGTATTTCTAACGCTAGAATTCAGTACTCTGGCACGGGTACACAACAAGATATGCAAGAACCTGGATTCTTGGCACGATTCTTTAATGTCTCTCTCTAATCCCAGCTAATGCCGCTTTTTTGGCACAAATACAAAGCTGGTTGAGTGTAGAGTAAAGGTACGGTTATGAAAAAGTGGTTTCTCCTTGTTACAAGTCTGCTGTTTATCGCGACACACACGCACGCAGCACGCATTAAAGACGTTTCGCAAGTAGCGGGCGTACGTAGTAACCAATTGGTTGGCTACGGCTTGGTAACAGGCTTACCGGGAACAGGTGAATCCACGCCATTTACCGATCAAAGTTTTAATGCCATGTTGCAAAACTTTGGTATCCAGATGCCGCCAGGTACTAAGCCAAAGTCGAAAAACGTTGCCGCTGTTATTGTGACGGCTGAGCTACCGGCCTTTTCTAAACAAGGTCAAACTATTGATGTAACTGTCTCTTCAATTGGCTCTGCTAAAAGCCTACGTGGCGGCACGCTTATGCAAACCATGCTCAAAGGTCTTGATGGGCAAATCTATGCCGTCGCACAAGGTAACCTTGTAGTCAGTGGTTTTAGTGCAACGGGTGCGGACGGTTCTAAAATTGTCGGTAACAACCCAACAGCGGGCATGATTTCTAATGGTGCGATGGTCGAGCGAGAAATTCCTACCCCATTTAGCCGCGGCGACTACATTACTTTTAATCTACTTGAGTCTGACTTCACAACCGCGCAGCGTATGGCAGATGCAGTAAACAACTTCCTTGGTCCGCAGATGGCTTCAGCGATTGATGCGACCTCGGTTAAGGTTCGCGCGCCGCGTGATATTACCCAACGTGTCGCTTTCTTATCTGCGATTGAGAACCTTGAGTTTAATCCTGCGGAAGGTTCAGCAAAAATCATCGTTAACTCTCGCACAGGAACGATCGTGGTGGGTAAACATGTTCGCTTGAAGCCCGCAGCCGTGACTCATGGCGGAATGACGGTTGCGATCAAAGAGAATCTTAATGTCAGTCAGCCGAATGCCTTTGGTGGCGGAGAAACGGTTGTTGTACCTGATACTGACATCGAAGTGACTGAAGAGCAGGGCAAGATGTTCAAATTCGAACCTGGCCTAACGCTAGATGATTTGGTCCGCGCCGTGAATGAAGTGGGCGCAGCTCCTTCTGACTTGATGGCTATCTTGCAAGCATTGAAGCAAGCAGGCGCTATTGAAGGTCAATTGATCGTTATCTAAGGGAGTAGAGTAATGATTAATAATGGCAATGATATTGGTTTTATCCACGATATCGCTGGGCTAGATAAGCTTCGTCAAAAAGCGGTAGACGGCGATGAAACGAGTGAAAAAGCGGCATTGACTGCGGCGGCTAAACAGTTTGAAGCGATTTTCACCTCAATGTTATTTAAGTCGATGCGTGATGCTAACTCGACGTTTGAATCGGGCTTGATGGACAGCCAGAATCAGCAATTTTATCGTCAGATGATGGATGAACAAATGTCGAGTGAATTGAGCGCGTCAGGCTCTCTTGGTTTGGCAGATATGATCGTTGCGCAGCTAACCTCTGGCAGTGTCGAGAACCAAAATGCCAACGCACGAAATACTGATTTCGAAGCGATGATGCAGAAAGTTGATCGCATTCGCCAAGAGCGCGTTGATAGCACGACGGTCATTCAATCAGAGCAAACTGAGCCATCACGATTTAATTCTCCAGAGTCATTTGTTAGTTCGATGAAGCCTTATGCAGAAAAAGCGGCCAGAGCTCTTGGGGTTGACTCTTCACTACTTCTTGCTCAAGCAGCGCTTGAAACAGGCTGGGGGCAGAAGGTGATTAATAACTCTCGTGGTAGCAGTAACAACTTATTTAATATTAAAGCCGACAGAAGTTGGAGTGGCGATAAGGTGGCAACTCAAACTCTGGAATACCACCAAGGTGTACCAGTTAAAGAGCAAGCAGCCTTCCGTTCATATCAAAACTATGAAGATAGCTTTAATGACTATGTTCGTTTCCTAAATGAAAATCCGCGTTATACAACGGCACTGCGCCATGGTGGCAATAACGAAGAGTTTATTCGTGGAATTCACCAAGCAGGCTATGCAACAGACCCAAGTTACGCTGATAAAGTACTAAGGGTTAAAGCGAAAATTGACCAGATGTAGCAACAGACTCACCTAAGGGTGAGTTTTTTGTTGGAAGAGAAAAGTCGTTGCTCCGATATACGAGCTTACTCCTCAGGGAAAATGTCATTCCATAGAGCGACGAAGGAGTGAGTAGGGAATCTGCCCACTCTTCATTTCAATCTTACAGAGATCCCCAACTCGCTCGTTCCTCACTCTTGAGGATGACATATAGATACACAACTTGGGTGATTCTAAATACTCCAACTGCCCCCTAATGGCACATATATTGCTTTTAGTTAAACAGATGTTCAGTTAATACTGATTTATATAGGTTTATTGGGGGCAATATGGCGTCTGATCTTCTGAATCTTGGTGCGCAAAGCGTACTGACGGCTCAGAGACAACTCAACACCACTGGTCATAACATCTCTAATGTAAATACAGAGGGTTATAGCCGTCAGTCGGTGATACAAGGCACAAACATGCCGCGTCAATACGGTGGGGAAACCTACGGTATGGGCGTACATGTGGACAAAGTTCGCCGCTCTTGGGATCAGTTTGCCGTTAACGAGCTTAATGTCTCGACCACTAGCCATGCCAATAAAATCGACGATGAAGCGAACTTGGAAATGTTATCCAACATGCTGTCATCTGTGTCCTCGAAGAAAATCCCAGAAAATTTAAACGAATGGTTTGATGGCGTTAAGTCGTTAGCCGATAGTCCCAACGACGTTGGTGCTCGTAAAGTGGTGCTTGAAAAAGCTAACCTCATTACCCAAAACCTTAATGACTTCCATGAAACTATTCGACACCAGTCAGATGTGACGAATAAGAAGCTTGATTTAGGTATCGAACGCGTTAACCAACTTGCGGTTGAAATTCGTGACTTGCACCGTTTGATGATGCGTACACCAGGCCCTCATAACGACTTAATGGATACGCATGAGAAATTAATCGCGGAGCTATCTGAATACACCAAAGTGACGGTAACGCCCCGTAAAAATGCTGAAGGTTTTAATGTCCATATTGGTAATGGCCACACGTTAGTTTCGGGCACCGAATCCAGTGAATTGAAAATGATCGATGGCTACCCGGATGTTCATCAGCGTCGTTTAGCGATGATTGAAGGCAAGGGCATCAAAGCGATTACCACTAAAGATATCGACGGCAAACTGGGTTCGATGCTCTCGATGCGTGATGAAAAAATCCCGCAGCTAATGGATGAGTTAGGTAAGCTGGCAACCTCATTTTCCTATGAAGTAAATAAGTTACAATCGCAAGGTTTAGACTTGCGCGGTAACATCGGTGGGCTGATGTTTACCGATGTGAACTCAGACATTGTTGCTGAATCTCGCGTTGTGACTTCATCAAATTCAAAAGCAGATCTAGCGGTATACATCGAAGATACCAATCAGCTTATCGGTGGTGAATATTCACTCCAATACAGTGGCGGTGACTACTACATTACTCGCCCAAGTGGTGAGCAGTTTATCGTGCCGGTGGTCGACAATGCCATTAGCTTAGATGGGATTCGAATCGATATTCGTAACGATCTGGAGTCTGGCGAGCGCGTGCTATTAAGACCGACGCGAAGTGGCGCTGCACAAATGAGGGTGGAAACCAATGACCCTAGTGCGATCGCGGCTCAAAGCTACGAAGCCTCAACCACTTTTGCGCAAGGCACGGCCAAATTTAATATTGCTCAGGCAGGCGCTCTTAGAGAGTTCGAAGTGGTGATTTCACCAGACGGTAAGCAGTTCGCTGTGACTGATACGAAAGGTAAAGTGTTACTGCAACCTCAAGACTATCCACCTACAGGTGCCGTGACTGTGCAAGGCACGTCATTTGAGCTAACGGGCGGCGCATTGCCCAACGATAAGTTCACGGCAAACCTTGTCCCTTCTGAAGGTGACAACGGCAACTTGCTAAAAATGCAAAATATTCAGACCGATAAAAAACTGAATGGCGGTGAATCGACCATTTTAGATATCTACCACAACTTGAATACGGATGTGGGCCTGCAAATGTCGACAGCATCGCGTCTAACGGATGTGTCGCGCCTAGAAAAAGAAGCGGCTCAAGAGAGGGTTGCATCGATAGCGGGTGTCAACTTGGATGAAGAAGCAGCAAATATGATGAAGTTTCAGCAAGCTTATATGGCTTCTTCGCGCATCATGCAGGCGGCAAATGACACCTTTAATACCATTCTGGCGTTGAGATAGGGAGGCGTAAATGTTGAATCGAATTTCTAGCTTCCATAACTACCAATCAGTACAGAATGATTTGCGTCGTTCTGAAGCGAAAGTGCATCACAACCAAGCGCAGCTCGCGTCTGGTAAAAAACTGATGAAAGCCAGTGATGACCCGTTGGCGACGCATTACATTCAAAATATTGGCCAACAGAAAGAACAGTTACGTCAGTATACTGATGCCATCGTACTGACGCGAAATCGACTCGAGCACCATGAAGTGATCATCTCCAACGCAGAAGAGTTTACCGATGATGCGAAGCGTACAGTGATGGAAATGATTAACGGCTCGCTTTCACCAGAAGATCGATTAGCTAAGCGTCGAGAAATCGAAGAGTTGGCCAATAACTTCCTTAACTTGGTCAATGTCCAAGACGAGTCGGGTAACTATATCTTTGCCGGAACTAAGCCTAAGAATCAGCCATTTTTCCGTGATAAAGATGGTGACGTGACTTACGCAGGGGATGATTACCAACGCAAGATGAAAATCTCTAATAGCTTAGAAATGCCAATTAACAATCCTGGCAGTAAGTTGTTTATGGAGATTGATAACCCTTTTGGTAGCTACGAACCTCAGTACAACTTAAAAGAGGCTTCAGAGCTATTACTAGAGCGTGCAATCAATACAAACCCTGATGATCAGTCTGAATATAAAGTGACGTTTGTTGATATGCCCGACGGTAAATATGGTTATCAGCTTGAGCGTGATGGCTCAGTAGTAAAAGCGGACGTTTTCAATCCTGCTGAAGGCATCAAATTTGAAGAGCTGACGATTCAGGTTAAAGGTCAACTTACCAAAGGTGATGAAATTACCTTAGACCGCCGAGATACATACAGCATATTCGATACCTTTAAAGAGGCGATGAACTTGTCTTCAGGCTCGGTATCGGATTCGTCAAATACCGCTAAGCTCCACCAGATCACTCAAGAGTTTCATGCGGCTTTTATCCACCTAAACAAAGCCAGAACGGATGTGGGTGCTCGCCTTAGTACATTAGATATTCAGGAAGAGCAGCACGAAGACTTCAAAATGACCTTAGCCAAGTCTAAGAGTAACTTTGAAGACTTGGATTATGCGGATGCCATTATTGAGTTCAATGAAAATTCAAGAGCTTTGCAAGCTTCACAGCAAGCTTTCGGTAAAACAAAAGATTTAACGCTATTCAATTATATCTAAGCTCTACGCCTTATGTGCAACGCCTTAAGTGCGAGCTAGAAAATTGAGTAGCATCACCAGCGGCTTTGAAAGGGGCAAGTGGTGGCAAAGTAAGCGGCAAACCGATTGCCGCTGCCTAAGAACGGTAAACAAGTAAGCGTAATTAATTGTCGGTGTTTAGTTTAAGTTGCTGATATTAAATAACTTAAAAAGTGTTTCGTTACGGTTTTTAAAGTTGGCACGCTACTTGAATTAATCAAATCAGAGTTTAAACAACAAGCTTCGAGTTGGTGATATTCCGACTTAGCTACGAATTTACGGTCAGTGCTTCCAAATGAGACAAAGCTGGCCGCTTCGCAAGCAGTTGCGAACTCAATAGGAGAGCAAACTATGACCATAACAGTAAATACTAACGTTTCGGCGATGACCGCTCAGCGTTACTTAAATAAAGCGACCGGCGACCTTAATACTTCGATGGAACGCTTATCATCAGGCCAGCAAATCAACAGTGCGAAAGATGACGCTGCGGGTCTACAGATTTCGAACCGATTAACGGCTCAGTCTCGTGGTCTAGATGTGGCAATGCGTAACGCAAATGACGGTATTTCCATTGCTCAAACGGCAGAAGGTGCGATGAACGAATCGACATCTATCCTGCAACGTATTCGAGACCTATCGCTACAGTCTGCAAACGGCACGAACTCGGCGTCAGAGCGCCAAGCGTTACATGAAGAAGTTGCAGCGCTGCAAGACGAATTAAACCGTATCGCAGAGACAACCTCTTTTGGTGGTCGTAAGCTACTTAACGGTTCATTTGGTGAAGCATCATTCCAGATCGGTGCAAGTTCTGGTGAGGCAATCATCATGGGCCTAACTAGCGTGCGTGCAGATGATTTCCGTATGGGTGGTCAGTCATTTATTTCTGCGCCAGAAAACGCGAAAGATAAAGATTGGGGTGTGCCACCAACGGCCAAAGATCTTAAGTTTGAATTCACGACTAAAGATGGTGAAGCAGTAACACTAGATATCATTGCTAAAGAAGGTGATGATATCGAAGAAGTTGCAACATACATTAACGGTCAAACAGATAAGTTAAAAGCGTCTGTCGATGAAGATGGTCGCCTGCAAATCTTTGCCGCTGAACCAAACCTTGAAGGTAACTTGAATATCTCCGGTGGTCTCGCTGGTGAACTGGGCCTTACTGGTGGTGCAGGTGTTAACACAACGGTTCAGAACATCGATGTAAACACAGTCGGTGGCGCTCAAAATGCCGTTGGTATTGTTGATGCTGCGCTTAAGTATGTTGATTCCCAGCGAGCGGATCTTGGTGCGAAACAAAACCGCCTAAGCCACAGTATCAACAACTTGGCTAACATCCAAGAGAACGTTGAAGCATCAAACAGCCGTATTCGTGATACAGATTTCGCGAAAGAAACAACGGCAATGACGAAAGCACAAATTCTGCAACAAGCGGGTACTTCGATACTTGCTCAAGCAAAACAGTTGCCAAACTCTGCAATGACACTATTGCAATAGTAGTCAATACCTTCACTAGCAGTAACCTAGACGTAGGGTTAGGTGAAGGGATGACGGCAAACATAGGTGATGAAAATATAGAACTCTCTCTCATACCTGTTCTATAACCGAATCACTTATGTAAACGACAACCAGGCTGTGATCATTTCTCTCGATCTCCAACGGCATTGGTTGTCAAATAGCCCCGGTTCTCTCAAAGGAAGGTATGACTAATTAGTTATACTTGGGGCTACCTCTTTCTCACGCCTTGCTCTTTAAAACGGAGCAGGGCGTTTTCTCGTTTAGGGCGCTCGAAACTCGCCACGAGTCTCTTACTATTGCTTCTATAACTTGCGTTGTTTAGGTGCTCATCGCCTGAGCAGGTACCCGACCGATAGTGGCAAAACTTTAGCATCTAATTTCATATTTATTTGTTTCGTCATGTTTTCAATGAAATAGCTATGACGTGACTGAATTTTCCCCATTTTGCTCTAAAGTTCATCAATTCACTGTCGTTATAAAGGGTACTTTGAGAGAACTCATTGGTTTTCCGAGACGTCGGAAACCTTTCGGATACTCCGGTAAATGGAAAATCAATAGGAGAACCACTATGGCGGTTAATGTAAATACAAACGTTTCTGCAATGACAGCTCAGCGTTATTTAAACAGTGCAAACTCAGCGCAGCAAACATCAATGGAAAGACTATCTTCTGGCTTTAAGATCAATAGTGCAAAAGACGATGCAGCGGGTATGCAAATCTCGAATCGATTGAATGTTCAAAGCCGTGGTCTAGATGTCGCAGTACGAAATGCAAATGACGGTATTTCGATGGCGCAAACCGCTGAAGGTGCGATGAACGAAACAACCAACATTCTGCAACGTATGCGTGACTTGTCACTGCAATCGGCGAATGGTTCTAACTCGAAGTCAGAGCGTGTTGCTATCCAAGAGGAAGTCACTGCACTAAATGATGAGCTAAATCGAATCGCTGAAACAACCTCTTTTGGTGGTAATAAGCTACTAAACGGTACGTTTGCAACCAAGTCGTTCCAGATTGGTGCTGACAACGGTGAGGCGGTAATGCTAACCATGAACAACATGCGTAGTGATAACGTGATGATGGGTGGTAACAGCTACGTGGCAGCGAATGGCCAAGGTAAAGATTGGTCGGTGCAAGCAGGGGCTAACGATCTAACGATTTCTCTAACTGACAAGTTTGGCGGAGCGCAAAATATCACTATCAATGCCAAAGAAGGTGATGATATTGAAGAACTCGCGACTTACATCAACGGTCAAACCGACCTTGTTAAAGCATCGGTTGGCGAAGAGGGTAACCTACAGCTATTTACCGACAATAATAAAGTTGATGGCGCAGCAACATTTGGCGGCTCTCTAGCTGGCGAGTTAAGCTTTGGTGCAGCTCAAGCTGTTACGGTTGATACTATTGATGTTACGTCAGTAGCTGGGGCTCAGGAGTCAGTTGCAATCGTAGATGCCGCACTGAAGTTTGTGGATAGCCACCGTGCAGAGCTTGGTGCATTCCAAAATCGTTTCAATCATGCGATCAACAACTTAGAGAACATTAACGAGAATGTAAATGCCTCTAATAGCCGCATCAAAGACACTGACTTTGCAAAAGAAACAACAGCATTGACTAAGTCTCAGATCCTTACTCAAGCTTCTAGTTCTGTTCTTGCACAAGCAAAGCAAGCGCCCAACTCAGCGTTGGGGCTTTTAGGCTAAAGAGCTGAATTCTTTAGAAACTAATAAAGTCATGACTTAAGTGAAAACCCAGCTTCGGCTGGGTTTTGTTTTTTATGCGATTTAGAAGTCGTCTGGATTCTGGTTACGGAATGGCTTGTAGTCTTTAAATCGGAGAGTCATTTTCGATAGATAAAAGAAAACCCAGCTAAAAAGCTGGGTTTCTTAATGATGGTGCGGTCGGAGAGACTTGAACTCTCACACCTTGCGGCGCCAGAACCTAAATCTGGTGCGTCTACCAATTCCGCCACGACCGCGTATCTAACATCATTGAGAGAATTGGTAAAACCTCAACGATACTTCCTAATTAAAGGAAGACTAAAACCAGTTAAGTTATAAAACTGATTTTTTTGAATAGTGGCAGGTCTACCTGGATTCGAACCAGGGAATGGCGGCATCAAAAGCCGCTGCCTTACCGCTTGGCGATAGACCTGCAGGCATAGTCAAAAGACTATTCAACTTATGGTGCGGTCGGAGAGACTTGAACTCTCACACCTTGCGGCGCCAGAACCTAAATCTGGTGCGTCTACCAATTCCGCCACGACCGCATAAGTTGTTTATTTTAGATGATTTCAAGATGGTGCGGTCGGAGAGACTTGAACTCTCACACCTTGCGGCGCCAGAACCTAAATCTGGTGCGTCTACCAATTCCGCCACGACCGCATCTTGAATCTATCTAAATCATTACTGATTAATTGGTAAAAACCAGTAACGTTCCCTTTTAAAGGGGAATAAATGGTGGCTACGACGGGATTCGAACCTGTGACCCCATCATTATGAGTGATGTGCTCTAACCAGCTGAGCTACGTAGCCATCTTAAGGAACAATAGAAAGGTTTTCTACAGTGCCTAAAAATAATGGCAGGTCTACCTGGATTCGAACCAGGGGATGGCGGCATCAAAAGCCGCTGCCTTACCGCTTGGCGATAGACCTGCAGTGCGATAGTTAAAAACTATCTTGAAGTTTAGATGGTGCGGTCGGAGAGACTTGAACTCTCACACCTTGCGGCGCCAGAACCTAAATCTGGTGCGTCTACCAATTCCGCCACGACCGCGTATCTAACATCATTGAGAGAATTGGTAAAACCTCAACGATACTTCCTAATTAAAGGAAGACTAAAACCAGTTAAGTTATAAAACTGATTTTTTGAATAGTGGTTGGCTACTTAGAACCGAACCAGGGACAATAGATGGGGCATCAAATGCTGTTATCCACTGTACCTATAAATAGTGGCAGGTCTACCTGGATTCGAACCAGGGAATGGCGGCATCAAAAGCCGCT
This sequence comes from Vibrio orientalis CIP 102891 = ATCC 33934, assembly GCF_000176235.1. Classification (NCBI taxonomy): domain Bacteria; kingdom Pseudomonadati; phylum Pseudomonadota; class Gammaproteobacteria; order Vibrionales; family Vibrionaceae; genus Vibrio; species Vibrio orientalis. The sequence continues at coordinate 1,731,737 of NZ_ACZV01000005.1, read as the reverse complement.
GCCTTACCGCTTGGCGATAGACCTGCAGGCATAGTCAAAAGACTATTCAACTTATGGTGCGGTCGGAGAGACTTGAACTCTCACACCTTGCGGCGCCAGAACCTAAATCTGGTGCGTCTACCAATTCCGCCACGACCGCATAAGTTGTTTATTTTAGATGATTTCAAGATGGTGCGGTCGGAGAGACTTGAACTCTCACACCTTGCGGCGCCAGAACCTAAATCTGGTGCGTCTACCAATTCCGCCACGACCGCATCTTGAATCTATCTAAATCATTACTGATTAATTGGTAAAAACCAGTAATGTTCCCTTTTAAAGGGGAATAAATGGTGGCTACGACGGGATTCGAACCTGTGACCCCATCATTATGAGTGATGTGCTCTAACCAGCTGAGCTACGTAGCCATCTTTTTGAGCGAGACAATATAAACCTTCGCGCTCTATGTGACAACCCTTTTTGTAAAAGGACTTCCACTTTGAATATGGCAGGTCTACCTGGATTCGAACCAGGGAATGGCGGCATCAAAAGCCGCTGCCTTACCGCTTGGCGATAGACCTGCAGACGATAATCAATAAAGATCATCTTTCTTCTAATCAGAAGAGAAAACATGGTGCGGTCGGAGAGACTTGAACTCTCACACCTTGCGGCGCCAGAACCTAAATCTGGTGCGTCTACCAATTCCGCCACGACCGCATCTATTCCTAATTACTTTCGAAAAAGCATTTAGGAATGGTGGCTACGACGGGATTCGAACCTGTGACCCCATCATTATGAGTGATGTGCTCTAACCAGCTGAGCTACGTAGCCATTACCATGTTTTTTGCTCTCAACAACGTGTTGCCTTATTGTTGGGAACGGCGCGCATTATGCGAAGTTGAGTGAGATCCGTCAATAGTTTTTTTGAATAAATTAGTCAAAATGGCTCGTTCGGTTTCTTTTTAGACAAAGAGGCGTGTTAATGGTCGAAAACCGATAACAAAATGACATTCATCAAGGATCTTTACTAATTGGGGATTTAGCGAATAACAAAAAAAGCCAGCATGTCTGCTGGCTTTAAACTCAATGACTTGAGTGAGATTTATACGTTGAAGCGGAAGTGAACAACATCGCCATCTTTAACGATGTATTCTTTGCCTTCTAGACGCCATTTACCTGCGTCTTTTGCACCACTTTCACCGTTGTATTGAATGAAGTCGTCGTAACCAACAACTTCAGCACGGATGAAGCCTTTTTCGAAGTCTGTGTGGATCTTACCTGCTGCTTGTGGCGCTGTTGCACCCACAGGGATTGTCCAAGCACGTACTTCTTTAACACCTGCAGTGAAGTAAGTGTGTAGAGTAAGTAGCTCATAACCTGAACGGATCACACGGTTAAGACCAGGTTCTTCAATGCCCATGTCAGCAAGGAACTCTTCGCGGTCTTCGTCATCTAGCTCTGAAAGCTCTGATTCAATTGCAGCACATACTGCTACAACCACGTTGTTCTCTTTCTCTGCGTAGTCACGAACTGCGTCAAGATATGGGTTATCTTCAAAACCATCTTCATTAACGTTAGCAATGTACATGGTTGGCTTAAGCGTTAGGAAGTTTAGGTAACCTACTGCCGCAAGTTCTTCTTTAGAAAGCTCAACGGTACGTGCCATGCCACCTTCAGTTAGAACTGGAAGTAGTTTTTCGAGTACAGTCAGTTCAAACTTAGCGTCTTTGTCGCCGCCTTTAGCTTTTTTTGCGTTACGTTGGATAGCACGCTCACAAGAGTCTAGGTCAGCCATTGCAAGCTCAAGGTTGATAACCTCGATGTCTTCGATTGGCGATACCTTACCTGCAACGTGAACGATGTTTTCGTTTTCAAAACAACGAACAACGTGACCAATCGCGTCAGTTTCACGGATGTTTGCTAGGAATTTGTTACCTAGGCCTTCACCGCGTGATGCACCTGCAACTAGACCTGCGATATCTACGAATTCCATCGTAGTTGGCAGTACTTTCTGTGGGTTTACGATTTTCGCTAGTGCGTCTAGACGAAGATCTGGCACAGGTACAACCCCTGTGTTTGGTTCGATAGTACAGAAAGGGAAGTTTGCTGCTTCGATGCCTGCTTTAGTAAGTGCGTTAAACAGAGTTGATTTACCAACGTTTGGTAGACCAACGATGCCACATTTAAAACCCATGATAGTAACCTTATTCAGCTTTGAACGTGTGTAGACGGTTTTGTGCTTTTGATAGACCATCCTTAATTAGGATATCTAAACAGCGAACAGACTCATCTGCAGCTGCATCAAGAAGCTCTTGCTCTTTTGCCGGCGCTTTGCCTAGAACAAAACCGGCTACTTTATCTTTGTGCCCCGGATGGCCAATGCCGATGCGGAGACGATAGAAATCTTTGTTGTTTCCAAGTTTACTGATGGTGTCGCGAAGGCCGTTGTGACCGCCGTGGCCGCCGCCTTTCTTAAATTTAGCAACACCAGGTGGTAAATCTAGCTCATCATGCGCGACCATGATCTCTTCTGGTTTAATTTGATAGAACTTAGCTAATGCCGCTATCGCTTTACCCGAAAGGTTCATAAATGTCGTTGGGATGAGTAGTCTAAGATCCTGTCCGTTGACCATGATGCGCCCCGTTAATCCGAAAAACTTTGCTTCGTTTTTCAAAGTAACGTTGTGTACGCGTGCCAGTTCTTCTACTACCCAAGCCCCCGCATTATGGCGAGTTCTAGCGTATTCAGGCCCAGGATTCGCTAGGCCGACAAGCAGTTTAATTGGTTGACTCAAGGTTAGGATCTCTCTTGGAATCTCAAAAAGCGCAGTATGATAGCACATAATTCTCATATCGGGCGAGATGAGGATTGACTTGAACTTTGCACCAATAAAAAAACACCCCAAGGAGGGGTGTTTTTAAAATGGATTAATCGAAAAATCGATTAGCTGAACATCGCAGAGATAGACTCTTCGTTGCTGATACGACGAATCGCTTCGGCAAGCATGCGAGATAGGCTTAGCGTGGTTACTTTGCCAGTGTCTGCCATTTCCTGAGACATAGTAATAGAGTCTGTGACGATTACTTGGTCTAGTACTGAGTTACCAATGTTCTGCGCAGCGTTACCTGAGAATACAGCGTGAGTTGCGTAAGCGAATACACGCTTAGCACCACGTTCTTTTAGCGCTTCTGCTGCTTTACATAGTGTGCCACCGGTATCGATCATGTCATCAACGATCACACAGTCACGGCCTTCAACATCACCGATTAGGTTCATTACTTCAGAAACGTTAGCACGTGGACGACGCTTATCAACGATAGCGATATCGATGTCACCTAGTGCTTTTGCTGTTGCACGAGCGCGAACAACACCACCTAGGTCAGGAGAAACAACAACAGGGTTCTCTAGACCACGAGCTTCCATATCTTCAAGAAGTACAGGTGTACCGAAGATGTTGTCTACCGGTACATCGAAGAAGCCTTGGATTTGCTCTGCGTGAAGGTCGATAGTTAGAACGCGGTCAACGCCAACGTTAGAAAGGAAATCAGCAACAACTTTTGCAGTGATTGGCACACGAGCAGAACGTACACGACGGTCTTGGCGAGCGTAACCAAAGTAAGGGATAACTGCTGTAATACGGCCCGCTGAAGCGCGGCGCATTGCGTCAATCATCACTACAAGTTCCATTAGGTTGTCGTTAGTTGGTGCACAAGTAGATTGAATGATGAAAACATCACTACCACGTACGTTTTCGTTGATTTGAACAGCGACTTCGCCGTCAGAAAAACGAGAAACAGTAGCATCACCAAGAGAGATGTATAGACGATCAGCAATACGTTGGGCTAGTTCAGGTGTAGCGTTACCAGCAAATAGCTTCATATCAGGCACGGTGGAAACCTCAGGGTTGCGTCCAGTTTTTAAATAGATTGTGTGTGGGCTAAGCGATACTTAGCCAGTCTCTCGTGCAGAGGCGAAATATTCTTGCCTTTTGCAACAAAAGCGGAGACTGTGTCGGGCAGTTCGGCTAGCGTTGTTTCGGCGTCACTTTTGCTCGAAAATTCGGCAAAAACGCACGATCCAGTGCCAGTCAATCGCGACGGCGCGTATTGTAGCAGCCAAGAAAGTTGCTTATCAACCTCTTGGTACAGCATTCGAACAATTTTTTCGCAATCGTTTCCGTAATTGCTGTCAAGAAGCGTTGCCAGTGAACGTTTTGGCGTATTTCTCGTCAGCTCCGGGTGAGTGAATATGTCTACGGTTGCAATTGATACGTTCGGTCTAACGACGAGATACCATTTTTCTTCTGGTTCTGCGCGAGTTAGCTGCTCACCAACACCTTCAGCGAAGGCGGCAAATCCGCGAGTGAACACTGGTACATCAGCCCCTAATTTTAAGCCGATTTCTGCTAGTTCATCTTCGCTAACATCGGTTTGCCACAAATGGTTTAAGGCAACTAATGTTGTTGCTGCATTCGAGGAACCACCACCAATACCGCCACCCATAGGCAAAATCTTATTGAGTTGAATATGCGCGCCATATTTACAACCACTTTTCTCTTGAAGCGCTTTTGCTGCTTTCCAAATCAGATTGTCAGTAAGTGGAACACCGGGGATTTCAGGGGATAGCGAGATTTCTCCTGATTGGTTGGCTGTGATTGTTAGATCATCGCCATGGTCAAGAAATTGAAATAGGGTTTGTAGTTCATGGTAACCATTGTCGCGGCGACCTGTAATGTAAAGGAATAGATTCAGTTTGGCAGGAGAAGGCCAGAGTGTGGTTTCTGAGATCATTCGTTGAACGTCCACTTCGAGATAACAATGTTGATAGAGGTATTACCTTGGGTGAGCTTCATCTTTTTAGGTAAAGGAAGCGCAGCTCCTAAGTGTTGAACATCTTGGTAGCTTAAGTAATCAAGTTTCCAATCTTGTGTATTCACTCGTTTAGTGAGTGAGGCCAGCGTGTTGGTTTGATTTAATTGATAGTCGTCGGCTTGGGTAGGGCGTCCTAGCATCCAGTCATTTAGCTGCTTTACAGGAATATTGAGCCCGGTGAGCTGTTTGATTAGTGCTTCAGGGGTCGGCGCCGAGAAAGTTTGACCTTCATAAGTTTCAACGGTTGCTAAAGTTGGGGTCGCATTGAGGTTTAGTACGGTTTGACCGAGGAAAGTGGTCATGCGTAATTGCGTCTCTTGACGAGAGTCTTGCCATTGAAAGTTGAGCGATTGTCTTTGCTGCGGAGCAATATAGCCGAGTTTACCAGAGGCTTGATAGTTATCGATCATCGTGAGGCGCTGTTGGTGGCTTTCCCATTCGACATTGGTTGTACTGTCTATACTTGCACAGCCCGGCAGAATCATGCTGGTCACAAGGAGTAAAAAGAACGCGCGAAAATGTGTCATCATTGGCGAATATTTATCCAGTTTTTCTCAAAGTTCGTCTTCACTATATCATTGAAATCACGAACTCAAGAAAACATATCGGGATTCCCCTTTCAATAAACGGGGGCATCAAGTAAAATTCCGTCCCTATTTATCCATTATCTGATTCAGAGAACCATCGATACATGTCTTTGCTTGCTATAGGTATCAATCATAATACGGCCTCAGTCGAACTGCGTGAAAAAGTCGCATTTGGCCCGGAAAAGTTACCTGAAGCGTTAAAACAGCTTGGCGAAAATCCACTGGTTAACGGCAGTGTGGTTGTCTCAACCTGTAATCGCACCGAGATTTACTGTGATGTAAGAAACGGTAGCAAAGCAAAAGTCATTGACTGGTTGTCTCAATTTCATCAAGTCAGCCCTGAAGATCTTAAACCGAGTCTTTATGTCCATGAAGAGCAGGCAGCGATTCGCCATCTGATGCGTGTATCTTGTGGTTTGGACTCATTGGTACTGGGTGAACCGCAGATTTTAGGACAGGTCAAACAAGCGTATTCAGACTCTCGTGACCAAAAAGCGGTCGATTCAGCGATGGAAAAGCTATTCCAAAAAGCTTTCTCAGTTGCTAAACGAGTTCGTACTGAGACTGATATCGGTGGTAACGCCGTTTCTGTCGCTTATGCGGCGTGTACATTAGCGAAACATATCTTTGAATCATTAGAGAAGTCGACCGTATTAATGGTCGGTGCAGGTGAAACCATTGAATTGGTTGCTAAACACCTAGCGGGCAATGGTTGTACTAAGATGATTGTCGCTAACCGAACTAAAGAGCGCGCTATGCCGCTTGCCGAACAGTTTGGTGCTGAGGTGATTGGTTTGCCAGAGATCCCTGAGCACTTGTCACGTGCAGATATTGTGATCAGTTCGACGGCCAGTCCGCTGCCTATTATCGGTAAAGGTATGGTGGAGTCGGCGCTTAAAGCGAGACGATTCCAACCAATGCTATTGGTGGATATAGCGGTTCCTCGTGATATCGAGTCGCAAGTCGGTGAGCTCAACGACGCTTATCTATATTCGGTGGATGATCTTCAATCGATCGTCGATAGCAACATCGAACAGCGTAAAGTCGAAGCCATTCAAGCGGAAGCGATCGTCAGTGAAGAAAGTGCGGCATTCATGTCTTGGATGCGTTCACTACAAGCGGTGGATAGTATTCGAGAATATCGCCAATCAGCGAATGAAATTCGTGAAGATTTACTGAATAAAAGTTTACAGTCCCTTGCAGCAGGCGCTGATGCGGAAAAGGTATTGTTAGAGCTGAGTAATAAGCTGACTAACAAATTAATCCATGCGCCGACCAGAGCATTACAAAGTGCTGCAGAGCATGGTGAGCCAGCCAAGCTTGCCACTATTAGACAAAGTTTAGGTCTGGATAACTCTTAGTAACTAAGAGTGACAGACTTCATCAAACCCCTGAGTTAAAGAAAACTATGAAAGCCTCTATTTTAACTAAGCTAGAAACCCTAGTTGAGCGTTACGAAGAAGTTCAACACCTACTTGGTGATCCTGATGTTATTGGAAACCAAGACAAATTCCGTGCGCTATCAAAAGAGTACTCTCAGCTTGAAGAAGTGACTAAGTGTTTCCAAGCTTATCAGCAAGCTCAGGAAGATCTTGTTGCCGCTGAAGAGATGGCAAAAGAAGACGATGAAGAAATGCGTGAAATGGCGCAAGAAGAGATTAAAGACGCAAAAGAGACTATTGAGCGCCTAAATGATGAACTTCAAATCTTACTTCTTCCAAAAGATCCAAACGATGACCGCAACTGTTTCCTAGAGATCCGTGCGGGTGCGGGTGGTGATGAAGCGGGTATCTTTGCGGGTGACCTATTCCGTATGTACAGCAAATTCGCTGAGAAGAAAGGCTGGCGTGTAGAAGTGATGTCTTCTAACGAATCTGAGCACGGCGGTTACAAAGAAATGATCGCTAAAGTGTCTGGTGATGGCGCATACGGTGTACTTAAGTTTGAGTCTGGTGGTCACCGTGTTCAGCGTGTACCTGCAACAGAATCTCAAGGTCGCGTACACACATCTGCGTGTACGGTCGCAGTAATGGCAGAAATCCCTGAAGCGGAAATCCCAGAAATCAAAGCGGCGGACCTAAAAATTGATACATTCCGTGCATCGGGCGCGGGTGGTCAGCACGTTAACACCACAGATTCTGCAATCCGTATTACCCACTTACCAACCGGTACGGTTGTAGAGTGTCAGGACGAGCGTTCACAGCATAAGAACAAAGCGAAAGCGATGGCGGTACTGGCTGCACGTATCATTCAGGCAGAAGAAGCTAAACGCGCGGCTGAAGTATCTGATACACGTCGTAACCTATTGGGGTCGGGCGATCGTAGTGACCGTATCCGTACGTACAATTATCCGCAAGGCCGTGTTTCAGATCACCGTATTAACTTGACTGTTTACCGCCTAAACGAAGTGATGGAAGGTGATGTGTCTTGTTTGGTTGATCCTGTAATTCAAGAGCACCAAGCTGATCAGCTCGCCGCTCTAGCCGAGAACAACTAATCCAATGCCGGCTGAAAACAGTGTTGAATACACACTAAAGCAGGCCGTACAGCAACTTCAAGAGAGTGGCAGTGATTCGCCCTCTCTTGATGCCGCGGTGCTTCTTTGCCATGCACTCGACAAGCCTCGCTCATTTCTTCTTACTTGGCCTGACAAAATTTTAGATGCTCAGCAACTTGCTGCGTTCGATGATTTGTTGCAGCGTCGCCTAACGGGTGAACCTGTCGCGTATATCGTTGGCGAACGCGAATTTTGGTCATTGCCGCTGAAAGTTTCTCCGACCACTTTGATCCCTAGACCTGACACTGAACGTTTGGTTGAAATCGCATTAGATAAAGCGATGCAAATGGATGGCGATATTTTAGATCTTGGTACTGGAACAGGTGCAATTGCGCTGGCCTTGGCGTCAGAGCTACCACAGCGACAAGTAACCGGAATCGACCTTAAGCAAGATGCTCAGCAATTGGCACAAAGTAACGCGAGTGCATTGAACCTTAGCAACACTCAGTTTCTTGCGGGCAGTTGGTTCGAGCCGCTTGCCGCTGGTACAGAGTTTGCTTTGATTGTGTCAAATCCTCCTTATATCGAGAAAGAAGATCCGCACTTAACTCAAGGTGATGTACGCTTTGAGCCGTTAAGCGCGTTGGTAGCTGATGAAAAAGGCTTGGCTGATATTAAACATATTGCCACGCAAGCTCGAGATTACTTAATGGATAGTGGTTGGCTGATGTTTGAGCATGGCTTCGAACAAGGTGAGCCCGTCAGAGAATTATTACGATCGCTTGGTTACGACCAAGTGGCGACCTACAAGGACTATGGTGACAACGACCGAGTAACGATTGGTCAGTTTTCATCAATGAAGTAAGAGAGAATAACAATGTACGAAGGTTTAAAACATTTCCACCTGCTGACTATCGCAATTAGCGCCACCTTATTGTCAGTGCGCTTTGCAATGATGATGGCAAACTCAAACCTACTAGAGAAAAAATTCTTTAAGGTGTTTCCGCATATCAATGACACCGCACTATTGCTGTCAGGTATCGGCTTGATCTTTATCACTGGCTTCATTCCTTTCACGCCAGCCGCTCCGTGGCTAACTGAGAAGATAACCTGCGTATTGGCATACATTGCGCTAGGCTTTTTTGCCTTGAAGTTGGGTAAGAATAAATTGCTCAAAACATTCTCATTTTTTGGCGCGCTTGGTTGGTTAGCAATGGCTGGCAAAGTTGCTGTCAGCAAAACGCCGATGTTTTTCGGTTAATGATTTGGTTAAGAAGGTCTAATAGCCAATATGCTTGAGTTATTTGATGAAGATTTCGATGCTATGGAGCTCGCACAGGGCGCTTTAGCATTGAACAAAGCGATTTCCCCTCAAACAGAAGTTGAGTGGGCTGAAGCTGAACTAAATCGATTAGTTCGCGAGGCTGAATTAGCTTTATCGCACGAGATGAATGAAAAGCTGCGCTTTGAGTCACTTCTTCGCCTGTTCTACTATGAGTGGGAATTTCAGGGAGATAGAGACAACTATTTTCGTTCAGAAAATGGCTTTATCGACAAGGTTCTTGAGCAGCGTAAAGGCATTCCTGTCAGCCTCGGAGCGATACTACTATTTATTGCTCGTAAGCTTGATTTCCCTTTAGTGGGTGTGACTTTCCCGACTCAGTTTTTGCTTAAGTTGGAGTGGTACGGTGAGAAGCCACTTTATATCAACCCATTTAATGGTGAGTATGTTTCTGAGCATACCTTAAATGCCTGGATGATTGGCCATAAAGGTCCCTTAGCAAAGTTAGAATCAAAGCATCTTGAGGAAACGGACAACCCAACCGTGATTGGTCGTTGGTTGGCGCTGTTGAAAAGTGCTCTGCTCCGTGAAGAGCGCTATACTTTGGCGTTGAAATGCACCGATTTAGCATTAACGTTTGTGCCTGATGATCCGTACGAGATCCGAGACCGAGGGTTTATCTATCAGCAACTAGATTGCCATCAGATTGCGTTAACGGATTACCAGTTTTTCATTGACCAGTGTCCTGATGATCCTGCTGCTGAGCTGCTAAAGAATCAAGTGTCAGCAATGAGCAGTACTCAAGTTACCTTACATTAAGCCCAGCAGTTAATCGCTGGCACTACACAAAATAGAGAGAAGAAAATGGAACAGAAAATTGTTCACGTTGGTGATATTCCAGTAGCGAACGACAAACCATTCACGTTGTTTGCAGGTATGAATGTTCTTGAATCTCGTGATCTTGCGATGCAGATTTGTGAGCACTACGTAAAAGTGACAGAAAAGCTCGGCATCCCTTACGTATTTAAAGCGTCTTTCGATAAAGCTAACCGCAGTTCTGTTCATTCATACCGTGGCCCAGGTCTTGAAGAAGGTATGAAAATCTTCCAAGAGCTAAAAGATACCTTTGGCGTAAAAATCATCACAGATGTTCACACCGAAGCGCAAGCACAGCCTGTTGCTGACGTGGTTGATGTGATTCAGTTACCAGCTTTCCTAGCTCGCCAAACTGACCTTGTTGAAGCGATGGCGAAAACAGGTGCGGTAATCAACGTGAAAAAGCCTCAGTTTATGAGCCCTGGCCAAGTTGGCAATATCGTTGATAAGTTCGCTGAATGTGGTAACGACAACATCATCTTATGTGAGCGTGGCTCTTGTCATGGTTACGATAACCTAGTGGTAGACATGCTTGGTTTTGGTGTGATGAAGAAAGCCTCAAATGGCAGCCCAATCATCTTTGATGTAACGCACTCTCTGCAAATGCGTGACCCTTCAGGTGCGGCATCAGGCGGTCGCCGTGAGCAAACTGTTGAACTGGCGAAAGCGGGTCTAGCGACGGGTATTGCTGGTCTATTTATTGAAGCTCACCCAACGCCAGATCAAGCGCGTTGTGATGGTCCATCGGCACTGCCGCTTGATAAACTGGAACCGTTCCTTGCTCAGATGAAAGCATTGGATGATCTGATCAAAGGTTTTGATCACATCGATATAAAGTAAGCCTTATTTATTGAGTGAAAAGCCGGCATTTAGCTGGCTTTTTTTATGTCTAAACAGATTAGCCAATCGTTGATTTACGCTCTAATTAGTGGGTTGGTTGTGATGTTATAACGTATCAATAACATCATGAAAGTAAAGCGTATTTTGTTTGCGTTATCATAATCTGTTGAATGGTTAACCAACCTCACAAACCACTCGAAAGCACATGAAAACGTTTGCTTGTGATCATTTATGAGTACAAGTGCAATTTTGATGGTTTGTTACACATTCGATATGAGATTAAGGTGATCAATCCGACATAAATATGAAATCACGCTGTCACGTCATTAAGGTTAATTTAAACTAGTTCAAGTTTTACTACTTTCTTAATGCGTAATCTTTCACGTATGTCTATTCCAAGAAAGTAGTGTTAAAAGCAGTGGAAACCCCAAAAAGTTCAAAAGGTATGACAATGAAGCAAGGCCTGATCGTAAAAAGCGCAATTAGCGCAGCAATCCTGGCAACTCTAGCTGGTTGTGCAACAGCACCTCAGCATGAGTGGGAAGCAGATAAAACTTACAAGCTGACAGTTCTTCACACCAATGACCACCACGGTCGCTTCTGGCAGAACAAATATGGCGAGTACGGCATGGCTGCTCGTAAGACGCTAATTGACGAGCTACGCGCTGAAATCGCTGCAGAAGGTGGTAGTTCACTACTACTATCTGGCGGTGACATCAACACAGGTGTTCCAGAGTCAGATCTTCAAGATGCTGAACCAGATTTCAAAGGTATGAGCAAAATTGGTTACGATGCAATGGCATTGGGTAACCACGAGTTCGATAACCCTCTAGAAGTACTATTCAAGCAGAAAGAGTGGGCTAACTTCCCAATGCTTTCGGCGAACATCTACGACAAAAAGACTGGCGAGCGTATGTTCCAGGCTTACGAGATGTTCAATAAGCAAGGTATCAAAATTGCGGTAATCGGTCTAACAACTGAAGATACAGCTAAAATTGGCAACCCAGAGTTTATCGGTGGTGTTGATTTCCGCGATCCTAAAGAAGAAGCGAAGAAGCTAATCGCTGAACTTGAAAAAACTGAAAAACCAGACCTAATCTTTGCTGTGACGCACATGGGTCACTACGAAGATGGTAAGCGTGGCATAAACGCACCGGGTGACGTTGCTTTAGCACGCTACGTAGATGAAGGTTCTCTAGATATGATCGTTGGTGGTCACTCTCAAGAGCCAGTATGTATGGAAGCACCAAACGTTGTTAAGAAGAACTTCAAGCCTTCTGACGAGTGTAAGCCAGACCTACAAAACGGTACTTACATTGTTCAAGCGCACGAATGGGGTAAATACGTAGGTCGTGCAGATTACGAATTCCGTAACGGCGAACTTGAAATGGTAAGCTACGATCTGATCCCAGTGAACTTGAAGAAAAAAGTTAAGATCGACGGTAAGAAACAACGTGTTCTAATCGAAGATGAAATCAAGCAAGACGAAGCACTGCTTGAATTCCTACGCCCTTACCAAGAGCAAGGCCAAGCGCAGCTTAATGTTAAGATCGCAGAAACTAACGGTAAGCTAGAAGGCGACCGTAACGTTGTGCGTTTCCAACAGACTAATCTAGGTCGCCTAATTGCAACTTCTCACATGGAGCGTGCAAAAGCTGACTTTGCTGTAATGAACTCTGGCGGTGTACGTGACTCTATTGAAGCGGGTGACGTAACATACAAAGATGTGCTAACAGTACAACCATTTGCCAACATCCTGACTTACACAGACATGTCTGGTAAAGAAGTTCTGGATTACCTAAACGTTGTTGCAACTAAGCCTGTTGACTCTGGTGCTTATGCTCAGTTCGCTGGTATTTCAATGACAGTGGCAGAAGGTAAAGTATCTAACGTATTCATCGGTGGCAAGCAGCTTCGTCTAGATGAAACGTACCGCTTTACAGTACCTAGCTACAACGCAGCTGGTGGTGATGGTTACCCTAAACTGACAGGTCATCCAGGTTACGTTAACACTGGCTTCGTAGATGCTGAAGTACTAAAAGATTACCTAGAGGCGAACAGCCCAGTAGACGTAAACAAATATGCACCATCTGGTGAAATGGTTTACAAGTAAGTTGACTCAAACTTATAAATCTCATTAAGCTAAAGCGCTACTCTTCGGAGTGGCGCTTTTTGTTTTGATGACCTTTGTTTGTAACAATCAGGAGGGAGTATGACTCCTGCTATTAATCTCGCTAAGAAGAAAAAAATAACCCACACTATCCACCAATATGAGCATGACCCTCGTGCCGACAGTTATGGGCTAGAGGCAGCCGAAGTACTTGGCCAAGACCCTGCGAAGGTGTTTAAGACGTTACTGTTTAGTCTAAATGGTGAGCCGAAAAACCTCGCCGTTGCGATTATTCCTGTTGAGCACAAGCTTAACCTAAAGCAAGCAGCAAAAGCGGCCAAAGCAAAAAAGGCTGAAATGGCCAACCCTGAGATCGCGCAGAAGACGACCGGATATGTTGTCGGTGGTATTAGTCCATTGGGGCAAAAGAAAGCGCTGCCGACATTTATTCACCAAAGTGCGCAAACGTTAGAGACGATCTGCGTGAGTGCGGGTAAGCGAGGTTTAGAGATTGAGCTTGCACCACAGGACTTAGCGATGCTGACACGCGGCCAGTTTGCGGAGTTATGTATTTAATACTCTCAATCTTTCCACAGAGTGACGAAAGAGCGAGTAGGGAATCGCTTATGAATTTCGACTCACTTGAAGAGATCCCCAACTCACTCGTCCCTCGTTCTTGAGGATGACGATAGTATATTTTGGCTATTGCTGAGTACGAATTTGTCATTCCATAGAGTGACGAAGGAGCGAGTAGGGAATCGCTTATGGATTTCGACTTACTTACAGAGATCCCCAACTCACTCGTCCCTCGTTCTTGAGGATGACGGTAGTTATATTTTGGCTATTTCTGAGTACGAATTTGTCATTCAATAGAGTGACGTAGGAGCGAGTAGGGAATCGCTTATGGATTTAGACTTACTTACAGAGATCCCCAACTCACTTGTTCCTCGTTCTTGAGAATGACGGTAGTTATATTTTGGCTATTGCTGAGTACGAATTTGTCATTCCATAGAGTGATGTAGGAGCGAGTAGGGAATCTCTTATGGATTTAGACTTATTTACAGAGATCCCCAACTCACTCGTCCCTCGTTCTTGAGGATGACGATAGTATATTTTGGCTATTGCTGAGTACGAATTTGTCATTCCATAGAGTGACGTAGGAGCGAGTAGGGAATCTCTTATGGATTTAGACTTATTTACAGAGATCCCCAACTCACTCGTCCCTCGTTCTTGAGGATGACGGTAGTTATATTTTGGCTATCGCTGAGTACGAATTTGTCATTCCATAGAGTGACGAAGGAGCGAGTAGGGAATCTCATCCAGTTTTTTGCTGACTTAAAATTACGCTTTGTCTCAAACTAACAGCAATAAAAAAGGGTTGGCACCAAGTACCAACCCTCTAGAATCTTGTTCTATCTGGAGCCGAATCTACTTCGTTTCTTCTTCCATCTGCGCATTATCTACCACATGGTTCTCGCCTAAATCTCTTGGCAGAACTAGGTTAAGCAGAATTGCCACGATACCGCATAGACTCACACCTTGAAGGCTGAACTCGCCAACACCGAAAGCCATACCACCAATACCAAACACCAGTGTAATAGCAACGATCACAAGGTTACGTGATTTATGCAGGTCGACGTTGTTCTTGATTAAGGTGTTCAGACCAACGGTGGCGATAGAACCAAACAATAGAATCATGATACCGCCCATGACAGGCATTGGGATGGTTTGCAGTACTGCGCCAAGTTTACCAACCAGTGCTAAGACGATGGCAGTAACGGCAGCCCAAGTCATGATCACAGGGTTAAAGGCTTTAGTCAGCATAACCGCACCAGTGACTTCTGAGTACGTCGTATTTGGCGGCGCACCGACCATAGATGCAGCGATGGTGGCTACCCCGTCACCAGTGATGGTACGGTGCAGGCCTGGTTTCTTAATGTAGTTTTTACCGGTTACGTTTGAAATCGCCAGCATATCACCAACGTGCTCAACTGCTGGTGCAATCGCAACTGGAATCATAAATAGGATTGCGTTGATGTTGAACTCAGGGAAAGTAAAGTTAGGCAATGCAAACCAAGCAGCTTGCTGTACCGGGGTGAAGTCAACAATACCGTAGCCAAGGCTTAGACAGTAACCGACAATGATACCGCCTAGAATTGGCGTTAGCTTCAAGAAGCCTTTCGCAAACACACTTAGAATAATCGTAGTCAGAAGTGATGCGATAGAAATAACTAAAGAGGCATCCGCATCAATAACTTGTGCGCCATCAACCTTACCTAGCGCCATGTTAACAGCAACAGGAGCAAGCCCTAAACCAATCACCATGATCACTGGGCCAACCACAACAGGTGGCAGTAGCCTATGAATGATTTCCACACCGCGTACTTTAATTAGCGCGCCCATTGCAACGTAGACAAAGCCCGCTGCCATTAAGCCACCCATAGTGGCAGGAACGCCCCATGTTTGTACGCCATAAAGAATAGGGGCAATAAATGCAAAAGAAGAAGCAAGGAAAATGGGTACGCTACGACGGGTCACAAGTTGGAAAAGAAGGGTTCCGACGCCAGCGCCAAACAGAGCAACGCTTGGGTCTAATCCGGTAAGTAGAGGTACCAACACCAATGCACCGAATGCAACAAATAGCATTTGTGCACCTTGAATGGCATTTTTCATATTGTTATTCCTTTCTATGGCTGGAGTGAAAACAGACATTGGTCATCTGCTTGGCAAAAATAAAATTCGCGGGATTTTATCATTGTGCCAAACGATTGCAATTCGAACTGGATCAAATATTTGGTGATTAATCGATAGAACTGCCCAATGAGTTAACGAGGTTGGCTTAGATTTTCGGTAGTGGAGTAGACCTTTAGTTGCCCCGTTGGCGATAGTTGCTTATCATCAGCGTTTAACGAGTAGTAAATTGATGTTAGGAAAAGTATGCGCCATTTAGCTTTGTTGGTTTTAGGGCTGGTTACATTACCTGCTATGGCTTTGACCAATGTAGATTTGTACCGTTCAGAAGTAGTGCTAGATCAAGCGGCAAAAAATGCCGATGCACAAGCACGAATCGAGGGTATGAAAGAAGTAATTGTTCGAGCTTCAGGTGACCGTAATGCAGTAACCAATGAAGTGGTAAAAAAAGCCTTAAACCAGAGTAGTCAATACCTTGCCCAGCTCAGTTATGGTCAGATGGGTGAAGCTCAAACCTTGAGAATGGGCTTCAGTGCGCCGCATATTCGTTCTCTTCTGAGCCAAGCTCAGCTTCCAGTATGGCCTGCTGCTCGTGCAAATATTCTTGTTTGGTTGGTTGAAGAACAAACAGACAGAAATATCATCTGGGAGCACTCACCTTCGGCAGTGCTTGAGCAGCTTAAAGGTCAGGCTGACAAGCGAGGACTACCGTTGACTGTGCCAGTCGGTGATTTCGATGATATTACCGGCGTAGCGGTTTCCGATTTATGGGGCGGTTTCGTCCAACCTGTCGGAGAAGCTAGCCAGCGCTATCTTGTCGATGCGGTACTGGTGGTAAAAGCGCAAGGTAATACATTGCGTTGGACGCTTTACGATCAAAAACCAGCGACGATTGGCGTGACTCGCCAAGCACCGTTATCAGGCTCAAACAATGGCGAAGATGCAGCGGTTAAGATGGTCAACCAACTTAGTGACTACTACGCGAAGAAAAACGCAGTTGTTGTTGCCAATGAATCATCTGAGGCTATCAAGGTTCGCTTTACCGAATTGAGTGACGCGGTTGGCTTCTTTACTTTGGAGAATAAGCTCAAGAAACTGAGCTCAGTTGCTTCTATCGATATTCTGAAGATTCAAGGTAACCAAGTGACCTTTAACGTGCACTTGCTCTCTTCGCCTGAAGAATTTAAGCAAGAAGTGTTACGCGCGGGCCCAATTAAACAGCTTGAAAGTGTTGTTGAAACGCCAGTGGTCGCGATTCCTGAGCCAACGGAACCAACACTTGAAGTGACGCCAGAGTCTGCTCAAGGCGCAGTAGAATCAAATGCACAGCCAACAGATGAGTCTACGCCATTAGAGTCAGCAAACACTCCGACGGCACCATTAGTTCCAGCTGAGCAAATCTTAGTTTATGAATGGCAAGGCAAACCGTATGTGTATGTTGCGCCAGCCATCGAAGGGGAAATTGTTATTACTCCAGATGTGACAGAAAATGAAGCGGAACCTGCCGTTCAATAATATTGTGCTTTTGATTAAGTCACACCAGCTTTGATAATTAAAAAACCGATGGAGCAGCCTATCGGTTTTTTAATGGCTTAGATTTATCGCTTAGCGTGTAACTATTGCATAATTAGCTCGATTGTAATTTGGTCGTACGAATAAACATCACCACCAAACTTCGCACTAAATGCACTTGCATCCTTTTGTTGGCTGAAACTTGCAAGCGTACTTCCCATCGCCCCTTTTTGATTAGAGCCCACCACATACCAAGCTGATTTAGCGTCTATAAAATATTGGTCATCTGCATGTTCCCACGGGCTTTTGCTCATATCATGAACATACACCTCACGTGCTAAACGTGTATTCTCTGGTTGTAACAGAAAAGCAAATAGGTCTTTTGTCGAACAAAATTTATTAACGCTTTCTTTGCCTTGCTGAAATGACTCACCTTTAGGTCCAGGGAAGTTACTGATGATCATGCCACATAGATGACACTCATCTGCTTTTTCAATCGCAACTGCCTCACGTAGCATGGTTTCTTGAGGATCTTCACTGCAACCTATCAACATCGCTGGGAGCAGTAGTACTAAGCTGACTTTGGCTAGTCGTTTTAACATCATGGAATGCCTCATTATAGTTTTTTGTGTCTAAAGATGATCATCGCGGCGACTAAAGGAGCAATGATCCAAGCTAACATGGTTAGCAGCAAAGTCGTCGTTGAATAGCTGCTGTTAATCGCCACTGCGAGGACGCCACTGACATCGCTTGTGTTTAAAGCTGAAAGGTTAATCAGTCGGAATAGATCGGCGGGATTGAACATCATCACTTGTACCAAGCTGTGTTGTGATAGACCATCATCCATACCGACCAACAGTGCCAGTAAGGTCAGATCAAACACCAAAACAAAAAATAACCAGATGAGCAGAGCTGCCCCCGCTGCTTTTGACTTCTCGCTCGCGAGTAAGCTAATTAAATACGCCAAGCTGATAAATGCGAGGCCAAGTAGGATTGAAGTGGTGATGAAAAGTGCAAAAGAGCTAAAGATGGCGCTTGCAGAGCTGGTGGCGCTAAGGAGCAAACCTGCGCTACCAAAGCCAATGATGGTGGCCAGCGAAATAATACTGCCTTGGCCGATAAACTTTCCGAGTAGCAACTGAGAATGGCTGATCGGATAGGTCATCAGCAGGAGTAAGGTGCCAGACTCTTGCTCGCCAACAAAGCTGTCATAGCAGAGCAGCAGGGCAATCAGCGGAATAATAAACACTGACAAGCTCGATAAACTGGCTATCGTGGTGGATAGTGAGGGTGCACTTAATTGTCCTGAGGCAGCACTACCGTAATAGCTTAAGCCTATCGCCATCACTGAGAAAATCAGGGTTATTGAGATCAACCAGCGATTGCGCAAACCGTCTTGGAACTCTTTAATGCCTACCGCAATAATAGGGTTCATTGCTATTCCTCCTCGTAAGTGACGGGTGATTGAGTGAGAAAGTGTTGATAGATTTGCTCTAGTGTCGCGGGGGTGACCTGCAGGTCTTGTAGTGTGTCGTAACCGACTAGCTCTTTGACCACATCCAGTTTTTGTGATTCTGGGATATGTAAACTGTCAGGTGACGTCATAAAGCCTTGTAGCTTGCTGTTCGCGGCAAGGGCTCCGTTTAAACCATGGGTCTTTATCACGACAGGGAGTTTTGCCTGCTGTCTTAATGCCTCAAGAGTTCCGGCAGCAATGGTGGTTCCTTTTGATAGAATCATTGCTCTATCGATGTGTTTTTCTACTCCTGGTAAAACGTGTGAGCACAGTAGGACACTTGCGCCTTTATTTTTGAGTTGATCAACGCTTGCGTAAAAATCTTGAGTAGCAATGGGATCCAGTCCAACGGTGGGTTCATCGAGCAACAATAGTTTGGGTTCACCGAGGAACGCTTGCGCTAAGCCTAGTCGTTGACGCATGCCCTTTGAGTAGTGCTTAACTTGACGATTTTTCGCATCATTTAATCCCACATCACTGAGCAGAGATTGTATCTGACCTTTAGGGGCGGATTTAAGACGAGAAAAATAAGTGAGTACCTCTAAGCCAGTCAGTTGATCGTAGAATGATACATTCTCTGGTAAGTAACCAATCGACTTACGGCTATGCCATGCTTGTTTTGAAAAGGGGTCGGTATTGAAAACGCGAGCGCTGCCACTTGTGATATCGATGATGCCAAGAATGACTTTCATCATAGTGGTTTTACCAGCACCGTTGTGACCAAATAGGCCTAGTGCTTCACCCGAATTTAAGGTTAGATTAACCTGATTTAATGCTAGTAACTGCTTATATTGCTTGGATACGTTGTCGAGTTTAACAATGGCTTGGCTCATGATTAGCTTTCCTCGCGATATGAGCAGGACGACTGTGTCGAGTTAAGTGATGAGTGACGATAACAAGTCGTTTGATTGTTACTATTTAACTGTTCTTGCGTCTCTTTATGTGGCGACATTAATGGATAGGAGTCCTTAACACCTGCTGGTTTTAACACAGGGAATTGTTTTTGAATCCAACGTAGCATTAGAACGGCTGGGCTATCGAGTAAGACTTTTGACTCAGGGTATTGCCACACTAGCTTGTCGATGCCGTCATTGGGCTCAAATGGAGTATCACCGACACTGTCATTGTCGAGATCCCAACCAAGATAATTACTCCAGTAATTTCCGATACCATGTTGGCTCCACTCTTGCTCTCTGGTTGATACGTATTTGACCTGGGTTGGGTTATTAATAAAGTTGTTGCCAAAAATCTTACCGTTTTCAGACCCGGCAGTGAGATGAATGCCGATTTCAGCGGTATTGATGGTGTTGTAGCTCAGGGTGTTATAGCTTGAGTTGTAGACGAAAATACCTTTTCCTTCACGACCTATGACCTTGTTCTCTGGTTTGGTCCAAATATTTTTTAGTATGTTGTGGCTGATCTCTGAGTAGGTAATAAAGTTCATCAAGATGCCGTAGTCTTCACTATCTAAGCTTTGATTTCCCTTTATTATCAGTTGTTTGGAGCTCATCAAGGCATACCCTGCGCGCGTGTCATAGGCAAGGTTATCAATGACCTGATTATTATGAGAGTACATGTAGTGAACCCCATAACGCAGATCGTGCATGGTATTGCCTCTTAGTTCGCTTTCAGTGCTGGAGATAATGTATAAGCCATCTCGAGTTTGACTGACTTGGTTACCAATGACCTGAGCATGTTTGACACCTGACAGTTGAATACCGTTGCCGCGATCCGCCGAGCGCAGTTCAGTATTGCCTTGAATGGTATTGTTCTCGATTAAGATATGTTGTGCGCGCTGGGTCCAAATACCGAACCCATTACCACGTAAATCGTTGTTGCGGATGATTAGATGTGTAATCGCAGTATCGCTATAGATGCCAGCATTTTGCTCCGTTAAATCGTCACCCCAATTAAGGATGGTGAGACCATCTATAGTGATGTTGGAAGCGAGGAGAGTTAAGGCATTACCACTTCCTTGTGCATCGATCACTGTCTTTGGTGAACCATTTAGGGTGATGCCATGTTCTATGACGAAGCTGCCCACATAGTGCCCATCTAACAGTGTGACAACATCCCCTTCTTGACGTGTATCGAGCACACTTTGCAGATCGTCCTCAATCGTTACTCTAATGTCTGCACTAAGGGCAGGTAGAGCAAGCAGGTAAGTAATGAGCAGCCAAAACCAATGGATTACTTTCAAATAGAGTCCCCTTATTAACGTTCCCCTTGTGAACCTTGCCTCCACGGAGGTGGAGACAAGGCGTTGAGGTTACGCTTCTACCAGCATTCGTCCGCGCATTTCCATATGGAGCGCATGGCAGAACCAGTTACAGTAGTACCACTGAACCCCTGGTTTATCGGCGATGAAAGTTACCGACGCGGTTTGTTGAGGGCTGATTTCCATCTGTACGCCGTGGTTGGTCATACAGAAACCGTGGGTAACATCCTCAATGAGATCTAAGTTAGTCACGACAATGGTGACTTCATCACCAAGTTTCACTTTGAACTCGTTCATTCCAAAAGTCGGAGCAATGGAAGTCATGTAAACACGAACCTTGTTGCCATCACGAATGACTTTATTCTGCGTCATAACGTCGACACCATCTTTTTTGGCCATTTCAACTGTTTCGGCGAAGATCGGATCATTACGGTCCCAAATCTTGTTAGGTTTGACTTTGCTGCGGTGAATGATGGTGCCATCATGAGGTTCGGCAAAAGTAGGGCCATCATGAACCAGTTTCATTTCGTCACCTGAGATATCGATTAGCTGATCATTTTCAGCTTTCAATGGACCGACAGGTAAGAAACGGTCTTTGGAGAACTTACACAGAGATACCAACCATTTGCCATCGGCGTCACGGGTTTCGCCACTTGATGTACTGTTGTGGCCTGGTTGATAGTGCACATCGATTTTCTGGCGAATGTAATTCACTTTTTCGCCGTTATAAGCGCGAATCGCTTCTTCAATGTTCCACTTCGCTACTTGGCTATCGAGGAACAAGGTGGTGTAAGCAAAGCCATTCTGGTCGAAGGCGGTATGCAGTGGACCTAAGCCTAATTCTGGCTCACCCACGATGGTGTCACGAGGTTTAATTTTGTCTGCAAAGAGTTCGTCAAGCTTAGCGATAGAGATGATAGAAACGGTTGGAGAAAGCTTGCCGTTAGCCATGAAGTATTTGCCGTCAGGCGACGTGTTCATACCGTGTGGCGATTTTGGTACAGGGATATAGCGAGTAAGGTCTGAGCCTTTACGACCATCAAGTACTGGAACATCGTTACCATTGTAAGTTTTGAATTTTCCAGCTTTCAAGGCGGCTTCACAGCGAGCTAAATTGAACACGACGACATGATCACGTTCTGCGGTGATCATCTCTCCCAAGTTCATACCCATTTCAGAGTTATAACAGGTTGATGCGAAGTATTTTCCGTCGTAGTCCGCGTCGGTATTATCTAGATTACCATCGACCATGACTTGGAAAGCGACTTCCATTTTTTCGGCATCAATCACGTTAAACAGTGAGCGGTAGGTACTGACGTCTTCAAGGTTCGCTTTGCCATCGTTTGTCATTGGCACTTCAAATTCACTATTACAAATGACGTATTTGGTTTCTGGCACTTTTTGGACGCGTAAACCGTGAATTGCTTGAACATTAGGGATGGTAATCATCTTGTCGACTTTCATTACGTCACAGCGAATACGTGCAACACGAGAGTTGGCTTTGTCGTTGATGAATACATACTTACCATTGTAGCGACCGTCAGTCATACTCATGTGCGGGTGGTGAGAGTCGCCAGACAGGATATGGGCACTGTCTCCTTTAATGCGTTTACTTTCGTTGGTGATGCCCCAACCAGTAGCACTACACGTGTTGAATACAGGGATACGCATTAATTCACGCATGGATGGGATGCCTAAAATTCTGACTTCACCTGAGTGACCACCACTCCAAAAACCATAGTATTCGTCTTGTTCACCAGGGTGAACAAACGGGCTGTTCTTGATTTCTTCGGCCTGAGCTTTAGCCATTGATGCAAACATTGCAGCAGTCATTGGAGCTGCTGCTACTCCTAAGCCTAAGGCTGCACTCTTACCGAAAAACTTTCGTCGGTCTGAGTTGATTGGCAAGTTGTCGTCATCATATTTACTCTTATCATCGCTCATGGGTAAATCTCCGTTTTACGTTATTGGTAAACTGATAGTGAATAACGATGCTCAGCTACTCACCAATCACTGTTATTGCTTTTCTACAATTGGGTTACTGGGATCTCAGAATCCATTTGTTTACGTTTTTTTCGTGCCATTTTTTTCAATGGTGGGCACTTACCATCGTTGGAGTAGGTAATTTGGCAATCAAGGCAGTAATGGCATTCACGCATATTGATTACACCATCAGGTTGAATTGCTTGAATCTCACACTCTTTCGCGCAAATTTTGCACGGAGAGCCACATTCAGGGCGGCGTTTAAGCCAATCAAATAATCGAACGCTATTGGATACTGATAGTGCCGCGCCTAGTGGGCAGAGATAACGGCAGAAAGTTTTACGGTTAAATAGGTTTAGGCTGAGCAGAAACACAGCCCAGAGGACAAATGGCCACTCGCGGTCAAACTTGAGTAGGAAGGTGGTTTTAAACGGTTCTATTTCAGCGAACTGCTCAGCTAATGCGAGAGAGTCGAGAGAAATCGCGAACAAGCCAAGTAGGATTAAATATTTGATAGCCCAAAGTCTTTCGTGTACGGCCCAAGGCAGTTCAAACTGAGGAATTTTCGCGTAGCGTGCGACTTGGTTAATTAGCTCTTGAAGCGCACCGAATGGACATAGCCAGCCACAATAGACTGCTCGCCCCCAAAGTAGCATAGTGACGGCTGCTGCACACCAAAGAATAAATATAACAGGATCGAGTAAGAACAGATCCCACGAGAAGCCTTTGAACAGCGATTGTAAAAAGGTAAACACGTTAACGACAGAGAGTTGCCCTCCCCATGACCACCCAATAAAGACTACAGTAATGACCAAAAAACCATGACGTAATCGGTGCATGAAAGTAGGGTGCTTAACCAAAATATCTTGGAAGAAAAGAATTAGGATCAGCACACTAATGAGAGTGAGCAATAAGATGACTTGGACTTTACTCTCTTGCCAAACTTGCTCGGTAAGGCTGAGCTCTTTTGGTGGAATAATAGCTGGTGGAGTATCCACATAGTGTTCAAGCACATCGTAGCTACCTTTAAAGCTGGTGAATACACTATCGATAGGGCCAGTCTGACGACGTACTAACAGCTCTATTTGCCAACTGGCGCCGGGATCAAATTCATGGTGCGCTTGGACTTTAAACATTGACATTTCGTGGAATTTTGGAGAGCCCTCAGCGTATAAGTCGCCAATACGGGTATGATCTAAATCCCTGAATGAAACCTCGTTGTCATTTTGGTGAACTTGTAAGCGGTCGAAGATTCCGCCGCGAACATAACCTGAACCCTTGTAGGAGTAACCATTGCCAAATACCGCAATGAGATGCTCGCCCGGCTTTAGTTGTTTCAGTAACCATTGATATTCTGATTCACCAAACAAGTTGATGCCAATCGTTGGGATATCCGCTAAGGCATAGTAGATCTCGGAGAACATTTCTTGGCTTTG
The DNA here is from genome assembly GCF_000176235.1 of Vibrio orientalis CIP 102891 = ATCC 33934. Taxonomy (NCBI): domain Bacteria; kingdom Pseudomonadati; phylum Pseudomonadota; class Gammaproteobacteria; order Vibrionales; family Vibrionaceae; genus Vibrio; species Vibrio orientalis. The sequence goes on along the minus strand of NZ_ACZV01000005.1, from coordinate 1,707,341 downwards.
TGATGCGGCAACGGTATCGACGTTCTCAGCTGCCGTATCAGTAAACGCATCTTGTACAGCTTGATTGGTAAGATAGAGTTTGCGAATTGAACCGTCCCCAGTCAGTTCTAGCCAGTTTTTCTGCTCAAAAATGTCGGTTTTAATGGTCGAGATAGGTTGAATTATATCGTTTGAAGGCGTGATGATACCGAGGGATTCTGCCGCCTTGGTCGCTGCTTTGGTTATCGCGACATTCATCACCATAACGGTTACTGTGGCACCCGATAGACCATCAATTGGCACATAACCTTGATCGGGTTTTCCGCCGACTTTGATTCGGTCTTTAACCGAAAGGCCAACATATTGGTCGCTAAAGTCCCAAAGTTTGCTTTCAGGAATTCCGGCCAAAATGATAGGCTCATGATGTTCAAGTACTTTTGAAGCGAGATATTCTCCTTCAGGGTTGATGACGACCAGCATATTTACTGGTTCACCGGAATAAGCAGGTATTCGAGCGATGTCATCGGTTTCAAATGCATAGCCGAGGATGCCGTCGTCACCGCTTACAGTGCGTAGTAATGGTTCGCCTTGCTTCTCTGAAATAGAAGTATGGTTTGGGAACACCTCTTCAATGATAGGCAGAGGATCTTTAGGTGGGCTAACAAACAAAGCATGAGCAGAGAAAGATATAAATAGCAAGCAGTAGCAGCAGAGCTGGAAAGCTCTAAAGAGAGAGACTGTGTAACTCACACTAACTAATTTGGCAAAGTGTTCCATTTCAGGCTCCATGCGAAGCAGAACAAATAATGCGTATTAGGTTAATTGATGAGCTTTATGAGAAATTGATTTAAATCATTAATGATTAATTGATGATTAATTGATTGTATAAACTTTAGGTTCAATCACGTAAATGAATTGTATTTTTTTGTTTAATTAAATGTCATTATTTTCTTTGTGGGTATTAAAAAGCGAAGAGACACTCTTCGCTTTTTGCAGGTTTGAGTATGCGAACTGCTAGTTCTCTTCAAATCGCGCTTTTTCTTCTTTCTCAACTTTAGAAAGGCGCTTGAGCTTCATGCCTAACTCTTTGCCTCTTGCTCGGGCATAAAGAATATTGCCAAAGAAGGCGATTGTGGTAAGCACTATCTCGACCACCGCAAGCCAGCGCTCCCCATCATCAATCCACAGAATGGTGAAACCATGCAAGAAGTACAGCATGAGCACAAAGTTCGCCCATGCATGAGTGTATGGCTTGCCAACTAAAATACCGGGTAGTGGTAGAAGTAGAGGTACTGCCCATGCGATGGCTAGAGTTGTACTACTGATATGTGGATGTGGAGAAAGCGACAGTTGCCAAAGAGCTATCCAAGCAAGTAGTGCAAGGTTGCCAAACAAGGCTAACAGGCGGTATAGCTTTGTGGTGGGTTGCATCTCATGCATATCTATCGTTCCTTCATTTTTAATGCAGCGTTCGCTAAGCGTTTACCAAGTTGCTGAGCAAGTACCATTTCGTCGTCACTCAGCTTGCTACCTAACGAGCTTACTGTACTTGCACCGTAAGGTGTTCCGCCGCTTTGTGTCGAGTGAAGCTTTGGTTCCGAATAGGGAATACCAAGGATCATCATGCCGTGATGCAGGAGAGGTTGCATCATGGTGTGTAAGGTTGTTTCTTGCCCACCGTGTAAACTGGATGAGGAGGTAAACACACACGCCGGCTTATCGATTAAATCACCAGATAGCCACAGCGGCGTTGTTTTGTCCCAAAAGTGTTTTAGTGGCGCAGCCATATTGCCGAACCAAGTCGGGCTACCTAGCGCTAACCCATCACAATGTTTGAGCTCTTCAAGACTAATGATCGGATCTTGAGCGGTGAACTCTCCCTCTAGCTCGTCTACGGTCCGCAGTAGCGCCTCACATTGAGGGATGGATTCCACCCCTCGTGCGATCTGTCTTGCTACAGATCGTGTAGAGCCATGACGGCTGTAATAGAGAATGACAACTTGGCACATCATAGAATGTCGAGAACTTGCTCCGGCGGGCGGCCGTGTTTTGCTTTACCGTTAGCAATCACGATAGGTCGTTCAATCAGTTTTGGATTTTCGCTCATCGCTTTAAACAGTGTTTCATCATCAGCCGTTTTTAGCTCAAGTTCTTTGTAGATATCTTCTTTAGTACGCATCATATCGCGCACTTCCGTGATCTCTAGCTGAGTCATTAGTGTTTTTAGCTCATCAATACTTGGCGTCGCTTCTAGGTATTTAATGATCTCTGGCTGAATGCCTTTCTCTTCAAGCAGTGCAAGTGTTTGACGGCTTTTTGAACAGCGAGGGTTGTGATAAATCACGACTGACATGACAGTTTCTCCATTTATTATTGTAAGGCTAAGAAGCGATCGCGTTGAACCATAAGTTGGTCAATGCGGGCATCGTATCTTGCTTGTTTTAAGCTTCCCAGCTCAACCAATTGGCTTGCTTGGGTATAGTATTGAATCGCTTTGTTCCAGTTCGCTTTTAATGCGAGGATTTCGGCGCGAGCAGCCAGATCTTCATCGCTTTTTCCTAAGTGGATGCTTGCCTCTGAAAGCAAGTGCCAGCCGTTCACATCTTTCGGGTTGTCGTGTGTGTATCGCTGGAGCACTTTGACAGCTTCTTCATTTTTCTCTTGTTTGAGCAATGCATTGGCGTAGTTAATCGTGATGACTGCATTGTTGGGTGCTGACTTCAATGCTTGTTTGAGCAGGCTTTCTGCTTTATCCGCTTGTTTTTGTGCGATATACAAATCGGACATTGCGTCTAAATAAAACAGGTTGTGAGGGTCTTGCTTGATAAGGTCATTTAAGATTAAGGCAGCCTGATCAAGTTGGTTGTCATCTAGATGAACCAGTGCTTTACCATATTCGAAGGCAACTTTTAGATTTGGCGCGACTTTCTTTTGCGTTCGTTTGAACCAATCTTGCGCGGCTTTACTTTCAATGCCGGCATAGCGAGCGACAATACGTGCACGTGCTAAGTGATAGTTCAGTGAAGGATCGACTCTTCTCGCGGGGTAATTTTGCGCACGAGCGCGACTATCGGTAATACGGTCTTCGGGTAATGGGTGAGTCAGCAGCATCGGCGGCGGTTTACTTGCGTAACGATATTCATCAGCAAGTCGACCAAAGAATCGAGGCATGGCATTGACATCAAATCCCGCTTTCGCAAGGGTATTAATACCAAAACGGTCGGCTTCTTTTTCATTGCTACGGGTATAGTTTATTTGCCCTTGCATATTGCCCGCTGTCGCTGCGGTGACCGCTGCCATGCCTGCTTCTGGTGAGGCAATCGCGAGCAATAGAGCTCCAGCAAGAGCTGCCATAGTTGCAGGGGAGCGCCTTGCTTGCTCCTCCATGCTTCGCGCTAGGTGTCTTTGGGTTACGTGAGCGATTTCGTGCGCGACGACTGACGCCAGTTCACTTTCACTTTGCGCGTGAAGAAACAAGCCAGAATGCAAGGCAACATAGCCGCCAAAGAAGGCAAATGCGTTGATGTTTCTATCGCGGATCATAAAGAAGGTAAACGGAGTTTTAACATCCGATGCATTGGCAACTAATCGATGCCCTAAGCTGTCAATATACTCATTCAGTACCGGATCGTTCACGATAGGCTGACTCGCACGAATCATGCGCATATACGCATCACCATATTGAATTTCTTGGTCAATGGTCAGTGTGCTACTTGCTGTCGTACCGATATCTGGCAAATCTAAACTGTTTGCGAGTGATGGGGCAGGTGTGCTTAAAGCCGCTGCGACACATAGGCAGACTAATGAACGCGTACGTTTAAACATATATGAAAGATGATACTCCATTAATTCTTCACCTAGGGTTAGATCTATACTAACAAGGTAGGTATACGCTTGGACAGCGTAGAGTCAAGATGGTTTCCAATCCCAGCTTCGAATTCAGTTGTAAGGTCAGAGTAGTGACTTTACACAGACTATTTACACTGACGCATGCAAAAAAACACTATACAATATCTAGCCGTAATAATATGCATCGGGCGAAAGAATGGAACCTAATATTTTGGATTTACGCCAAGAGCGGTGTCCTATGGCGCTTTTACTTGCTAAGCGTCACACAAAAGGATTAGCCGTCGGTGTGCAAACGCAAATCTTAGTGTCCGATTCTAACTCAATGAAAGATATTACCCGATTTCTTCATAACCACTTGTTTAGCCTGACTTGTGAAGAGATGAATGGCTATTACCGTATGCAAGTGATTAAGGAACCTAGTTGAATGTTTGAAATGGTGAGTCGTTGGTATAAACGACGTTTTTCTGATCCGCACGCAGTGAGCCTAGTGGCAATTCTGCTGTTTGGTTTCATTACGATTTATTTCTTTGGCAATTTGATTGCACCGTTATTGGTTGCCATTGTACTGGCCTATTTGCTTGAGTGGCCGGTTGTTCAGCTTTCTCGTGTGGGAATCCCACGAACGCTCGCCGTGATTTTGGTCATCCTCGGTTTTATTAGTTTGATGATAGTGGCCATTTTTGGATTAGTACCGACCATTTGGCAGCAAGTTGGTAACCTTATCAACGATATCCCGACTATGTATGTTGGTCTGCAAGGCTTTATCTCAGAGCTACCTCATCGTTACCCTGAGCTTGAAAACTTCCAAATCGTCGAGTCGTTGGTAACCAATGCGAAAAACCAAGTGATTGGTATGGGTGAGACGGTTGTGAAAGGCTCGCTGGCATCCTTAGTTAGCCTCGCAACACTGGGTGTTTATTTGATCTTGGTTCCATTACTGGTTTTCTTCTTATTGAAAGACAAAGAAGAGATGATTGAAATGGCGAGTGGCATGCTACCTCGTAACCGCCGACTGGCAAATAAAGTGTGGCACGAGATGAACGAGCAAATCTCTAACTATATTCGCGGTAAGGTCATGGAGATCTTAATCGTCGGCAGTGTGAGCTACATTACCTTTGCGATTCTTGACTTGCGCTATGCGGTATTGCTTGCGGTTGCGGTCGGCTTCTCTGTGCTCATCCCCTACATTGGTGCAGCAGCAGTCACGGTGCCTGTAGCTATTGTTGGCCTGTTCCAATGGGGGCTAACACCTCAATTTTATTGGTTACTGATTGCTTACGGTATTATCCAAGCGCTTGATGGTAATGTATTAGTGCCAGTGCTGTTTTCTGAAGCGGTTAACCTTCATCCAGTAGCAATCATTGTTGCGGTATTGGTGTTTGGTGGGCTATGGGGATTCTGGGGCGTATTCTTCGCTATCCCATTGGCAACCTTAGTGAAAGCTGTTTGGAATGCATTGCCTAGTCATGAAGAAGAATTAAGCACTTAACCCCCTTAAATAAGTGCAAACGATTACATAAAAAGCCCCAAGGCGCATGCTTTGGGGCTTTTTATTTGTGCACCAGTTGGCATTTTTCACCCCTTTAGAATTTACTTATCGCTAAATTTGTAAGAAATTTCTTAAGTAAACGTTACGTCAGACGATAACTATACTAATAACAATAATAACAAGCTTGCCGAACAATAAAGGAATACTATGAAATTCAGTCAAAAAATCGTTGCAGCTTCTTCAGCATTACTTTTGGTTACCGTGACGTTGTTGTCGATTCAGCAGCTAAGTACCGTTAAACAGGAAGTCGAAGCGCTGGTGGACACCAGTCTTACCGAGATGGTGAAAGGGGTTAAAAACACCGTCGTTTCCGAGATGGAGAGTAAGAAATCTCTGGCTCAATCAACCACTGAGGTGATTGAAATTGATCCGCAAAATCGACAGTTAGTAAAAGAGATATTAGAGAAACCTGAGCTTAAAGGCAGTTTCTTAGCTGTCGGTTTTGGTTACGAGGCAGATGGTTTCGTTGTCGAAAATGACGATGGTTGGGAAGCCGGCCCCGACTATGATCCGCGTGTTCGCCCATGGTTTAAAGATGCCAAAGCGCAAGGTCGTTTGGTTGTCACAGACCCATACGTCGATGTCTCGTCAAAGAAAGTGATCATTTCAATTGGTACACCAGTTAAAGAAAACGGTCGCTTTATGGCGGGTATGTTTTACGACATGGAGTTAGGCGGTTTAGCTGATTTGGTCAACAGTGTGAACCTATTAGATGCGGGCTACCTATTTATTGTTACGGCTGACGGTACCACTATCGCTCACCCTGATGCGGCAAACAATGGCGAAAACCTGACAAGTTACTTACCGAGTGCCAAGGTACAAGAAAGCAGCCAACACTTTGAGCAAGACGGTAAGAACCTAATGGTGCGCTTTACTAAAGTGCCATCAGAGAACTGGTATGTCGGTGCTGTTGTTGATGAAGATATCGCATTTGCGACCATTGCAGATATGCGCAATAGCTCGATTATTTATGTTCTGATTGGTGTTGTACTCAGTGTTGTCGTTCTAAGTTTCCTAATCAAAGCTCTGATGCGCCCACTTGCGACGTTGAATGAAGCGATTAAAGATGTGGCTTCGGGTCAAGGTGATTTGACGAAACGCTTAGATACCAATACTGATAAAGAGTTTGCTGAGCTTGCAGAAGGCTTTAATACCTTTACTCAAACATTGCAGACACAAATCCAACAATCGAAAGCGATTGGCGTTGAGATCTTGCGTGGCACTGAAATGACAGTTCAAGGTGCGCAGCATTCAGCGAGCGCGATGCGCAGTCAGCTTGAAGAGCTCGAGCAACTTGCAACGGCGATGAACGAGATGGCAGTGACGGCAACGGAAGTTGCTAACAATGCTCAAGGTGCTGCGGGCGCTGCAAAAGAAGCGGATGATGCGACGCAAGATGGTTCATCGGTTGTTAGTGACACTACGGCTTCGATTGATATGCTTTCTGCGCGAATTGATCAGGCGGTAGAAGAAGTTCAAGGTCTAGAGTCGGCTACGGCGAATATCGAAACTATTTTAAAGGTTATCAATGATATTGCTGACCAAACTAACTTGCTTGCGCTTAATGCGGCGATTGAGGCAGCACGTGCTGGTGAGTCAGGCAGAGGCTTTGCGGTAGTCGCCGATGAAGTAAGAACACTGGCTCAGCGTACACAAGAGTCGACTACCGAGATTCGTAACATGATTGAGCAGTTGCAAGCAGGAGCAAGCTCAGTGTCTGCAGCAATGAATGAGAGTAAGAACACAGCGGTGGATGCTGTTGATAAAGCACAAGCGGCAGATGGTGCACTCCAGCGTATTCGTGAAGCGATTCAGCGAATCAGTGATATGAACATGCAGATCGCTTCTGCGGCAGAAGAGCAAAGCTTGGTAGCTGAAGAGATCAATAGCAATACAGTGAAGATTAAAGATCTGTCGACACAAGTTGCGGACTCGGCGGAAGAAGCCAATATGGCGATGCAAGTTCAGACCGAGAACGTACGTGAGCAAGATGCAATCTTGAATAAGTTCATCGTGTAGTTTATTGGATACGGCAAATAAAAACGCCAGCGATATCGCTGGCGTTTTTTTATTCTGAGGACTACTTATTCTCGTTTAAGTAATCTAATACGACTTCATGGTGAGTCTTAGTTTTGAACTTATTGAAGACATGTTCAATTACACCTTCTTCATTGATCAAGAAGCTGATGCGGTGCAGGCCGTCATAAATTTTGCCCATAAATTTCTTCTCGCCCCATACGCCAAATTGATCGGCAGCAGCGTGGTCTTCATCTGACAGTAGCGTAAAGTTAAGCTCGTCGCGCTCGATGAATTTGCCGAGGCGTTTGACTGGATCGATACTCACGCCCAGTACTACCACATTGTGAGCATCTAGCTCTGCTTTTACATCACGTAGACCTTGAGCTTGTACCGTACAGCCAGGTGTCATCGCTTTAGGGTAAAAGTAAAACAGAACTTTTTTACCTTTAAAGTCATTAAGAGTAACCGTTTCGCCATTTTGATCGAGAAGTGAGAACGCTGGAGCTGGAGCGCCTGCGGTAAGCGTGTTCATGGAGATTCCTTTTTATTGGCTGTTTTTTATAAAGTTCAGAGAACCTTGAACCGACAGTTGCTGGCACAGGTTGTCAAACTCTTCTTGCAGTTGCATTAAATTGCACTCAGAGTCGACTGTCGCCGTGATCGCGATGTGGAACTGGTTGGTCTCTGTATTAATTTTGTCTTTGTCTATCGTTTGGGCGCTGAGCGATGACAGGCCAATATTCTTTTGAGCAAAGAAGTGGGTAAACTTTTCCGTTAACCCCGGCTTATCTTCAGATTCGACAAAAACTTCTAATGTGTAGGCATTGTCCAAATGCGCATGGGTAGATGTGCGCTTCATGATCGTAATGAGATCATGTTCTTGGCCAAGTAGTGGCAATGTTGTTTCTACGCGAGTGACAGCCGCGTTATTGCCAGAAAGAAGCATGATGAGAGTGAATTCGTTACCAAATAGGGCAATGCGACTATCAACAATATTGCATCCGGACTGAGTGACTAAATGTACAACTTGGTTGCACACCCCGGGGCGATCCGTTCCTACGGCAGTAATCACTATATGTTGAGTCATAACTTCACTTATTAATGTTTCAATTATTAATCAGATAGCTTAGCACATTAGGCCGCTATAGAAATGTACCTGAAACGCTTTTTATTGGTGCGTTCGGGTGTAAATTAAACAGCTGTGAGTGACCATACGTATTCCTTGCTAGGAACTGACATTAGCCGAAATTAAAGGAGTAAGTTGCCAAAGTTCTAACATCTGATAAATATTCATTCAAATAGGTGATTTAAGCGGGTCTCAGTGCTTGTCTTTATCAATCGCCTTACAGTACCATGCGATTAGTATCTAAATTAGGGAGAAAGACATGTTTTCAGGAAGTATTGTAGCGTTAATTACACCGTTTAATAATGATGGCGAAGTTGATTACGTAAGCCTGAAGAAACTTGTGGACTACCATGTTGCAGCGAAAAGCGATGGCATCGTTGCAGTTGGTACCACTGGTGAATCGGCGACGCTGACTATTGAAGAGCATGTCAAGGTTGTCACTAAGGTTGTTGAGTTCGCTGAGGGACGTATTCCAGTAATTGCGGGCACAGGTGCCAATGCAACCCATGAATCCGTCACTTTCAGCCGTCTACTGAACAACTCAGGCATTGCAGGATGCCTAAGTGTGACGCCTTACTACAACAAGCCAACTCAAGAAGGTTTGTTCCAACACTATAAAGCGATTGCTGAAGAAAGCGATGTACCACAGATCCTGTACAATGTTCCGGGTCGTACAGCGGTAGACTTGTTACCAGAGACTGTGGCGCGCCTAGCAGAGATCGAAAACATCGTTGCATTGAAAGATGCGACGGGTGATTTAAGCAGAATTGCAATTCATCGTGAACTTTGTGGCGAAGATTTTATCTTACTAAGTGGTGATGATTCATCTGGCCTTGAATTTGTTAAGCAAGGTGGCCACGGTGTCATTTCGGTAACAAACAACATTGCTGCTGAAGATATGGCAACAATGTTCAGATTAGCGAAAGAAGGTAAGTTTGAAGAAGCGGAAATCATCAATCAACGTTTGATGCCGCTACACAAAAACTTATTCGTTGAATCTAGCCCAATTCCAGTAAAATGGGCAGCACATAAAATGGGTCTCATTGAGCACGGCGATTTACGTTTGCCGCTGACAGAACTGTCAGAGAAAGCTCGCCCAATCGTTGCTCAAGCAATGACAGAAGCTTGCATTTACTAAATTAAAGATGGATTGCCGGAGTTTAACGCTCCGGTATATAGGTATCAGGAGTTTCAATGAAATTGTCTCACCAGCTAGTCGTCAGTTCACTAGCTGTTTTTGTTTTAAGTGCATGTTCAGGCAGTGCGACTCAACGTCGTCAGGCTAAAGATGACTTTGAGTACTTAAATACTCCACCGCTAGAAGAGTGGACATTAGCTGACGGTGCGAAACGTCAGTTCTACATTGACTACAAAATCCCTCAGGGAGAGTTTACTGGTGGTGTTGGTCGTGAAGTCGATATTCGACCACCTCAACAGGTACTAGAGCTTATTCCTGGCGCACGTGCTGAAAGACAGCAAGGCGAAACTACACTTTGGCTGCTGCGTGAAGATGAAGTAGAAAAGGTGTGGCAGACAGCGTTAACCATGCTGGAAGAACGTCAAATTGGCGTTCGAGAGCAAACGGCTACACGCATTGAAACCGACTGGGTTACCTGGACATCAGAAGATGAAGATGGTGAGCTAGGCGCTCGTTACGCTATCGAACGGGTTGCCGCTGGTGGACGCCATGGCTTTAAGATCTCTCTCATTGATTGGCGTGAAGCGGGTAAAGAGATGCCTGTGACTGCAACCAATAAAGAGCGTTACAATGCTTTGATGACAAACTTAGTGACAGCTCGCTACGACTTAGATCTTCGTGAAGAAGCCGCGCGTAAAGCACAAGAGTTGGTTAAGAAGATTCCGGTTACGATGGGCACGGACCGCAGTGGTTTCCCGGTTATCATTGCTCGTACACCATATAACGTGTTGTGGCAGCGTCTACCGAAACTGCTTCCAGAGATGGGCTTTACTTTAGAAGAGCGTAACCAATCACAAGGTCATGTTAAAGCGAAGTATGCTTCTCCGGATGATGAGTTCTGGAATGACATTGGTGTTAAGCCGATTGCACTTAAGTCTGGCACTTATACTTTCCTATTTGGTGACCTTGGCAACCGAACTTCTATTAACGTGACTGACTCAACGGGTAAACCTGTTGAAGAGCAGTTATTGCAAGATATGGCTCCTGTGCTAGCTGCGGTTGTTGAAAAACAATCGAAGTAGTCGCCAATTACAGGTAATAAAAAAGCTGACATCATGTCAGCTTTTTTTATGCCTTAAATATCAGTAACCGATTGAGGTTACAGAACCATTGCGGCAATCCAACCAAACACAATCAGTGGGATATTGTAGTGGATAAAGGTAGGCACTACGGTTTCCCAAATATGCTCGTGCTGACCGTCGGCATTTAGACCTGATGTAGGGCCTAAAGTCGAGTCTGACGCTGGTGAACCTGCATCACCAAGCGCTGCCGCAGTACCGACTAGAGCAATCGTTGCCATTGGAGAGAAGCCAAATGCTGCAGCCAGTGGAACGTAAATTGTCGCTAGGATTGGAATCGTAGAGAACGATGAGCCAATACCCATAGTAACCAGTAGACCAACAACCAACATCAATAGTGCCGCTAGTGGTTTATTGTCACCAATGCTTGTTGCCAACGCTTCAACCAAAGATTCAACGCCACCAGTTTGCTTCATGACTGCAGCAAAACCTGCTGCCGCGATCATGATAAAGCCGATCATCGCCATCATGTGTACGCCTTTAGTAAAGACGTCGTGCGTCTCTTTCCAAGCAATCACGCCACCAAAGGTGAACACCATGAAGCCAGCAAGGCCACCAATGATCATTGAACCAGTCATTAGCTGAACGCTTAGCGCAGCAACGATACCTGCGGCGGCGACCGCGATATTCTTCGGCTGGATCTCTTTAGTGCTGTTGTCCACTCGGGTTAGCTCAGTCTCTTTATACTGACGCGGTTTACGGTAGCTAAAGAAAATCGCCGTTAGAAGACCAAAAATCATACCAGCTGCTGGCAGTAACATCGCGACTGGGACTTGGCTTGCAACAACGTTTTCTAAACCGTTGTCATGCAAATTTTTCAATAGAATATTGTTTAAGAAAATACCACCAAAACCGATTGGAAGAACCATATAAGGCGTGACTAGACCAAAGGTCAGTACACAGGCGATCATACGACGGTCGAGGTTTAACTTAGCGAATACGCCCAACAAAGGTGGAATCAAGATAGGGATAAAGGCGATATGGACAGGAATAACGTTCTGAGATGACATTGTCACAAGAACTAATGCGATTAACACTGCATATTTTAGACCAGTCGATGCCGCAGCATTCTCTTTACCATGAATACGTTTGATGACGCTATTTGCTAGTAGGTCAGTGATACCAGAGCGAGAGATCGCAACGGCGAATGTGCCTAACATTGCGTAGCTTAATGCGATGGTTGCGCCACCACCTAAACCACTCTCAAAAGCGGCAACCGCTTGATTGAGCTCCATGCCGGAAACCAAACCACCGACGATGGCGCTGAATGTCAAAGCAACGACGACATTCACACGCATCAGTGCTAAGGCAAGCATGATACATACAGAAATGACAACAGGGTTCATAATTTACTCGTGTGTTGTGTTTACGTTTTTATTTTTTGTCGGTGTCGGGTTCAACGACCGGCCAGCCACCAAGGGCTTTCCATTTGTTGACGATACCGCAGAAGAGTTCTGCCGTTTTTTGAGTATCGTATAGGGCAGAGTGGGCTTCTTTATTGTCAAAATCCATCCCGGCTGTTTTACACGCTTTAGCTAATACAGTTTGGCCGTAAGCCAAGCCACTTAGTGCAGCGGTATCAAACGTCGCGAAGGGATGAAAAGGGACTCGTTTAAGCTTGCAGCGCTCGCTCGCTTCCATCACAAAACTGTGATCGAAGGTGGCATTGTGGGCAACCATGATGGCACGGCTACAGTCTGCAGCTTTTTGTTCTTTGCGGACGAGTTTGTAGATTTCTTTGAGAGCTTCCGCTTCGGTCACAGCACCACGTAGAGGGCTAAATGGGTCACGGATACCATTAAACTCTAACGCTTCTTTTTCAAGGTTGGCACCTTCAAAAGGTTCGACATGAAAATGAATGGTTGAAGCAGGTGCTAAATCGCCGTTTTCATCCATTTTTAAAGTAACGGCGCAGATTTCCAGAAGCGCATCCGTTTTGGCGTTGAAACCTGCAGTTTCTACGTCAATAACTACCGGAAAGTAGCCACGAAATCGTTTTTTTAGCGTCAATGCTTCGTTTTCTATAGTCATGTGTACTTCATATAATGTGACAGGGCTGGCATTATTGCAGATTCTAAGCGGAAGAAAAACCGTAAATGCTGATTGAAAAAGAAACAATGGTGATTTGTACTATACAAATATTCTGGCTAGGTTTTTGCATTAATCTGATAGAAGATTTTTTAGCGGCAAGTTAAGTTCTGCCAGCCCTAATGAGAGAAGAAGTTTGTATGAAGAAGTTGTTTGCAACCGGTATCGCTATGTCTTTGATAACGTTAGCACCTTCGGTGTTCGCGCTTGAAAAGCAGTACGTTGCAACGCCTCAACAGTCGACATGGCAAATGGTTGCCAATACGCCATTAGAGTGTCGCTTGGTTCATCCAATTCCTAATTATGGCGAAGCGGTATTTTCCTCTTATGCGAGTAAAAAAATTAATCTCGACCTTGAGTTGAAGATGAAACGACCAATGGGTCAGACACGCGATGTGAGCCTGATTTCTATGCCACCTGCATGGCGACCTGGCGATAGTGCTGACCGTATTACTAACATTCGTTTTTTCCAACAATTTGATGGTTATGTTGGTGGTCAAACAGCTTGGAATGTTTTAGGTGAGCTAGAGAAGGGGCGTTACCCAACTTTTAGCTATCAAGAGTGGCGTAGCCGAGATCAACGTGTTGAAGTCGCGCTGTCCTCTGTATTATTTCAACGTTCATACAATGTCTTTAGCGATTGTATTGCTAACTTACTGCCATACAGTTTTGAAGATATTGCTTTCACCATTCTTCACTATGATCGAACTAGCGTTGAGCTGAATAAGCAATCGCAAAAGCGTCTCGCTCAGATTGCCGAGTACATTAAGCATAACCAAGATATTGATCTGGTTTTAGTCTCAACCTACACCGACGCCGAAGATAGCAAGAGCGCCAGTCAGAATTTGTCAGAGCGCCGTGCAGAAGTGCTACAGAATTACTTTAAATCTCTTGGCTTACCAGAAGACCGTATCCGTGTTCAGGGGTATGGTAAACGCCGACCGATCGATGACAATGCGTCACCAATTGGTAAAGACAGAAACCGACGCGTTGTGATTTCTTTAGGCAGAACGCAGGTATAGAAGACAAAGGCCAGTGAGACTGGCCTTTTTTGATCGTGCTAGCGCTAGTTTAAGCGGAACTTAGCGATGAGATTGCAGTTTGTCGCGGTATCGATATCCTGCACTAACTGAGCAATCTTCGGGTTCGGGTGGCGTTTCATAAACTCTACAAGGGCTTTTTTGCAACACCCCATCGAATCGATAAAAGCGTCACAATCAGTGTTAGGGCATTGTGGTACCAAGGTCAGCACTTTTTCTGAAGCGAGCTGCAGGTACTTTAGTTCGTACTTAATATCACCAATATTGCGCCAAAACATCGCCATATTGTGGCATGAGATCACTGAAATCATCAGTCGGTCTTCGACATCAACTTCAGTTTCATCTCCGATACGCTCACTTAATGTAAGGGCTTGTTGATAATGAAGAATGCTGCGCAAATGGTCATTATCCTTTAATGCCACATCAGCGAGTAGAGTATGCTTCTCCCATTCTGCAATTGCCATTGTTATGCTCTCCTAACTCCGAATGGTTAAAAGAGTAAATGATAATTATTATCGAGTAAAGTTAAAAAAAAGGAACAGCGAAGTGCTGTCCCATTTTTAATAACTCGGCTTGGTCGACTTAGCCTTCTAAACCTGCTGAAGCTTGTTTGTTTTGAATTAATTCAATCATGTAGCCGTCAGGGTCTTTTACAAAAGCGATGTGTGTTGAACCGCCTTTTACCGGGCCAGGTTCACGAGTTACGTTACCACCCGCAGCTTTAATCGCATCACAAGTGGTGTAAATGTCATCAACACCAATCGCGATATGACCAAATGCAGAACCGAGGTCGTATTCAGTGGTACCCCAGTTATACGTCAGTTCAATGACAGCGCCTTGAGATTCATCTTCGAAGCCAACAAAAGCTAAAGTATATTCATACTCTTTGTTTTCGTTGGTACGCAGTAGCTGCATACCCATCACGTCAGTGTAAAACTGGATTGATTTATCTAAGTCACCAACACGTAGCATGGTGTGAAGAATACGTCCGTTTGACATTGTTTGTTCTCCTAATCTTCAGGGTAAACTTTTTCTTTGAATTCACACAGGTCTTCGATGATACAGCTGCCACAACGTGGCTTACGCGCGATACAGGTGTAACGCCCATGAAGAATCAACCAGTGATGAACATCCAACTTGAACTCTTTCGGCACGACTTTGAGAAGTTTTTCTTCAACTTGGTCGACATTCTTGCCCATTGCCAGCTTGGTTCGATTGGAAACGCGATAAATATGGGTATCTACCGCGATAGTTGGCCAGCCAAAAGCGGTATTAAGCACCACGTTGGCTGTTTTACGACCAACACCGGGTAGTGCTTCTAACGCTTCGCGATCTTCTGGAACTTCACCGTTGTGTTTATCAAGGATGATCTTACACGTTTTGATGACGTTCTCAGCTTTTGAATTAAATAGACCGATGGTCTTGATGTACTCTTTTACCCCATCCACACCCAAGTCAAAGAGCCCTTGCGGTGTATTTGCAATCGGGTAGAGCTTGTCCGTCGCTTTGTTAACACTTACGTCGGTTGCCTGAGCTGAGAGCAGTACCGCGATCAAAAGTTCAAATGGGGTACTCCAGTTGAGCTCTGTTTGCGGGTTTGGATTATTCTCTCTAAGACGCTCTAGGATTAATCTTCGTTTGTCTTTGTTCATTTTGAGGCTGCTTTCCAGTGCTTGTGTTCATCAATACAAAGCTTGTTTGATGATTATTATTGATTTGTCACTCTTGCTCGCTCGATGGCTTGTTTTTCTTGTTTTGGCTGACGGGCTGCAATCTGTTTATCGATAACATTCTTAAGTGCGATAAGCAGTCCCACACCAATAAAGGCACCTGGTGGGAGCAGTGCTAATAAGAAGCTATTATCGAATTGGAATACTTCAATACGTAGTGAGGTCGCCCAATCACCGAGCAGTAAATCCGCACCATCAAACAGGGTGCCATTACCGATGATTTCTCGCATTGCACCGAGTATGACTAACACGCTCGTCATCCCCAGTCCCATCCAAAAGCCATCTTGAGCAGAAGGTAGGACATCATTTTTCGAAGCAAACGCTTCAGCGCGGCCAATAATGATACAGTTAGTTACGATCAATGGAATAAAGATGCCTAATGATAGGTATAGCCCGTAAGCATAGGCGTTCATCAATAGCTGTACGCAAGTTACCAGTGCGGCAATGATCATGACAAATACTGGAATGCGCACTTCTTTCGGCACGTAATCACGTACTAGTGAAACCGTAACGTTTGAGCCGACCAAGACGAGTAACGTTGCAATGCCGAGGCCCAACGCGTTAGTGACGGTTGAAGACACCGCAAGTAGTGGACATAGGCCGAGGAGCTGAACGAGCGCGGGGTTGTTATCCCACATGCCATTTTTAATCAGTGTTTTATGATCACTCATTATTGCCTCCACAATTTAGTGGCTGAGACTGAATCTGGTCACGATTGCTGTTGACGAAATCTACCGTGTTCTTGACCGCCTTAACGACCGCGCGTGGCGTGATGGTTGCACCAGTAAACTGATCAAATTGACCACCATCTTTGCGTACTTTCCAGTCTGCTTGATTGTTGTCAGTCACTTGTTTACCGGTAAAGCCAAGAATCCAGTCCGATATACGTAAGTCTATTTTATCACCAAGCCCCGGTGTTTCTTGATGACTCAAGATACGTGTACCGGAAATAGTGCCATCTTGCTCAATGCCCACAATAATTTTAATCGCGCCGTTATAACCATCTGGTGCGATCGCTTCAATCGCCATGGCTGACGGTTCACCGTTGAGTGTCGCCATATAGACAGGCATTGCTTGGTCAGTACCGAGTTTAGGATCGCTCACTAAGGTACACGCTTGATAGAGATCGTTATCGTGCAAGTCGTGGGGAATGACTTGGTTTAATACTGAAAGAAGCTGCTTTTGCTCCTGTAGATGAATACGATCTTTTGTTAAATAATTGGTCAGTGCAACAACACCCGTTGATGCACAGGCAAAAATCGCTAAAACAGCACCATTTTTTTTAATTGCATTTAACATGATAACGCCTTAGTGACCGTAGGTTCTTGGTTTGGTGTAGTAATCAATCAATGGTACACACATATTGCCGAGTAGTACTGCAAATGCAACACCATCAGGGAAGCCACCCCAAGAACGAATGATAAAGACCATTGCGCCAATGAACGCACCAAAGATCAGTCGACCTTTGACGGTCGTTGAAGCTGAAACCGGGTCAGTTGCGATAAAGAATGCACCCAGCATAGTCGCACCTGAAAGCAGGTGAATGGTTGGTGATGCCGTTGTGCCTGGGCTTAGCAACATAAATAGGCCACTAATCAAGGTTAAGCTAACTAAAAAGCTTACCGGGATATGCCAATTAATGACTCGTAGCTTGATAAGAAGCAAGCCGCCGACTAAATAAGCGAGGTTAACCCACTCCCAACCAATACCGGCTAAACCACCGAACTGGGGTTGAGTTAGTGCTTCACTAGCGGTATTTCCTGCAGTCAGGGCTGTCTTGAATGCATCCAGTGGCGTTGCCATGGTAATGCCATCAATGCCAGTACGAATTTGTTGCAGCGAAAGTCCTTCAAGGTTAAAACCGGTGAAAATGAGCGACAATGCATCGCCACTAGATACAGGTGTAGCTTGAAGTTCCTGCGGAGAGATCCAACTGGTCATTTGTACTGGGAATGAAATAAGCAGCACAACGTAGGCGACCATGGCTGGGTTGAAGAGGTTCTGGCCAATACCACCGTATAGATGCTTGGCTATTACAATGGCGAAAATCAGACCGATAGTGATTACCCACCACGGAGAAAGTGGCGGTATAGCAATCGCGAGTAACCACGCTGTCACCAAGGCACTGTTGTCTCTTAGTGCCGACATTGGTGGGCGCTTTCTTGCGAGCATAACAAGTGCTTCAAGACTTAAGCCAATGACAATAGCCAATAGTAGTTGGATGATCGTACCCCAACCAAAAAAGTATGTCTGAGCGGCTAAGCCGGGTAGGGCACAAAGCGCTACCCATTTCATTAGGTCAGGAGTGCTTCTACGACTATGCGCATGGGGTGAGCTGGCAATAAAAAAGGCCACTACTCTTTCTCCTCAGTTTGTTTTTGTTGTTCTTTTTCTGCTTTACGAGCTTTAGCTCGGGCGATGGCAGCAGCAACGGCTGCTTTCTTAGGATCGTCCTCAGAAGCTTGCTCTTCATTCGCGTCATTGCTTTCGTCTGCTTTCTCCGCTTGTTGCTCAGCTTTGCGCGCTTTAGCACGGGCGATGGCAGCAGCGACGGCCGCTTTCTTTGGATCTTCCTCGACAGCTTGCTCTTCATTCGCATCATTGCTTTCATCTGCTTTCGCCGCTTGCTGTTCCGCTTTACGCGCTTTAGCACGGGCGATGGCAGCAGCAACGGCTGCTTTCTTAGGATCGTCCTCGGTAGCTTGTTCCTCAGTAGCGTCATTGCTTACGTCTGCTTTTGCCGCTTGCTGTTCCGCTTTTGGTGCTTGTTGCTCAGCTTTACGAGTTTTAGCGCGGGCGATGGCAGCAGCAACGGCCGCTTTCTTCGGATCTTCCTCAGAAGCTTGTTCCTCGGTAGCGCCACTGCTTTCGTCTGTTTTCACCGCTTGTTGCTCAGCTTTACGAGCTTTAGCGCGGGCGATGGCAGCAGCAACGGCCGCTTTCTTCGGATCTTCCTCAGAAGCTTGTTCCTTGGTAGCGCCACTGCTTTCGTCTGTTTTCACCGCTTGTTGCTCAGCTTTACGCGCTTTAGCACGGGCAATCGCAGCAGCTACAGCGGCTTTCTTATCCTCTGCTGCTGGTGGCGCATCAGACTCATTCGCTTCACTTGCTTGTGCTTTTTTCGCTTTAGCGCGAGCAATCGCAGCGGCAACTGCAGCTTTCTTGTCTTCTGCAGGAGCGTCAGAGCTAGCATTTTGTGCTTGTTCGGCTTTTTTCGCCTTGGCACGAGCAATAGCAGCAGCAACGGCATCTTTCTTGTTGTCCGTTGAGCTTGCAGTATCTTGTTGCTCTTTAGCTGCTTTGCGTTCGCGGGCTTGTTGCTTGCGTTCTTCACGCAATTTGGCCATTGCAGAATTATCAGGTTCAGCCTGACCACTCGTGGCAGCGGCTGCTTGTTTGGCTTTCGCTTTGGCAATCGCAGCTGCAACTGCAGGTTTAACCGCTTTCTCTTCTGATGAGTTTGCTTCTGATTTCTGAGCTTTGACGCGAGCAATTGCTGCCGCGATCGCATCGTCGCCGCCAGTTTGTTTTATCTCTTTACGACGATCGTCAGCGGCTTTCTTAAAGCGGTTTTCGCGTGCTGCTTTATCGCGCTCTAGACGTGCTTTCTTCTCTTCGAAGCGAACTTTAGCTCGCTCTGCTGCTTCTGACTCTTCTTTGCGTGTACGGATTTCCGCTTTAGCTTGGCGGTAATATTGCACCAGTGGAATTTCACTCGGGCAGACGAAGGCACAAGCACCACACTCAATACAATCTTTAATATTGAGCTCTTCACACTTATCCAACTCTTCGGCTTTTGAATGCCATAAAAGCTGCTGTGGCAGTAGAGATGCAGGGCACGCTTCGGCACATTGGCCGCAGCGGATACACGCCATTTCATATTGGTTAGGTGAAATCTCTTTGCGTGTAGGCGCTAGAATACAGTTAGAGGTTTTGGTGATTGGCACCTGAGAATGGGGCAGGGTAAAGCCCATCATAGGACCGCCCATAATTAGCCGAGGTAACTTCTTATCGGCTTTGTAACCAAACTCATCAAGTAATGACTGAACAGGGGTACCAAGCAGTGACCAAACATTACGTGGTTGCTTGAAGGTGTCACCAGTCAATGTCACGATGCGATCTACTAGTGCTTCACCGTCAACCACAGCACGTTTGATAGCGTATAGAGAGCCGACGTTCTGAACCAAAATACCGATGTCTGCAGGAATACCGCCGTTTGGCACTTCCTTATCGGTTAGAATTTTGATCAGCTGCTTTTCACCACCAGATGGGTATTTGGTCGGAATAACGCGGATAACAATATCTTTATGTTCAGCGGCGTGTTGTAAGGCTTTAACGGCTTCAGGTTTGTTGTCTTCAATACCAATAACGGTCAGTTTCGGTTTCAGAATATGTTCGACAACCTCAATGCCTTGGATGATTTCATCCGCATGCTCACGCATCAGCATGTCATCGGCTGTGATGTAAGGTTCACACTCTGCCGCATTGATGATCAGAATTTCTGTGCGAGCTAAACCCGATTGAATTTTTTTCGCGGTAGGGAAGCCTGCACCACCCATACCGGAGACACCCGCTAAACGGATTTTCTCAATCAGTTCGTCAGGTGTGCGTTGGGTAAAGTCACCCCATGTTTCACGCTCTACCCAAGTGTTTTCAAAATCAGGTTCGATAACGATACAAGTTTCGCTCAGACCCGATGGGTGCGCGGTAGTTCTTGGCTCGATAGCGACCACACGACCAGATGTTGGTGCGTGGACTGGCAGCATGAAACTCATGTCGTACTTAGTTAGCGCTTGGCCTTTCAGCACTTGATCGCCAACGTCGACTGTCAGGGTTCCGGGTTTACCAATATGCTGTTTTACAGGTAAAACAATTTCAGCGGGTATTTGCGCGCGCGCAATGGCTGTCTTGACCGACTGAGTCTTGTTTTCTGCTGGGTGTACACCGCCGGGAAATGTCCACAGCGCACCAGATTTGATTTGTTCGATTAGTGACAACATACCAGTCCTTAATTCACACTTTTCTGCTCAGCAGCAGAATCGGTAATATCAACAACAGGAATGGCGTCCATTTGCCACTTCCAGCTCGCTGTAGTGGTTTCTACAGGTATCATTTCAATACAGTCAGTAGGGCACGGGGCAACACAAAGGTCGCAACCTGTACACTCATCCTTAATGACGGTGTGAAGTGCTTTTGTACCGCCGACAATCGCGTCGACAGGACAAGCTTGAATACATTTAGTACAACCAATACACATATCCTCATGAATAAATGCGACAGTCTTTACCGCATTTTCAAGGTCATGTGCAGAGTCAGTTGCTTCGACGCCCATTAGGTCTGCAAGTTTTTCGATGGTTGCTTGACCACCCGGAGGACACTTATTGATCTCATCGCCATTCGCGATAGCTTCCGCATAAGGGCGACAACCCGGATAGCCACACTGACCACATTGGGTCTGCGGAAGAATATTGTCGATCTGATCGACAATAGGATCCGCTTCGACTTTGAAACGGATAGAGGCAAAGCCTAAAACGGCACCAAATATCGCGGCAAGAACAGCGATAGCGATAACTGCGATTAATATTGAGCTCATTACAACTTCACCAAACCTGTAAAGCCCATAAAGGCGAGTGACATCAAGCCCGCGGTGATCATCGCAATTGATGCACCTTTAAAAGGAGCTGGAACGTCAGCGGCACCAATACGTTCACGCATTGAGGCAAATAGAATTAGTACCAGAGAGAAGCCAACGGCAGCACCAAATCCATAAATGATCGACTCAATGAAATTATGGTTCTCATTAATGTTCAGTAAGGCGACACCCAATACCGCACAGTTAGTGGTGATCAGTGGTAGGAAGATACCTAACAATCGATACAAGGTCGGGCTGGTTTTGTGGACCACCATTTCGGTAAATTGCACCACAACGGCGATCACCAAAATAAAGCTCATCGTACGCAGATATTGCAGATGTAATGGTTCTAGAATGTAACTTTCAACTAGGTACGCGCACACGGATGCGAGAGTTAGCACGAAAGTCGTTGCTAACCCCATACCAATCGCGGTTTCGAGTTTTTTAGATACGCCCATGAATGGACATAAGCCCAAAAACTTCACCAGTACAAAGTTGTTAACCAGCACAGTGCCGACCAACAACAAAAGATATTCGGTCATAGTTATTTATTTAAGAAATTCCGATCCCAACATTATCCTGCTTTGCCAGTTCAATAACAACCAAGGAAAGATAAGGTTTTATATTGTTGAGTAAAAATTATACGAGATTGTCTTAAAAAAGTTGAATAAATACGTCTAGGTGAAGGAAATCGAACGCTTATCTTTCACGAGATGAATAATTTCTAGATGAAAAGAGCAGCAAATACTGCTCTTTTGAGAGAGGAATCACGAGGAGTTAATTGAATAGCGGCGAAACTATTCCCAATTTAGAACCTGCCAGTCGCGATGAGCCGCTTGTTTGGCCAATTGAGGACATGGATTGACCAGATAAGCGTGATCCGCGTATTCGCATAGAGGCAAATCGTTGATTGAGTCCGTATAAAAGTGGATTTCACAGTAAGTTGTTGATTGTGCGTCTAGCCATTGCTTTAAGCGTGTCACCTTGCCTTCTCGATAGCTTGGTATCCCTGCTATCTCGGCCGTGTAATGGTTGTTTTGCTCAACTAAGTTGATGCCAAGCGCAGTGTTAATGCCAAGTCGCCGACCAACCGCTTCGACCAAAAACGTCACGCTGGCGGAAATGATCACCATATCAATCCCATCGCGTGAAAGCTGCTCGATTAAGGTTTTTGACTGGGAAAATTGCTTATTTAGGATGTGGTTCTCCACACACTCTTCCACCAGCGCATTGACGTGCTCAATGGGCATATCAACCAGTGGCGCCATGGAGAATTGAAGGTAGTCCTCCATGTCCATTTTGCCTGCGGCATAGAGACCCATTAATTGCTGATCTTGTTCAATAAAGTCAGGCTGATTGACGATGCCTTTCTCAACCATAAACTCATTCCAAATCATGGCACAATCAGCGTCGATGAGGGTTTCGTCCATATCGAATACGTATAAAGGTTTAGCCATGGTCATGCACTCACAGGTTGGATTTCGTTAAGGTTAAACAGTAGCTCTAATTGACTGCCATTGGCCAGTAGGCGCTCTGAGGAACGATTGAGTAAATCAACCGTGAGTTGGCACTCTTCAACGTCTACTTGGTAGCGGATAACGTTACCCAACAACTGGTGGTTTCTGATGGTAGCAATTTGTGGCGCTGAGATATGCTCACCATAGTGGCGGCCTTGCTCTTTCACGTAAATGGACTCTGGGCGAATTGCTACTTTCCACTCAGTATCGATATTGAAAAGTTGTTTCGCATGATTTGCTTCAACTAGGTTGTAATGGCCCATAAACCCAGCAACAAACTCGTTGGCTGGTTGAGTGTAAATCTCCTCTGGTGTACCAGCTTGGACGATTTCGCCTTTGTTCATTAGAAAGATGCGGTCAGACATGATCATCGCTTCTTCTTGGTCGTGAGTAACAAAGATTGTGGTCAGGTTCATCTCTTTTTGAATATCGCGGATTTGCTGACGCAGACGCTTACGGATTTTGGCATCCAGGGCTGACAAGGGTTCATCAAGCAATAGGATTCTCGGCTTAACGACTAATGCGCGGGCGAGGGCAACACGCTGACGTTGGCCGCCAGAAAGTTGATGCGGGTAATGCTTTTCTTTGCCTTTGAGATCGACCAGTTGAATCACTTTGGCAACTTCAGCTTGAATAGTGTCTGCATCCAATTTTTTCATCTTCAAACCAAAGGAGATATTGCCTTCAACTGTCATGTTGGGGAACAGGGCATAAGACTGAAAGACCATACCAATGCCACGCTCTTGAGGCACTTGGTGCGTGATCTCTTCACCGTTGACCCAAATCTCGCCGCCATCAACAGGATTTAACCCCGCAAGGCTACGCAGCAATGTCGATTTACCACAACCACTAGGGCCGAGAAGGGTAATGAACTCGCCTTGCTCAATGGTGAACTGAATATCTTCAAATACGGTATTGTCGCCAAAACGCTTAGTCAGGTTGTGTGCAGTTACGTAACTCATGATTGTGCTCCTCGGCTAAAACGACTTGCTAGCCAAGTTAGTAAGAAAATAAATAGGAAGTAGGTCATTACTAGGGCAGAAGTAAAGTGGCCGCTGGTTTGACGCATGTTGTATAGGTAGATTTGTAGGGTTTCGTAGCGAGTGCCGACTAAGATATTGGCAAAAACGAATTCCCCTAATAAGAATGAAAACGACAAGAACAGCGAGGCCATCAATCCCTTTTTTACGTTCGGCAAAATGATCAGCAAGAACGCTTTGGTGGTGCTGGCTCCGAGCAGATGGGCGGCATCCATTAAGTCGTGCAGATTGATCGCTTCAAAGCTATTTGAAATTGCACGATACATAAATGGCAGTGCGATGGTGAAGTAGGTACCAATCAAGATCCAGGGCGTGCCAATTAGGGATATTTCACTGTCGGCATAGAGCTGAAGTAAGCCTACCGATGACACCACTGGCGGCACAGCGAAAGGCAGTAATATCATGATATTCATTAGCTTATCGAGTTTCGGAAAGTAATAAATCACCACAAAGATGGCAGGTAGAATTAAGGCCACGCTTAGAGTCAGTGAAGCGATACAGATAAACAGTGAACGTCCAAATGCTTGCAAAAATCGCGGGTCTGTAAGCAGTTTGATGTACCAATCTAGTGTAAAACCGTCAGGTAGAATGGTCGCGCCCCAACGTGATGAGATTGAATAGACAAAGGTAGCCAGTATCGGTATCAACATAATGGTGACGATGGTGTACACCACGGTTTGGTGGAATCGAGGATTAATATTTTGCATCACTTATTTCCTAGCACTCTTGCCCGCGTAGCTTTTTGAAATCAGCCACTGGTTAATGACTGTTATGAAGGCGAGAAGGAGCATCAGAATGACTGAAATTGCCGCGGCAAGGTTTGGCTCAAGGAACAAATCACCAGAAACCAAGCTCGCAATGCGAATGGTAATGAGGTTGTAGTTGCCAGAAGTGAGTGCATAAACGCTGGCGTAGGCACCAATCGCATTGGCAACCAAGATAATGAAAGTGCCCAACAGTGCGGGAGATAACACAGGCAACGCCACCTTTGCCCAGTATTGCGAGGTACGCGCACCCAGTAATGCTGCCGCTGCTTGCCAATCATCACTCAAGGCATCAAAGGCTGGGTAAAGCAGCAATACCGCGAGAGGAATTTGGAAATAGATATAGATTGCCAACAAGCCCCATTTTCCATACAGGTCAAAATCACCGAGCAAGCCATATTGCTTGAGCAGTAGGGTAATCGCCCCATTGGTGCCCAAAATAATGATGAAGGCGAAGGATAACGGCACGCCAGCAAAGTTGCTGCTCATGTTGGTGAAAGCAATCACGCCATCACGGATTCGAGAATTGACTCGACGTAGCGAAGAAACCAATACAGTGGCAATCAATAGTCCGATGATGCTTGACCACACCGCCAGCCATAAACTGTTGCCAAAAGCCTGCATCATAAACGCAGAGTCGAGAACGTCAGTGTAGTTATCGAGAGCAAATTCATCATCGTAGATAAAGCTGTTGATCAGCACCCAAATCATCGGCGCCAATTGAAATAGATAGAAAAATAGCGCGAAAGGGGCCAGCCAGAGGGCAGGTCTTGCTCGCTTTAACCATGTGCCCATGGTCGCTTGGCGTGGCTCACTAGAGCTTGGAGTGAGAACGGAGCTGCTCATAGTGCTAACAATTCCTGAGTATAAGATTTAGAGTGGTCGAGATTTAATAGCTGGCAAATGGTGCCGCAGAGATCAGTTTGTTCAGCGTGACACTCCTGATGAGTGAACTTGTCACCAATAACGAACAGTGGCACTTCACGTTCTTCTGGCAGAATGCCGCCATGAGAAAGATCGTTGTTCATGCCGTGATCACTGGTCACTATTACTTGATAGCCATCGCTGATCCATTGCTCGATATAGTTAGAAAGAATAATGTCGGCGTGGCGGGCGCTGTTTCGATATTGGTAAGAGTCTAAACCGTGCTTATGACCCATATCATCGATGTTCATTGGGTGGATCAGCAAGAAGTCCGGCTGGTGGGTTTGACGTAAGTGCTCAGCATCAAGGAACAGGGCTTCATCAGGGTAGTCATCCCAATGATAGAAACAGCCATGTTGGATATTGAGTGATTCATCATTGGTAAAGCGGTCACGTACTGGATTAAATGGCGCGCAATTGTAAAGCTCACTGACCCAGTGATAGGCCGCCGCCGCAGTGACTTTGCCTTGTGATTTCGCAAGGCTGAAAATTGAGTCGTGATTCGATAGGCGTACAATGTCATTGTTGGTAATGCCACTTTCAACTGGGCGAACGCCAGTCAAAATACATTCATAAAGCGGGCGTGACAGTGACGGCAATTCACATTGTATCGGATACAGCGTTGCACGCATGCTTGGCTGTGGGTGACGTTGTTCTAAAAGACCGTTTAGGTAGCCCATACACGTTTGGGCTACCTGATAGTTCAGTCCATCTAGAACAACAAGGATAACCTTATTGCTCATAGTTACGGGCTCTTATTGTTGGTGAATCAAGACACTTTCTTGCCATTGGCGTGGCAACTTACGCGCTGATTTTTCCCACGCTTTGAAGTTGGTCACTGGGTGAACATTGCTGTATTGGTCATTAGCAATTAGCTTGTCTTGCACAGACTTAGGTAGCGTCACGTTGGATCGGATTGGGCGCGCGTAACCTTCGGCTAAGTTGATTTGACCTTGGTCGCTGAAGATATATTCGCGAGCCAGTTTGGCGGCATTTGGGTTCTTAGCGTATTTGTTGATAATGGTGGTGTAACCTGAAATGACTGAACCATCTTGAGGAATGTTGACCGAGAAACGCTCGCGATCAATCTGGTCGCGGTAGCTAAGTGCGTTGAAATCCCACAGAATTGCGACTTCTACTTCGCCCTTTTCTAAGTTAGCAATGCTTGGGTTTGTGAACGATAGGCGGCCTTGCTTAGATAGCTCAGCGAAGAATTTAATCGCAGGCTTCAGGTTAGATTCGTCACCACCATTTGCAAACGCAGCCGCAAGGACTGCGTTGTTAGCCTGAGACGCAACACCGACATCTCCGACTGTGACTTTGTAGTCACCTTTCAGTAGGTCATCCCAAGTTTTAGGTGCATCTTTAACTAAGTTATTGTTTGAGATAAACGAGATAGTCCCCGTGTAGGCAAGTGCCCAGTGGCCATCTTTGTCTTTGGCCCAATCTGGAACATCACTCCAAGTGGTTGGTTTATAAGGTTGAGTCACGCCCTTCTTCACTGCGACACGGGCAAACGCAAAACCGACATCACCAATATCTGCGGTGGCATTTTTTTTCTCAGCTTCGAACTTTGCGATTTCTTGTGCTGAGCTCATATCTGTATCTTGATGTTTCAAACCGTAGTTTGATTTCAAGTCTAGCCAAGTATCTTTCCAGTTCGCCCAACTGTCTGGCATGCCTACACTATAAACCGCCCCTTCTTTTTGCGCGGCTTTAACCAATGATTCTAGGTCTGCATCTTTTGCCATAGCTGGCACTGATAATGTTACAGCGATCAGTGCTGCGGGCACGATTTTCTTTGCAGAAAAAGTAGTGGAACGATTTAGCAAAGTTTTCATTGTCTCTATCCTTCTGGACTAGGTCAGTAAGTTCGAAAATTATCCTAGGCAGAAAGTGTGACGATTTGGCGCAACAATTTTGACAGTTTTGATGCGTTTCGATGGCAGTAATATTTCATTGGTACAAAATGTGCCCACGGTTAAGGTATGTCATATTTCTGTTACCTGTGACTCTTATTGTTTTGGTAAAACTACGTATGGACTAGATCACCCTATGAGCGCCGTTGTTAGCCGCCAATCACAGACACAACTTGGAAAAATTAAAAAGAGTCTGAGAGAAAAAATTCACTCTGGAACCTTGTCTGAAGGACAAAAGCTACCTTCAGAAAGAGAGCTCAGTCAGCTGTTTTCGACCACACGAATAACACTTAAAGATGCACTGGTTTCTTTGGAGACGGAAGGGCTGATATATCGAGAGGAGCGTCGTGGTTGGTTCGTATCACCGGATCGAATTTGTTACAACCCGTTGTCGCGTACTCACTTTCATCAAATGATTCGCGAGCAGCACCGTATTGCGGAAACTAAGCTGGTGAATGTGCGCAGTGAAATGGCGAGCGGTGATTATGCAAGGGCATTAGAGGTCGAGCACGCAACGCCAATTCATATTATTGAGCGGCTGCGTTATATTGACGGGCGCGCGGTGTTGTTTGTCGAAAATGTCCTGAAAGCGCCTTTGTTTGACGGCATATTATCTGAAAACCTGACTATGTCACTGACGGGGATCTATCGTGATAAGTATGGTTATGAGACGCTGCGCTCGCGATTCGATGTTATCCCGACCTCTGCGCCTTCTCATGTTGCCAAAGCGTTGAATCTTGTCGAAGGGCAGCCAGTACTTAAAATCTGTCGTGTTAACGATAAGCAAGATGGCGAACTGATGGATTGCGAGTATGAGTATTGGCGACCCGACGCGGTGAGGATTCGAATCGATAGTTCTAGTGAGTGATTGGGAATGAAAAAGCTCCAGTGAAAACACAGGAGCTTTTTATATCTACCTAAACAGGAGTATTATTTTGCCACATTGCCAGCTACATTCAGGGCATCCCACGTGCGCGCGAATGGTGGCGCATAACAGAAGTCCATGTAACCTAGTTGCTGGGTGGTCATCTTCGCCGTGATGGCAACAGCCAACGCGTTGATTCTGCCTACTGCCCCTTTCTTGCCGACGATTTCGCCACCAAGTAGAACCTGGGTCTCAGGGTGGTACACAAGCTTCACTTTGATATCTTCTTGGCCTGGGTAGTAATCGGTTTGGTTCTTATCTGAAATGGTTGAAACCTTCACGTCCAAGCCGTGCTCTTTGGCAAGAAGTTCAGATACACCGGTACAAGCCAGTTCGTAATCTAGCACTTTCAAACAAGACGAACCTAGGAATCCACTCATGTAAGTGTCTTTACCAGCAAGTTTGTCGGCCATCATACGGGCTTGTTTATTGGCAGTGGTTGCAAGTGGGACGTATACCGATTTGCCTAGCGCCATATGATGAACCACGGCACAGTCACCGACCGCGTAGATGTGGGCGTCTTCTGTTGTACCAAACTCATCCACCAATAACGCACCGTTTGCTGCTTTTGGCAACTCAAACGTTTCTGTGTTTGGTTTGAAGCCAAGTGACATGATCACCACGTCGGCTTCTACGTTACCGTTATCGGTTTCTACGATGTAACCGCCTTGTTCAGCATCGCGAATTGCTGATACGCTGCAACCGGTTTTAAGCTCTGCGCCGGATTCTTGAATCGCGCCTTCTAACATTTCAATCATCTCAGGGCTGAACTGACGGCTCATCACATGCTGTTCGCGTTCGATGATAGTGACGTGCTTACCAAGCAGGTGCGCAGCGTCGAACACTTCAAGACCGATAAAGCCACCGCCGATAACGCAAACACGTTGTTTGTTGCTGTCCTTCAATGCTTCTTTTACTGCCAAGCCATCTTCCATGCTGGTTAGCGTGTATACGTGTTCAGGGTTGAATTCGCCAAATGAAGGAACGATTGGGCGTGCACCTGTCGCGATCACTAGCATATCGTAATCGATGGTGCTTTCTTCCCCTTGGTGACGAACTTTGATCTGCTTTTCAGTGCGGTCTAGTGCCACCATTTCTGTTTCAATGCGTACATCTAAGCCTGATTTGATCGCTTGCTCTGGCGTACGAGAAATCATGCGTTCAGTGTCATCAAACATGCCACCCGCAAAGTAAGGTAAGCCACACGCACCGAACGAGATGTAATCGCGCTTATCCAGTACAACCACTTCATCCGATGGCTGATTACGTTTGTATTTTGCTGCGAAACTCATACCTGCAGCGCTACCGCCTACGACAACAACTTTCATATTTATTACCTAAATAACCTGAACTCAGGAAAACGGAAGAGCACCCGCGATGGGTGCTCTTCATTCAGTTTGAAAACTATACAGCCGCTTCTTTTGTTACTGTTGCAGCAACATCAGCGTTGTATTGCTCAGCGTTTAGTGAGCCATTCTTCTTCGCGGTTAGCACGCCTGACAGCATGGAGCCAGAAATGTTAAGCGCGGTACGAGCCATGTCGATCAATGCTTCGATAGAAACCAGAATTGCCACAACCGTAATGTCTAGACCCATGATAGTCAGTACTGCTACTGCTGCGAACGTTGCACCGCCACCAACACCTGCGATACCGAATGAAGCAATCGCGATAACCGCAATCAGTTGTACGATGAAGCCTAGGTCAACTGGCATACCCATTACTTGAGCCGCCATGATAGCTAGCATTGCTGGGTAGATACCAGCACAACCGTTCTGACCGATACTGGTACCGAATGTTGCTGACATATTTGCTGTTTCTTCGTCCACACCTAGACGTTGAGTTTGAGTTTCAACGTTTAGTGGGATTGCCGCCATGCTTGAGCGAGAACCGAAGCCGAATACTAGCACTGGCCAGATTTTCTTCATGAACTTCGCAGGAGACAGACCGAACATAGACACCATCACGAAGTGGATAGCGAACATTACACCGATTGCCACATAGCTTGCTAGTAGGAAGCGACCCATTTCTGCTAGTGCGAACAAATCGTTTGTCATCATGAACGTGGTCATCAGAGCGAATACACCGTAAGGCGTCAGCTTAAGAATCTCACGTACCATTGAAAGTACCACTTCTTTTGCAGAGTTGATGAAATCAACGAAGTTTTGCACTTTCTCAGGCTTACGGTTTTTCACTTGCAGGATACAGTAGCCAAGGAACATACCGAACAATACTGTCGATAGTGTAGAAGTACGCTCTGAACCCGTTAGCATGTCAAAGATGTTAGTTGGGATGATAGATAGAGCCATACCCGATAGACCACTGCTCGTCATCGCATCTTGTGTTGCTACTAATGAATCACCGCGAGCTTCAATCGCGCTACTAGTGCCAATTGTGCTCACTAGTGCGTTTGCATCGATACCGAATAGGTAAATACTCGCGATACCAACTGCTGCAGAGATAGCACAAGTGAAAAGTAGAATACCGATGATTTTTGGTGCGATACGAGACAGAGCACCACCGCCCTCTACGTTCATGATCGAAGAGATCATCGCCACAAAGACAAGTGGGATAACGATCATTTGTAGAAGTTTGATGTAGCCTTTACCAAACACAGAAATCAGTTCAGCAAAGCCAGCTGTTGCCACGTTACCAACACCGAATACTAGCTGAATTGCGCCGCCGAATAATAAACCGGCAGCAAGTGCACTTAGTACGCGAAAGTTAAAGCTTTTCTTTTGTTTTTTGAAGTTCGCAAGCAATGCATAGAACCCAAAGAACAAGATGCTCAATCCAATAAATGAAACGCTCATGAGAATCTCCTATTGATACCCATTTATGTCCGAAAGTCGGTTATTTTTTGTATGCAATGGCTTCAACTTCAACCAATGCGTCTTTTGGTAATCTTGCTGCTTCAACACAAGAGCGAGCAGGTGCGTTTTCGGTACCAAATACCTCTGTGTACACTTCGTTAAATGCGACGAAGTTTTCCATATCTGATAGGAAGCAGGTTGTCTTCAGTACGGTGTCTAAGCCTGCGCCGCTTGCTTCTAGAACTGCTTTTAAGTTTTCTAGAGATTGGCGTGCCTGCTCTTTGATACCGCCTTCAACAAACTGCATGGTCTCTGGAACCAGTGGTAATTGACCAGATGTGTAAACCATTTCGCCATAAGCTGTGCCTTGAGAGTAAGGACCGATAGCGGCTGGTGCTTGCTGCGTGGCAATGATCTGTTTCACAATATAACTCCTAAGTTATTAATTTTATTCTGATTTAAATTCACGGATAAACTTGTAAACCGCCTGACGGCTGATCCCAAGTTGTTCTGATACTTGTGTGGTCGTCTCTTTTAGCTCGAATACGCCGTTATCAAACAGGCAGCGAATGATGGCTTTGTTACGACCTTTTGCAGAAATTGTTTCGTCTTGATCCACTTCTTGTGTGGCTGCACTCAACGCTTGTTTGATCACGTCGTTCGCGTTGTTGCTGAACGTCTCGCTGACTATGGTTTGCGAGACACTACATTGCGGCATCAGTGTTTTAACAATTTCAGGGAATGGGAAAGATAAGTTCATATTGATGCACAGCATGCCAATCGGCTTTTGCTCTGGACCTGCCAAAATGCACGTCGTCGATTTCAACAAAGAACCATCGGCGGCATTGGTGAAATAGCTCTTTGGTGAAACTTCGCCTGTTTTCTCGAATGTGCGCCACATACGCAAGCCCAAATCAGTGATAGGGGATCCAATTTCACGCCCGGTATGATGGCCATTCACAATCTTCACGACTGAATTCTCTAGGCTTTCAAATGAATGAATAACCACTTCGCAGTAAGGACCAATCAAATCAGCGATTGTGTCTGCCAAGCGAAAGTAGTTGCTCAAACATTCCCTGTCTTCGTCGGTGAATCGAACTTGCTTTACATTCATCATTTCGGTTTACATTTTTGAACTCAATGATTGCAAACTACTCCTTTTGGGTTAGTTGAGCAATACAGAGTAAACTTCTGTAAACCTTAAAAATGTGCATAAAACGCCGTCATAAACGGAATAATTGATCGAAATCACGCACAATAGTTGAACAAGATCACCAAAAACAAACGGATTGGGTTTAATTTCTTAAACCGCATCAAAGTTTAAATATTTAAAATCAAAGATTGCATTTTTGAGCACTTTAATGATCTAGAACAATAAATCATGGCCGAGCAAAGCTTCAGCAAGACGTACAGTTAAGGATCAATAAATAGAGTCGTAGCATCGGAAAGGAAAAATATCGAAAAGTTGCCGAGAGTTAACGCGGCCGGCTAGGACGGTCCGACGCTTCGGCTGAGACATTAGTTTGGGACAAACCAGGAGCAGTAGAGACGAAAAAGCCGCGTCTTACGACACGGCTTTTTGTAGAATTTGGCTCCTCCTGCTGGGCTCGAACCAGCGACCTGCGGATTAACAGTCCGTCGCTCTACCAACTGAGCTAAGGAGGAATTGCTTTAAAGCGAAGCGAATCTTAGCGATGGAAATATTGGGTGTCAACTATCGATAGTTAAAATAATTGCAAATATTCGCACTTTTTTCACTTTACTTTTCTGTATCCCTTATCCAATAAGGGCTATATTTACTTATCCACCAAAATTGTGGATAAGTGTGTGGGTTAAATTTGAGTAAGTCAGAATAATGTAAAATATCACTGCAGCAGCGTTATTGCCGAAAGGCGAAAGAAATTCATAACGTACTGTAAAATAGGTGTTTGTGGCTATTGTAGGACAAACTAACAAAACTAGAGCGATAGACATCGTCTGTGGGTAATTTGGTATTTCAAGAGAAAAATGTGAATAACTTGTGGGTGAAAAACTTGATTTTTCAAAGGTGTGGAGCTGGTGGGCGAAGAATAATATCAGGTTCATCAGTAATGATCTAGTGACTAATGAAGACTTTCCAAAAAACAGCGATTAATTTCTTTTGTAGCTATTGTGTCTGTATATATATACAGACACAATAGAGACACTTATCACCTAAGAATAGAGTTCAACTATGAGTAAAGTTTTTGATTTGGTGTCTGATTATCAACCGTCTGGAGACCAGCCGACCGCAATACGTCAATTACTTGAAGGCTTAGACTCAGGCCTAGCCCATCAAACTTTGCTCGGTGTTACTGGTTCGGGGAAAACCTTTACTCTGGCTAATGTGATCGCGAGTGCGCAACGACCGGCGATTTTATTAGCGCCGAATAAAACACTGGCAGCGCAGCTCTATGGTGAAATGAAGGCCTTCTTCCCGAATAATGCGGTCGAGTATTTTGTCTCATACTATGACTATTACCAGCCTGAAGCGTACGTGCCGACCACTGATACATTTATTGAGAAAGACGCGTCAGTGAATGCGCATATCGAACAGATGCGTTTGTCGGCGACCAAAGCGTTGCTTGAACGTAAAGATGCCATCATTGTTGCTTCAGTTTCTGCGATTTACGGTTTAGGTGATCCTGAGTCCTATTTACAAATGATGCTCCACATTCGTCGTGGTGATGTGATGGATCAGCGCGATATTCTACGCCGTTTAGCTGAGCTTCAATACAGTCGCAACGACGTAGCCTTTGAGCGTGGTCAGTTTCGTGTGCGTGGTGAAGTGATCGATATCTTCCCTGCTGAATCTGATCAAGATGCGGTTAGAATTGAGATGTTTGATGATGAGATTGATTGCATCAGTGTTTTTGACCCACTTACTGGAGCGGTGAAACAACGCGATCTTGCTCGTTACACGATTTATCCCAAAACCCACTATGTGACGCCACGTGAGCGAATTTTAGCGGCGGTTGAAGAGATTAAACTTGAGTTAGAGAGCCGCAAAAAATACCTGCTTGATAACAACAAACTGTTGGAAGAGCAGCGTATCTCACAACGTACTCAGTTTGACATTGAAATGATGAACGAGTTGGGCTTTTGTTCTGGTATCGAGAACTACTCGCGTTACTTGAGTGGACGTAGTGAAGGCGAGCCGCCACCGACGCTATTTGACTACCTTCCTCATGATGGTTTGCTGATTATTGACGAATCCCATGTAACAGTGCCGCAAATAGGCGCTATGTACAAAGGCGATCGCTCTCGTAAAGAGACGCTGGTGGAGTTTGGCTTCCGTCTGCCTTCAGCGCTCGATAACCGACCAATGAAATTCGAAGAGTTTGAGTCGATTTCACCGCAGACGATCTTTGTCTCTGCGACACCGGGCAATTATGAGTTGGAAAAATCTGATGGTGAAATTGCCGATCAAGTTGTTCGCCCGACAGGCCTACTCGACCCAGAACTTGAAGTACGACCGGTTGCTACTCAAGTTGATGATCTATTGTCTGAAATTAGAATACGCGCAGCAAAAGATGAACGTGTCCTTGTGACGACGCTGACTAAGCGAATGGCAGAGGATTTAACCGAATATCTTACAGAGCATGATGTTAAAGTTCGTTACTTACACTCTGATATTGACACCGTCGAGCGAGTGGAAATCATTCGTGATTTACGTTTAGGTGAGTTTGACGTGTTAGTTGGGATCAACTTACTTCGAGAGGGTCTCGACATGCCAGAGGTCTCTTTAGTGGCGATTCTAGATGCTGATAAAGAGGGCTTCTTACGTTCGGAGCGGTCTCTGATTCAGACCATTGGTCGCGCTGCGCGTAACATTGCAGGTAAGGCTATCCTATATGCCGACTCGATTACTAAATCGATGGAAAAGGCGATGGGGGAGACGAGCCGCCGCCGAGAGAAGCAGCAAGAATACAATGCTAAGTTGGGGATTGAGCCACAAGCGCTGAAACGTAATATCAAAGATATTATGGAGCTTGGTGATATTGCTAAGGGTAAGAAGCAACGCACTAGTAAGGCAGTCCCACTATCTAAAGTGGCCGAGCCATCACAAAGTTATGATGTGATGACACCTCAGCAACTGGATAAAGAGATCAGTAAGCTGGAGGCTCAAATGTATCAACATGCACAGGACTTGGAGTTTGAGCTAGCAGCGCAGAAACGCGACCAGATCGATAAATTACGTAGCCAGTTTATTACTAACAGCTAAGTTGTATAAATTAGAGACAAAAAAATAGCCAGTAGAAACTGGGTTCTATTGGCTGTAATTTGTGAATACTAAGTTCACTAACAACGTCAGTTGGCTAGGTGACCCTTGCGGGTCATAGAATATACAGCAGATAGCGTGCCAGAATATTTGTGGTTGAAATGAGTTATTCATCACCATATCAACGCAATTTTTCGCTTTTAAATTGCATAATGCAAAGCCTAATGCAATGATTTATACAAAATGCGAAGAGTACCCTGGCTAGGCTATGCAACAGAATACGCAAAAGAAAAACACAAAATATTTATTGATGGTAGAAGATACTGCGTCAGTTGCGGCCTTGTATCGTTCTTACCTCACCCCACTTCAAATTGATATCAATATCGTTGGCACTGGACGTGATGCGATTGATAGCCTCAATTTCAGAACACCCGATCTGATCTTACTTGATTTACGTCTTCCCGATATGACGGGGATGGACGTTCTACATGCAGTGAAAGAAAAAAATCCGGATGTTCCCGTTATCTTTATGACGGCTCACGGCTCTATTGATACCGCTGTCGAAGCGATGCGACATGGTGCTCAAGATTTCTTGATTAAGCCCTGTGAAGCCGATCGCTTGCGTGTCACTGTCAATAACGCGCTACGTAAAGCGAACAAGCTTAAAAATGACGCGGACAGCCCTGGTAGCCAAGGTTATCAAGGCTTTATTGGTAGTAGCCAAACAATGCAGGCGGTTTATCGAACCATTGACTCGGCCGCTAGCAGTAAAGCAAGTATCTTCATTACTGGCGAGAGTGGTACTGGTAAAGAGGTATGCGCTGAAGCGATTCATGCCACGAGTAAGCGTGGTTATAAGCCGTTTATTGCGATCAACTGTGCCGCGATTCCAAAAGATCTGATTGAAAGTGAACTGTTTGGTCACGTAAAAGGAGCCTTTACAGGGGCGGCGACCGATAGACAGGGGGCCGCAGAACTTGCTGACGGCGGTACGCTGTTTCTCGATGAACTGTGTGAAATGGACCTAGAATTGCAAACCAAGCTTTTGAGGTTTATTCAAACAGGTACTTTCCAAAAAGTGGGCTCTTCTAAAATGAAGAGTGTGGATGTACGTTTTGTTTGTGCCACCAACAGAGACCCGTGGAAAGAAGTTGAAGAAGGCCGCTTTAGAGAAGATTTATACTATCGCTTATATGTGATACCTCTTCACCTACCACCACTTCGTGAACGGGGTGACGACATTATTGAAATTGCTTATTCACTGCTTGGTTTTATGTCGAAAGAAGAGGGGAAAGACTTTGTTCGACTGGCGCCTGAAGTGGTTGAACGTTTTGCTCGTTATGAGTGGCCGGGCAACGTGCGCCAACTGCAAAACGTACTGCGCAATGTCGTCGTATTGAACAATGGTCGAGAAATTCATCTAGAGATGCTACCTCCGCCATTGAATCAGCCTTCAGCCAATGAAATTCGAGTGATGTTACCGCAACCAGACATGGTATCGGTACAAGATATCTTCCCGCTCTGGTTGACTGAAAAGAATGCTATCGAGCAGGCAATTAAAGCGTGCGATGGCAATATTCCAAAAGCGGCAGGATATTTGGATGTCAGTCCATCGACCATTTATAGAAAACTACAGGCATGGAACGCCAAGGAAATGCAATAGTGGATATTTTAAATCAGAATAAAATTGAACGATTAGCCAGTGAAATTGGAGCTGAAAATGTTCCGGTTTTGCTTGATATATTCTTGGGTGAACTAACCATGTATATTGACAACCTCTCTCAGCAAGAGCAGAGCGAACATGATGCCTATATGAAAGAGATTTGCCATGCTCTGAAAAGTAGTGCAGCCAGTTTTGGAGCTGAAGCTTTGTGCGCGTATTCGGTTGAAATTGATAGCATGGCAAAGTCAGGCGCCTTGCTCAATATTGATCAGGATGTGGCGAAAATGATATCTCTGCTCAGAGAAACTCAGCAGAGATATCAAGAGTTAGTCAGCTAATAAAAACTCCACCGCTTGCTGAAGCTTTGTTCGGTCGTGACGCCAGTCTCGGTTTGGTGAAGCAAGCGGTACGGTGACACAGTTCCAATCTGAAAGTTCTGGGTGCGGCTCTTCCCCTAATACCACATCAATTTTTCGTCCGCGGCATGAACGTTCACACCACTCTAGCTTCTCTTGCAGTGTCATTTTTCCTGCTGGCCCATACTCTGGAGACAAGTTCTCGACAAAGATCAATTGTGCCTTGGTGTTACATGAAATCGCTCTGCCAATTTCTGGTAGGAGAAGTGGCGGCATTATACTGGTCAAGAAACTACCTGGGCCTAAAATGATCGCGTCTGCTTGTTCAATCGCCATCACGCCTTCTTTGGTCGCAGGGACCTCTGGCTCTAAGTCGAGTCTTAACAACTTATCAGGCATTTCATCGACACTGGTCTCGCCGGTTACCCAACGTCCGTCTGGTGAGAGTGCTTTCAAATCGGAAGGGTGCTCCGACATAGGAATGATATTAACATCCACTTTGAGCATATTGCGGATAAGATTAGTCGCATCAAGCGGTCTAACCGAAAGGTTGTCGAGCGCGGTCAGCATTAGGTTGCCAAGGTTATGGCCATCGAGTTCGCCGGCACCTTTAAACCGGTACTCAAACATCATCGAACTAATGGAAGGATCTGTAATCAACTGATTGATACAGTTACGTGTATCTCCCCAAGCAATGCCCCCTTGGCAATTGCGGATTCGACCCGTTGAGCCACCATTATCCGTGGTTGCAACAATCCCCGTGGCATTAGAGCCAAATTCTTTAAGTGCGGCCAACATCCGGCCAAGGCCGTGGCCACCGCCAACAGCTACGATTTTTTTGCTAGCGTAAATTGTCATGCTGAGCTTCTATTCTATTTATAACCAACTACAATTTAGATTAATGCATTAATATCCCCTACTCAAGAATAGGTAAAATGAGCAGTAGGCAAGATTTTTTCGCTTTAGAGGTAGAAACACACACAATTATTAAGTATTTTATAGGCTAGCTGCTACCCGTATTTGAGGTAGTTGCCATAACTCCGAGCTCAATAAGCTAAGTTCATAATGAATAAGCGTGTTGAGCCAGTGACATGTTGTCACAAGGGCAAAGTTGGAAATGACTCTGCCTCCCGTGTTTGGAAAGGTGTTCCGTGGCGCAACAATTCGAAGATAGATTCCATCGTAAGTTTTATTACTTACGACTTTCCGTTACAGATGTCTGTAACTTTAAATGCACATATTGTTTACCTGATGGTTACAAACCTTCGGGGCAGAAAAACTCGTCTTTTTTAGCATTACCAGAGATTAAACGTGTCGTTAGAGCGTTCGCAGATTGCGGGACGTCTAAGGTGCGTATTACTGGTGGTGAGCCGAGCTTACGCAAAGATTTCACTGACATTATCCATACTGTCGCTTCAACGAAGGGTATTCGTAAAGTGGCAACTACAACCAATGGTTATCGTATGGAGAAACAAGTCGCGGATTGGAAAGAAGCAGGCCTGACTCATATCAATGTCAGTGTCGATAGCCTCGATCCTCGAATGTTTCATCAAATC
Source organism: Vibrio orientalis CIP 102891 = ATCC 33934 (assembly GCF_000176235.1). NCBI lineage: Bacteria > Pseudomonadati > Pseudomonadota > Gammaproteobacteria > Vibrionales > Vibrionaceae > Vibrio > Vibrio orientalis. Next base: position 1,668,337 of record NZ_ACZV01000005.1, on the reverse strand, counting down.
ACAGGCGAAAATAAGTTCACTCAAGTGATGGGCGGTATCGACCGTGCATTCGAAGTGGGCTATGAGCAAGTTAAAGTCAATGTTGTACTGATGAAAGACTTAAATGCTCATGAATTACCTGCCTTTCTAAACTGGATTAAAGACCGTCCAATCCAATTGCGCTTTATCGAGCTGATGCAAACAGGCGAAATGGATGAATTATTCCAGCGTCACCATGTATCTGGCGTAGCGATTCGAAATCAACTTATCGCCAACGGCTGGCTATTGAAGGTTCGTGACCACAATGACGGACCTGCGCAGGTCTTTGTCCATCCTGATTACCAAGGTGAAATCGGTCTGATTATGCCTTACGAAAAAGACTTCTGTGAAAGCTGTAATCGCTTGCGTGTCTCTGCGACAGGTAAGTTACATCTTTGTCTATTTGGTGATCATGGTGTTGAACTTAGAGACTTACTCCAACAAGACTCTCAAGAATCAGCGCTAATAGAACGTATTCAAGAGCAGCTACAAACCAAATCAGTCAGCCACTTCCTTCATGACGGGAACTCAGGCATGACGCCGCATTTAGCGTCTATTGGCGGCTGATCTTTCCAATCAATATCAATTTATCGACTAAGCATGAGCTTAGAGCGAACATTACTTTAAGAAAAATAGGTGAACAAATGGGTCACGCAGAAAGCAAATTCCAACCAGCTAATATTGCCGTACTAACTGTTTCAGATACTCGTACAGAAGAGAATGACACGTCTGGCGGTTACCTAGTCGAGAACGCTAAAGAAGCGGGTCACAATGTTGTTGATAAGCAAATTGTGATTGATGATATGTACAAGATCCGCGCGATCGTTTCTCAGTGGATTGCTGACGAAAATGTTCAAGCGATCATGATTACCGGCGGCACTGGTTTTACTTCACGTGACAGCACTCCAGAAGCACTAAAACCACTATTTGATAAAGAAGTTGAAGGTTTTGGTGAGTTGTTCCGCCAAGTGTCTTACGAAGAGATTGGTACATCAACGATTCAATCTCGTGCGATTGCAGGTTTTGCTAACCATACGGTTATCTTTGCTATGCCGGGTTCTACAGGTGCTTGTCGTACTGGTTGGACTAAGATCATCAAGCAACAGCTAGATGCAAGCCACCGTCCATGTAACTTCATGCCTCACCTATCTGTTTAACGTCCGGAGCAAACCATGAGCGAATTTACTCATATCAATGCTTCTGGCGAGGCGAACATGGTTGACGTGTCAGCGAAAGCAGAAACGGTACGTGAAGCGCGCGCAGAAGCGTTTGTTCACATGGCCCCAGAGACATTGCAACTGATCGTATCTGGCTCTCATCATAAAGGTGATGTGTTTGCAACGGCGCGTATTGCGGGCATTCAAGCAGCGAAAAAAACCTGGGATTTGATTCCTCTTTGCCATCCACTTTTGCTGTCAAAAGTTGAAGTTCAACTTGAAGCAATTGAAGCTGAAAACATGGTTCGCATCGAATCTGTTTGTAAGCTAGCAGGTAAGACCGGGGTAGAGATGGAAGCGCTGACGGCGGCTTCTGTTGCGGCACTGACTATCTACGATATGTGCAAAGCGGTACAGAAAGATATGGTGATTGGCCAAGTTCGACTGTTAGAGAAAACGGGCGGGAAATCGGGTCACTTTAAGGTGGAAGCATGATTAAAGTATTATTCTTTGCCCAAACTCGTGAGCTAGTGGGTGTCGATGAACTTGAGCTGGAAGGGGATTTTCAAACGGTAGAAGCTATCCGTAGTCACCTTGCTGAGCAAGAAGGTAAATGGGATATCGCCTTAGAGCAAGGCAAATTACTTGCTGCGGTAAACCAATCCATTGTTCCTCTTGAGCACCCAATTCAATCGGGTGATGAAGTGGCTTTTTTCCCACCGGTAACAGGTGGTTAATGATGGACAATCGAGTTTCTGTACAGTTTGATGATTTTTCTGTTGGCGCGGAATATGACGCGCTAGCGCAAGGCACGGCTGCGGGCGCAGTGGTTACTTTTGTGGGTAAAGTTCGCGACATGAACTTAGGCGACAATGTAACTGGCTTGTCACTTGAACATTATCCAGGAATGACTGAAAAAGCTCTGGGTGAGATTTGTGACGAGGCAGAAAAGCGTTGGCCGTTATTAAATATCCGAGTGATTCACCGCGTTGGCGATTTAGACATTGGTGATCAAATTGTGTTTGTCGGCGTGTCTAGCGCACACCGAGGCGCTGCCTTCGAAGCTTGCGAGTTTGTTATGGACTACTTGAAGACCAAGGCGCCATTTTGGAAGAAAGAGCGCACCACTGAAGAAACTCGTTGGGTTGACTCAAGAGACTCTGATGCCAAAGCTGCTGAGCGTTGGCACAAGTAACGCCATAGTACGTAACTCTGTTTTATTTAAAGCTCCCTAGCGATAGGGAGCTTTTTTCATTTTCGGTCAATTGATGAATAGAACCACGTTGTTGGCTTTTAGCAAAGAACAGTGCTTTATCTGCTATTGAGATAAAGTCTTCGGCCTTCATCGTCTCAGGCATCAGCCGGTACTGTTGAATACCGATAGTGACAGAGAAAATATTACCGACCGTTGAGGATTTGTGGGGAATCGCCAGAGCTTTTACGTCCGCTTGCAGTTGTTGCGCTCTGGATAAGATCTCTTCCTCATTCATATTTGGCACAAAGACCAAAAACTCATCACCGCCATAGCGAAAACATAGGTCGTTAGATTTAGCCCAAGTTCTAATCGTTTGTCCTAACGCGGCAAGGACTTGATCACCCTTAATGTGTCCGTAGCTGTCGTTATATTGCTTAAAGCAGTCGATATCGATCATCAAGATTGCTGCGCCAGAAAGCTTGAGTTTCGTCAGTTCTATGGCTTCAGGCAGCAGAGAGTCCAAGGCATAGCGGTTGTAGACTTGAGTAAGGTGATCGATATAAGTGAGTTTTTCCAGCTCAAGTTGATGCTGAGCAAGCTTATCTAATGTTTTTTTGTATTCGGTAATATTACGCACCGTCCATAAAACCAGCGAGGTATTGGGTAAAGGTATTACTAGAGCGCTAAAGTGCTGTGTGTCAGTCGGTCCTTCGATACCTTCAAAACAGGGCAGATCTTTAGGGTCTAAGTTATACTCAATTTCTGTTGCCGTTTGGCTATCAATCACATCGACAATGACTTGGCTAAACCAGATAGCTTTATCGGCGGGGAGTACTTGGTATTGATTGAGGCCAATCAAAGCGGAAGGGTTATGGTGGCGTTTGGTATCTCGGCCACCCCATGCTTCGACATAGGTTCCTGACTTATCGATAAGGAAAGTCGGCTCAGGCATCGCTTCAAACACCACATGCATTAAGTCTGGATTATTTGTAACTTCCGCTGAAAAAATGGATTTCACCATCTGCACTCCTTTGGGTTACACCGCACTCCTTATATAGTTTAGCCTCTAGATGGAGACTTAGAGAGCGCTTTGAGCTTAAAACCATGTTTAAAGTAATGAAAAGTGATCGTAGAGGATGATTTGTCGCTGTAGCGTCTAGTTTTACGGGCTTTTCAAGCGTTCAATTGGATAGAGTTGATAGCGCTTCGAAACGTGATAGGGAGAGCCTATTGTAAAAATTGTTGATTTCCATTTAGTAAAATCAAGAAATTAGACAACAATTACAATATAGGCAGCGTGGCTGGCACGTTAAGGAGACGTCAATGGAATCATTAAAAGTAAAAGACTACATGACATTACAAGCGGTGACATTTACCCCTGAAATGTCATTAAGTGCCGCTTTAGATAAGGTAATGAACTCAAGATATTTGGGTGGACCCGTTATCAATGAACAGCGAGAAGTGATTGGTTTTTTATCAGGTCAGGATTTGCTCGATAAATTGGTTAAGGTCAGTTATTACTGTCAGGACACCCACATTGTTTCAGACTGTATGCACAAAGATGTGTTATCGGTGACATCAGATACCTCGATTATTGAACTCGCAGATATGATGACAGTAGGGCGACCGAAAGTGTATCCAGTTATTGATGCAGGTAAGTTAGTCGGTATTATCACACGACGTGATGTGCTCAGAGCGGTTGCCAAAAACCTTGATGATTGTTTTAAGCATCCAGTCTAGAATGTTGTTACAAATTGTTAGAAAAAGGCGCTGTGTGCGCCTTTTCTTGTTCTAAAGAATGAAGAGAAAATCAATGACCGATCAAACAGCCAAATTCGTCGAAGGGTCTACCATGCGCCACATTTTGGTGATGTCGGGAGCAGGTTCGGTGGGTCTGATGGCCTTGTTTGTCGTTGATTTAATCGACATGCTGTTTATTAGTATGTTGGGACAAGTTGAACTGGCCGCCGCTGTCGGGTTTGCTGGCACACTGGTTTTCTTTTCTACCTCTATTTCTATTGGTACTTCGATCGCGATGGGCGCACTGGTGTCAAAAGCGATTGGGGCCAAGCAGCATCAGCATGCCAAACAGCTTACAACGAGTATCATGTTTACCGCCGTCGCCATCAGTATTTTGGTCTCGGGTGTTATGTTCACCTATATCCCTGAACTGTTAGCGGCGATCGGTGCGCAAGGCGTAGCGGCGGAACGTGCAGAAGCGTATTTGAGAATTATCCTGCCGAGTGCGCCTGTGATTGCGGTTGCGATGGCGGCCGGGGCTGGGCTTCGCGCAGCAGGAGATGCAAAGCGTTCGATGTGGGCAACGCTTGCGGGAGGTATTGTTAACGCTATTCTTGATCCAATTTTTATCTTTGGCTTTGGTTGGAACGTTGAAGGTGCTGCGTTAGCGTCGGTGTTTGCGCGCTTTACCGTACTATTTTTCTCTCTTTACCCGTTGATTAAAGTGCATCAGTTGGTGGCTGGTTTTAACTACTCAGTGTGGCGAAGCAATTTAAAACTGATTCTCGCAATCGCCATCCCAGCGATTATTACCAATATCGCCACACCGATTGGTAATGCGATCGTCACCTCATCAATTGCTCAGTTTGGTGAAAACTATGTCGCTGGCTTTGCTGTGATTGGTCGATTAACTCCGGTTTGCTTCGCGGTCATCTTTGCCTTGTCAGGTGCCGTTGGTCCTATTATCGGTCAAAACTATGGCGCTGAACGTATGGATCGCGTTAAAGAAACACTCAATAACTCACTGATTGTGACGACTGTGTATACCTTGGCGGTCTGTGTCATTCTCTATTTTGCCCAAGACTTAATTGTCAGCATGTTCAGTTTGCAAGGGGATGCTCAAGTTATTGTTGCGGCATTTTGTACGTATGTAGCAATCAGTTTCATCTTTAACGGCGCCCAGTTTGTTGCTAACACCTCGTTCAATAATTTAGGTAAGCCGTTGTATTCCACCGCTCTTAACTTGGGTAAAGCGACGCTAGGGACATTGCCGTTTGTCCATTTTGGCGCGCTGTGGTTTGGCGCATTAGGCGTACTGTATGGACAAGCAATAGGTACGGTAGTGTTTGGTATTATTGCTACTATTGTGTTGCGCAAGCACATCTCTGATCTCATGGCTGGTTCGTGTGCTGAGCACATGGAAGCTGATCCGTCGATCACTAGCGTTAACAGCCAACCTTTTTGTAGCCATGATGCGGTTTTGATTGATGATGTGGCGGCCACTGCCGACGTAGAGGAAGAAATTGCAAAAAAAGTTTGACCTTGGAGTAGACTCTAAGGTTTAAACTTGATGTGTACAATGAATGGAGATAAACATATGTGCACAAAACACCAAGCATGCCGCTCTGAAAAAACCGCGGTTAATCCTTCCCAAACTGGCTCATGTTCAAGCCCTAAAATTACTACGATCCAAATGGCGGATGTCGGCTCGACAGAATCGGGCTGTTGTAGCTCGAATAGCTGCAGTAGTGGGGCGGATCCGACTGACGAAGAAGGTGAGTCCGGAAGTTCGTCCGCACGCTTCACTCAAAGTTGGAAAGTTAACGGGATGGATTGCCCATCTTGTGCCCGAAAAATTGAAACCGCCGTTAATCGTGTCGAAGGTGTCTTAGAGGCCAAGGTGCTGTTTGCGACAGAAAAGTTAGTAATTAAGTCAGACAGTTCGGGCGTTGCTCAGTTGGTTGAACAAACTATCCTAGATACCGGTTTTACGTTTGCCAATCCTGCCGAATCGAATCAAAAAGAAACACCTAAAGGCTGGAAGGCTGTTATCAAACAAAACAGTCAAGTGATTGCGATTGCTTCAGCTATGGCTATCGCAGCGGCTCTGAAACCTGCATTTCCCCAAGTCAGTGAATGGCTATTCTTAATTACCTGTTTAGCGGGTCTTTATCCCATTGGTAAAAAAGCGATCAGCTTAGCACGCTCAGGCACTCCGTTTGCCATTGAAACCTTGATGAGTGTTGCGGCCATTGGTGCCCTATATCTTGGCGAAACCGTTGAAGCAGCGATGGTGTTGTTACTGTTTCTGATTGGTGAACAGCTAGAAGCTTTTGCTGCATCAAGAGCACGTAGCGGTGTCCAAGCCTTAATGGCATTGGTGCCTGAAACGGCAACTAAGATAGTCGACGGTAAGCGTGTTGAAGTGTCGGCAAGTGAACTACAACCGGGTGATGTGATTGAAGTTTCTCCTGGCGCTCGTTTACCAGCAGATGGCAAATTAACCGATGCATTAGCAAGCTTTGATGAAAGTGCCTTAACCGGAGAGTCAATCCCCGTTGAACGCTACGAAGGTGAGTCAGTAATGGCCGGTGCGGTAGCGGTCGATAAGGTGGTTCGCTTTACGATTACTTCTAAGCAAGGTGAAAATGCCATTGACCGTATTCTGCATTTGATTGAAGAAGCAGAATCCCGTAAAGCGCCATTAGAACGATTCTTAGATAAATTCAGTCGCTGGTATACACCGTTGATGATGTTAGTTTCATTACTTGTCATCATTACGCCACCACTGTTGTTTGCTCAGCCGTGGGAAACATGGGTATATCGTGGTTTAGCACTGTTATTGATTGCGTGTCCTTGTGCTCTGGTGATCTCCACACCAGCAGCCATTACTTCTGGCTTAGCTGCTGCGGCTCGTCGTGGCGCCTTAATTAAAGGTGGCGCGGCACTCGAGCAGCTCGGCAACGTTGAAACTATCGCATTTGATAAGACCGGGACCCTGACCAAAGGTAAACCGGAAGTAACGGATGTGGTGGCTTTGTCGGGCTGGCAACAAGAGTCACTACTAGCCAAAGTCGCTGCGATTGAAGTCGGTTCGAGTCACCCGCTAGCGGTGTCAGTGGTCAATAAAGCCAAACAGCTCGGCATTGAGATTACTGAAGCTCAAGACAAGCAGGCGTTGGTTGGTAGTGGTGTACGTGGTTTAGTTGAAGGTGTTGAATATCAAGTATCAGCTCCAAGCAAGTTAACCATAGACCTTGATGAAGCGCTGAAAGATCAAATTGAACAGCTAGAAAACCAAGGCAAAACCGTTGTCGTTGCAATAGAAAGTCAAACGACGCCGATCGGGGTGATCGCATGGCAAGATACCTTGCGTGAAGATTCTGCCCAAGCAGTACAGGCACTGAAATCTCTGGGTATTCATTCGATCATGTTAACAGGTGATAACCCGCGTAGTGCCCAAGCGATCAGCTCAATGATTGATATCGATTTCAAAGCAAGCCTACTGCCGCAAGATAAAGTGACCTATGTGGAGAAGCTATCCGCACAAGGTAATGTCGCCATGGTCGGAGATGGTATTAACGATGCTCCGGCAATGAAAGCGTCGAGTATTGGTATCGCGATGGGAGGCGGAACCGATGTTGCGCTTGAGACGGCTGACGCTGCAATTACTCACAACCGCTTACTAGAGTTGGCTGGGATGATTGAGCTCTCACGGGCGACGCTCAACAATATTCGTCAAAATATCGCGTTGGCGCTTGGCTTAAAAGGTGTCTTTTTGGTCACAAGCTTATTGGGTATTACCGGTCTTTGGGTTGCAGTATTAGCTGACAGTGGCGCGACGGCTATTGTGACACTGAATGCGTTAAGGTTACTTAAGTTCAAATCGAAGCTCGATTAAGCCTAAATTCTTAGCGAGATCTTTCTCATCGAAACAGCCCTTCATCTTTGATGTAAGGGCTGTTTTTTTATGCAATTAGGGATGACTGTTGCGATAAAGTGTGATGTAAACCGTTTTTGTGTGCAATGTAATTATTTGTTGCGATCTTATTTGTGATCATGGTCACTTCAAAGAATTCAGTGGTTGGTTAGAGTATCTCCTGTACCCGATAAATTTATAGAGCAAGCAGACCTAACTCATCGGCTGACTTGCCATCATAAGGAGCGACCTATGTCTCAAGCTGTATTCCACCTTGGTGTTACTCAAGACGATCTTGCTGGTGCAACTCTGGCTATCATTCCAGGTGACCCAGCGCGTGTACAAAAAATTGCAGAGGAAATGGAAAACCCAGTATTCCTAGCAAGTCACCGTGAATACACACTTTACCGTGCAGAGCTTGACGGCAAGCCTGTTGTTGTTTGTTCAACAGGTATCGGTGGCCCATCAACATCTATCGCAGTTGAAGAGCTAGCACAGCTTGGTGTGCGTACTTTCCTACGCGTTGGTACTACTGGTGCGATTCAACCACATGTAAACGTGGGTGACATGATTGTATCAACGGGCTCTGTTCGTCTAGATGGCGCAAGTCTACACTTTGCTCCAATGGAGTTCCCAGCAGTTGCGGATTTTGAAGTAGCAACAGCAATGAAAGCAGCGGTTGAAGAATCTGGCGCAGCAGTACACATGGGTGTAACGGCTTCAAGCGATACCTTCTACCCAGGTCAAGAGCGTTACGATACCTTCTCTGGTCGCGTTGTTAAGCGTTTCCAAGGCTCTATGCAAGAATGGCAAGATATGGGCGTACTTAACTTTGAAATGGAATCTGCAACGCTACTGACCATGTGTGCAAGTTCTGGCCTAAAAGCGGGTTGTGTTGCGGGTGTAATCATCAACCGTACCCAGAAAGAGATCCCAGACCACTCGACACTGAAAGAGACAGAAGCTCGTTCAATCAAAGTCGTGGTAGAAGCTGCGCGCAAGATGCTTTAAAGACTCGGCTGAGTTATAAGTACTTTTAAGATAAAGAAAAACCTCAATTGGGATGACCAATTGAGGTTTTTTGTATCTAGGGAGAAAGCTGGCGCTTAAGCGATAAACTCTTCTGAATCCGGACGATTAGTGAACTGTACGCCGCTTAAGAAATCGCATAGCAACTGGTCTTCACACGCTTTGTAGTTCTTGTTATTTGGCTTACGGAAATAAGCGCCAATTTCATATTTGCTTAGACTAACACCAACCACTTCTAGCACATCTAACACATCTTCTGCTTTCATATTCATCGCAATACGTAGCTTCATGAAAATCATGTTGTTGGTCAGTGTTTGCTCTGGTGCTGGCTGCTCGCCTTCTTTCTTACCACGCTTTAGGTTGATGAAACCATTCAGAAATAGAGCAAGTTCTTTATCTTTCATCTTAGTCATAGACTTATCTGAGTCTGCCTTTAACCAGTCGTTGACTTGGTTAGGAGCTACCGTGGTATCTACCTGCTCAAAAGCCTTCATTATTTGAGTATTTTTCAAATTAAGTGAATGCTGGATACGGCGTAAGATTTCATTATTAGTCACAAGGTTCTCTTTGTGGTGAGTCATCGCTGACGAGATATAGTTGGGCGAGACTTTAGCAGAGTTACTTGTGTTGCGATATAAATAAAAGGGGGCACCCGTCCCCCGTGATGGTTTATTTACGAATAAGCGATTGAAGGTAGAGGAAGATAGAGACTTTCAGACATCTCAGAGAGCATCTGATCATAAACCTGCGAGATGGTCGCTGAAATATCACTGGTGACGCTGTACATCTCTTCGGTACTGATCGGCAGACTCATCGCTGAAGATATCTCTGTTAGTTGATGAATGGCATCGATACTTACTGGAGAAGCGACGGAAAGTGGACTGATTAAAGAGAGCTGGTTGAGCTTACGTCTGGTTTTATCGCAATAGTATTTCAAGCGCAGAAAGCCCTCTTCGGAATGACTGTCTGGAATGCTTACCCGCAATTGAGTCAATACTTCCATGCTGTCGAGCACCTGCTGCCAATTCAAGTGATACTCGTCGTTGAGATCCTCACGCTCAGATTCAATTAACCATGCGATGGCCACTTCATCCATTAAAAACATACAGTGACGAATCGTTTTACCATGAATGATCTGATTGCGACTGATGCTTCTTTCATGCCAGTCGCTGTGCATAGCTTTGAGCTTGAGCTGAAAGATTCGATACATAGGTCGGTTATCAAATGGAGCAATCGCAACCAATTGATCGCAGCAGTGCATTATTTCGTCATAAAGAGCATTCATTTCACTGAGCTTCTGTTGAGTAAGAGAGTAACTCAAAGAGTGATGTGTCAGTTTACGATGTTCCCGACAAAGGCGAAGTAGCTCCCTTAGCATAACTAGGGTGTTGAATTTACGTTGTAAGATAGTTTGGCGCTTTTTAGAGTAATGGAATAGCGCAGCCAAGATAGCGCATGAAAAAATTAATGAAATTAGAACAAACATAGCCAACTCCTTTGTGCTTGTTACCTATAAAGGAGTAGGCGAATAATGTGCCAAAAATAAAATTCAATAAAATCAGTTAATTAGATTATTGAGTGATGATGGGGTGCTTAATTTTGGTGCAAGCTATGCCCAAACTTGTGACAAAAGAAAGCCCCTAGCGCATTACTGCGCTAGGGGCTTAAATGTGTATCGACTAAAGCGTCATTACATTACACGCATACCAGGCTGAGCACCTTCGTGTGGCTCAAGGATCCATAGATCGCTGCCACCAGGGCCTGCGGCTAGGATCATGCCTTCCGACATACCAAACTTCATCTTACGAGGTTTTAGGTTCGCTACCATTACGGTTAGCTTGCCTTCTAGCTCTTCAGGTTTGTACGCAGACTTGATGCCTGAGAATACCTGACGAGTTTCACCGCCGATGTCTAGTTGGAACTTAAGCAGTTTGTTTGCTTTTGGCACTTCTTCACAAGAGATGATACGTGCGATACGCATATCTACTGCAGCGAAAGCGTCAAACTCAATCTCATCTGCGATTGGATCTTTATCTAGTTCAGTTTGGCTTGCTTTATTCTTTTCAGCTTCTGCTTTTTCTTTTGCTGCAACTTCTGCTGCTGCATCTTCTTTAGAAGCTTCAATCATCGCTTCAACCTTCTTAGGATCGATACGGTTGAATAGTGCTTTGAACTTAGTGATTTCGTGACCAGTTAATGGGGCAGCAACGCCTTCCCAAGTTAACTCTTCGTTTAGGAACGCTTCAGTACGTGCAGCAAGCTCTGGCATGACTGGTTTCAGGTAAGTCATCAGAACGCGGAATAGGTTAATACCAACAGAACAGATGTCTTGTAGCTCTTGGTCTTTACCTTCCTCTTTCGCAACAACCCACGGTGCTTTCTCATCAACGTATTGGTTTGCTTTGTCTGCTAGTGCTGTGATTTCACGGATAGCACGGCCAAACTCGCGAGTCTCAAAAAGCTCTGCGATACGATCAGCGGCCGCAGCGAACTCGTTGTATAGCTCAGGTTCAGCGAAGTTAGCAGATAGCTTGCCTTCAAAACGCTTAGAGATGAATCCAGCATTACGTGATGCTAGGTTAACAATCTTGTTTACTACGTCAGCGTTAACGCGCTGAGTGAAGTCTTCAAGGTTAAGGTCTAGGTCATCGATACGGCTGTTTAGCTTCGCTGCGTAGTAGTAACGCAGACATTCTGGATCTAGGTGATCTAGGTACGTCGCTGCTTTGATGAATGTGCCTTTAGACTTAGACATCTTCGCGCCGTTTACTGTTACGTAACCGTGTACGAATACGTTGTTTGGCTTGCGGAAACCAGAACCTTCAAGCATCGCAGGCCAGAATAGAGAGTGGAAGTAGACAATGTCTTTACCGATGAAGTGGTAAAGTTCTGTTGTGCTGTCTTTTTTCCAGTACTCGTCGAAGTCTAGGCCTTCAGTTTTGTTACATAGGTTCTTGAATGAAGCCATGTAGCCAACCGGTGCGTCTAGCCATACGTAGAAGAACTTGTTCTTTTCGCCTGGGATTTCAAAGCCGAAGTAAGGCGCGTCACGAGAGATATCCCACTGTTGAAGACCAGACTCAAACCACTCTTGCATTTTGTTTGCTGTTTCAGACTGAAGAGAGCCAGAGCGAGTCCACTCTTGTAGCATGCTTTCAAACTGAGGCAGGTCGAAGAAGAAGTGTTCTGAATCCTTCATTACTGGTGTCGCACCAGAAACGGCTGATTTAGGGTCAATCAGCTCTGTTGGGCTGTATGTCTCACCACAGTTGTCACAGTTATCGCCGTATTGGTCTTCTGACTTACACTTAGGACAGGTACCTTTTACGAAACGATCCGGTAGGAACATCTCTTTCTCAGGGTCAAATAGCTGAGAAATAGTGCGGCTAGAAATGAAACCGTTTTTCTTAAGCTCAAGATAGATGTGTGAAGCCAGCTCACGGTTCTCTTCAGAGTGTGTGCTGTGGTAGTTATCAAAGCTAATATCGAAGCCAGCGAAGTCTTTTTGGTGCTCTTCACTTACTGCAGCGATCATCTCTTCTGGCGTAATACCCATCTGTTGTGCTTTTAGCATGATTGGCGTGCCGTGAGCATCGTCAGCACAGATGAAGTTTACAGTGTTGCCACGTAGGCGTTGGTAGCGAACCCAGATATCTGCTTGAATGTGTTCAAGCATATGACCTAGGTGAATCGAACCGTTAGCGTACGGAAGGGCACAAGTGACCAGTAGTTTTCTTGGATCAGTCGCCATACTTAATATTCGCTTCTAATGATGTATAAAAAAATAGAGAGTAATACTACCTTATCCCACCAGTGACTCCAAGGCTTCCAATATGGGAAACCCTAGTTTTTTCAGGGTTCAGTCTAGGCTGGTGGAGTGTTACGATTAGATGCATAAGGAGGACCTATGCGTCAGTTCACTTCAAAGCAAGATTTTTGTGATTGGTTAAACCAATTTGAGCACCCATCTCTTATTTCGGAATGGGCATCCACAGCCAGTATCGTTTCAGTGAAGCCGGAAGGTTTTATTGTCGACATTCCTTTTGCCGCTAATGATTTAGTCGTTCAACTTAGAGAGTGGATATCGAGTCGACAAGCTTCAGGAGAAGTGGCTCAGTTTAACTATTCAATCAATGTTGCGCCTAAGCCCTTAGAAACTCATCTTGCCCATGAGATCAAGGGGGTTAAAAACGTTATTGCGGTGACGTCAGCGAAAGGCGGGGTTGGCAAATCGACAACATCGGTGAACTTAGCTCTCGCACTTGCTCAGTCTGGCGCTAAGGTGGGTCTACTGGATGCCGACATCTATGGACCTTCAGTACCTTTGATGATTGGTCAGACAGAAGCTAGACCAGAAGTGCGTGATAATAAGTGGATGCAGCCTATTAAGGCTCATGGCATTTACACTCATTCGATGGGTTACTTAGTCTCTAAAGATGAAGCAGCGATTTGGCGTGGGCCGATGGCCGCAAAAGCGTTATCTCAGCTATTGAATGAAACTGAGTGGCCAGAGCTAGATTATTTGGTAATCGATATGCCGCCAGGTACCGGTGATATTCAGCTTACTCTCTCTCAGCAAGTGCCAGTGACAGGCGCAGTGATTGTGACAACGCCTCAAGACTTAGCGTTGGCTGATGCGCGTAAAGGTGCTGCGATGTTTGGCAAAGTTGATGTGCCGGTTGTCGGTGTGGTTGAAAATATGAGCTACCACATTTGTAGTCATTGCGGCGAGAAAGAGCACATCTTTGGCGCTGGTGGTGCAGAGCAAATGGCTAGCGAGTATGGACTAGACTTGTTGGCGCAAATTCCACTGCACATTCAAATGCGTGAAGATATCGACAACGGCAAACCGACAGTGGCGGCTCGTCCTGAATCTGAACATGCTCAGCAATATATGGCATTGGCTGAAGCGGTAAGCTCTCGTTTGTATTGGCGAGGTAAGACAAAACCAGAATCGATTATGTTTACTATGGTTGAGTAGGTCGAAAATCGAGAAAAAGAGCGCACAATTTAAGCGCTCTTTTTATTCTTATTCCGTGTAATCGATTGCGTCTGGCGCTTTTATTCTATTTGTTTATTTCTTCTCAATCCTTGCTGGCAACAAAGGGGTTAACTCCCTATAATCAGGCGGTTTATCCAAAATTATGCTCATACATAGGGCTTGTCCATACTGGCACTGCTAGTATTAGCATAAGACACCAATCTAAATCATCGGGTGCAAGAATAATGTCTGATAATAATCAATGCGTCATCGTCGGTATTGCTGGCGCGTCTGCTTCTGGAAAAAGTTTAATCGCGAGCACTATCTATAACGAATTACGTGAGAAAGTGGGCGATCATCAAATTGGTGTGATTACGGAAGATTGCTACTACAACGATCAAAGCCATCTAAGCATGGAAGAGCGTGTTAAAACCAACTATGACCACCCGAGCGCGCTTGATCACGACTTACTGTGTGAGCATCTAGAAAAACTAGTGAAAGGTGAAGCAGTAGAAGTTCCGGAGTACAGCTATACAGAGCATACTCGTACAGACAATACTACGCCGATGACGCCGAAGAAGGTGATCATCCTAGAAGGTATCCTCCTTCTGACTGACCCACGTCTGCGTGACCTAATGCATGCGACGGTATTTATGGATACACCACTTGATATCTGTCTACTACGCCGCGTTAAGCGTGATGTAGAAGAGCGTGGTCGTACTATGGACTCAGTTCTTAAGCAGTACCAAGAGACGGTTCGTCCGATGTTTATGCAGTTCATCGAACCATCCAAGCAATATGCAGACATCATCGTACCTCGCGGCGGCAAAAACCGTATCGCTATCGATGTACTAAAAGCTCACATTGCAAAACTTCTGAAAGCTTAGCGCTAATTGCACGTATAAGACTTTATTTTTTATGAGATAAGTGGCACTTTTAGTGCCACTTTCTTTTTATGGTCTGAAAAGTCAAAAACGACCATTTATACTTGGGATTGGTCAAGTAAGAACGACTTACCGATTCGCAAAGCAAGGATAATGCTAATGAAGAAACTGTTCCTGTTTATCGCAATCCCTATCGTTGCGATTCTTGGCGCCGTAATTGCGCTCGTTGTACTGGTGAACCCTAATCAGTTCAAGCCGCTTATTGTCGAGCAAGCGAAAACCCATACAGGGTTAGATCTTGTGATTGAAGGCGATATTAGCTGGCAATTTTTTCCATCAATTGGTTTTGAATTAGGCCAAACAGAGCTGCGTAACCCGCAAGGCTTTGAGCAACTCAATATGTTCAAAGTGGACACGGTTGGCATTGATGTATCGGTGATGCCGCTATTTAGTCAGCAGCTAGAAATTGGCAATATCACGTTAGATGGTGCGGCATTCTCGTTAGAAACACTAAAAGATGGTTCAAAGAACATTGATGCACTGACTCAAGCACAGACAGCGGCAGCTGAATCAGCGCCGGTGGATGCTGAATCAACATCTGCAGCTCAAACTCAAACAGAGTCTACACAGCAAAGTGCTGCACCGGCATGGACAATCAACCTAGCGGGTGTGACAGTATCTAATGCATCGGTTGAAATCCAAGATAAGCAAGCGGGCTCTTTCACTAAGCTATACGATGTGTCATTAAACCTTTCAGAGTTTGCAGTCGACACGTGGACTAAGGTCGATTTCGCCGCAAAAGGTGAAGCGAATCAGCAGAAATTTTCGGCACAAGGCGACGCTGAATTTAAGCTAGCGAAAGGTTTTAAAGAGTACGCATTGCGTAACATCAACCTAGATGCGAGCTTTAGTGATGCAGCGACTCAAATTGAAAGCGCTAAGATTGGTCTAGAAACGTTTGAGTTTGATAAAGCCAATGCACTGACTTACGCTGTTGTGGGTAAAGCAGCTGGCTTAGACATCGATATGAAAGGTGCAGCATCACTGAATGTCGATAAAGCGATCACAAAAGTGATGATGAACCAACTTACACTTGATGCAACATTTGAAGGCGATTCACTTCCTCAATCTCCAATGAAAGTGGATATGGCATCTGACCTGTCGTTTGACTTGACTAAGAACCACCTAAGTTTTGTGCTAGAAAAACTGACGGCAAATGCACTTGCGTTTGATGGTAAAGCCGACATTACTTTAGCTGACATCCCGAAAGTTCGTTTCTCACTGCACAGCCCAAACATTGATTTGGATGAGTTCCTTGGCTTAGGTCAAACTCAGGAAAGCAAGGCCAGTGAAACAAACTCGGAAACAGCGCCTGCTAATAGCGAGTCTAAAACAGCCAAAACGTCACCGAAAAAGCCAGCTCAAGAAGTTGAACCAGACCTATCCGCACTGAAAGCGCTAGATGTGATGGGCGATATCACGATTGACAAGTTCAAAGCGAATAACGCTAAGATGCAAAATGTTAAGGCAAGTTTCTCGGTGAATCGTGGTATTGCAGAGCTGAAATCATTCACCTCTAACCTATACCAAGGTTCAATCAGTGTCACTGCACGTCTTGATGCACGTAAGTCTCCTGCTTCTTACACGGCGAAAAAACGCATTAAGGGCGTTAAGGTATTGCCGCTGCTTAAAGATGTGGCGAATAACGATATGCTTGAAGGTACCGGTAATATTAATGTTGATGTCAAAGGCAGCAGCCTAACGCCAACAGGTATTCAGAAGAACTTGGTCGGTACGATTGCTATTAATTTCGAAGATGGTGCGGTTCATGGTATCAACGTAGCACAATTGATTCGTGAAAATTACGCCAAAATTAAAGGCCAAAAAGTCGAGTCGAAAGATGAAGTGCAGAAAACTGACTTCAGCGCGATGAAAGCAACTCTGAAGCTGAACAAAGGTAATGTATCGACTAACGACCTGACTATGCAGTCTCCATTACTTAGAATTCGTGGTAACGGCAAAGCTAACTACATTAATCAAACCGTCGACTTCACGGTCAGTACTTCTATTGTTGGTACGCTAGAAGGCCAAGGTGGTAAAGACATCGATGAGCTGAAAGATGTCACAATCCCAATCAATGTGTCGGGTAAATGGGCAGAGCCTAAGTTCAAGCTAGTGTTTGATGATGTGCTTAAGCAAAAAGCGCAGAAAGAAATCGACCGCGGCGTAGAGAAACTAACCGACAAGATTAAAGATGAAGAGACTAAGAAAGCTGTTGATGGACTGCTGAAAGGACTTTTTAACTAAAATCTGTACAAAACCCGAGCGAACGCAATGTTTGCTCGGATTTCCTAATTGGATAAAACTATTAACTTAGTGCTTTGATTCTAAATGATTTTCTCGCATAACCCCAAGCCGCTATATTGCCTCTGCTCTTACTTCTTCTTCTTACGTTGGAAGGAATAAACCTACATACACTGTTGTTAAGTTTGTGTAATTTTGTCTTAAATTCATTAACGTATATTGAGACAAAAAGCGTATGGTTCAATTCTTATCTAGGCTTCGAATTAAAACAAAACTACTGCTCTCTTTTTTGTCAATGGTTGTGCTATTTACCATTGTTAATATCTATAACTTGAACGTCCTGAATGGCGATATTACAAACCTGAATAGCTACAGTAATTCATCCCTTAGCAAGATTAATTCAGTTTATGACAATGAAATACAGTCGACGTATGAAATAAGATTATTGTTCTTGAAAGCGGCTGGTCGAGAAGGCTTAGATGGGACGTTTATCAGTGCTTTAGACTCTTGGTATGAAAGCATTGAGAGAAACTTTATCGATGATGGTAAAAGTGCTACCCAGTTGCGACTAGAGAATTATAAAAATTATTATTATCATGTTCGAAATCTTGCTGAGGTCAAAAACAAATATTCTGCATACAGTGGAGAGTATGCTGGTTTTTTAAAGGAATCTGACGAACTGGCGTCAAAGCTAATCCAATCTTTGGCTGAGTTTTCTGATGAAATCAATTCAAGTATTCGTGAGGACTTCCGCCAAACCCAAGCTCATGCTGATCAAGTTGCCATTCACAGCCTCATCGAATTAGCCATTATTTCATTGGTATCACTGTTGTTCATTACTTATGTAGCAAGCACTATTGCTAGACCAATCAATGACGTAGCTATGAAGCTGAATGAGATGGCTAACGGTGACTTTAGCGTAAGGTATCAATATATCGGGAAAAATGAACTAGGCAGTTTATCGAGCTCGATTAATGGCCTAGGGGAGTCTATCGGACACATTATTGAGCAAGTTAACGTCAACAGTGATGGAGTTGCAGCAGCGGCAACAGAGCTAAATTCTATCATGCATCAATCAAGGGAAAGTTCACATTTGGAAAAGGAGCAGTTTGCTCAAATAAGTGTGGCTGTGACTGAGCTCTCGAGTACAGCAAAGGAGGTAAACGCCAATGCTGCTGCGGCAGAAGAAGCCTCCGATTCAGCACTTGAATTCGTTTCAATTGGTCAGAAGCATATTGATGATGCACAAAGAAGTAGTGAAGAAGTCGCAAAATCAATTAATCGTTCAGCTGAAATGATTGGAGAGTTAAAAGGTCACTCTTCAGATATTGGACGTGTCATTGAGGTGATTAATAACATTTCCGATCAAACTAATTTGCTTGCTCTAAATGCGGCTATAGAAGCGGCAAGAGCAGGGGAGCAAGGTAGAGGCTTTGCCGTTGTCGCCGACGAAGTTAGGGGGCTTGCTGTTCAAACTCAAAATTCGACCGCTGAAATACAGAATGTTATTGAGGCTCTACAAGAACAAGCTTCCATTGTGAGTGATTTGACGCTTCATAATGTTAACTTGATTAAGGGCAGTCAGGAATCATCACAGCACGTTCTAGGTGCATTTAATGAGATTACTTTGGCGGTGCAAAAGATCTCGGAGCAAAATTCCTTAGTTTTTGCTGCTTCTTCAGAGCAGGCGGATGTAACCGATTCTGTTTCTAGAAGCATTGTTCAAGTGTCGGAAATTGTTACAGACAACACGGAGAGTATTGGTCACTGCTTTGAGGCTTCAGATGAGCTTGCCGTCATGTCTGAAAGGCAAAAAGAGCTTTTGAGTCGTTATATCTCATGATTTAAGAAAGCTGGCCGCATTGTGACCTTTGCTGCCAGCTACTCAATTTTTGTGCGATGTTATTGCTACCAATCCACACCTTGCAGTGCTTTCACTCCCGATTCAAAAGCGTGCTTTACGTTCTTCACTTCAGAGACAGTGTCGGCCATTTCGATTAATGTGCGATGAGCGCCGCGACCAGTAATAATCACAGATTGCATCTTAGGGCGGTTGTTTAACGCTTCTACGACCTCATCTAGGTCGATATAGCCATAGCTCACCATGTAGGTCAGTTCATCAAATAAGATAACGTCAATGGAATCATCAGTAAGTAGGCGCTTACATTCTTGCCAAACTTGCTGTGCGGCTTCAGTATCGGATGTTTTATTTTGTGTTTCCCAGGTAAATCCCGTTGCCATAACGTGAAACTCGACCCCAAGTTTTTCGAGTAGGTTTCGTTCACCGTTAGCCCATGTCCCTTTAATAAACTGCGCAACCGCGGCTTTTTTATCGTGACCGACAGCGCGAGCCACCGTGCCAAATCCTGATGTTGACTTACCTTTACCGTTACCTGTTATGATCAGCAGTAACCCTTTCTCTTCTTGAGCAGCTGCCACTCTAGCATCGACTTGCTCTTTCACTTTTTGCTGTCTAGCTTTGTGACGCGCTTGTTTGTTGTCTTCTTCAGACATGGGAATTCCTTCTTACGCATTAGAATCTCTTTATGATAGAGCAATGGTCAGTTAAGAAAAACCATTGATACTTCAAGGGTTCAAACCACTGCCTCGCGTTTAGCAGAAGTTAAATACAATCACACTAGTTACCAATATGACACTGTGCTTATAGCTTAGCTCAATATGAATCGATGGACTCGAGCTATCAAATTCACTTTTTCTCATCACACTGTTTGTGGATTTCTAATCATCCGGTTGTTGGTTGCATATAGATTTCACACGGCAAATACAACTTTTGAATAAATGGAATTAATAATTTAAATAATGGAATGAATAAAGTGACGATGGAAAAATAACCGAAACAATATAGGAAATATCTCTGGATATAATCTTATCGAATGTTTCTCTTCTATAGGTATATGGGCTATATCTTTCTAACCTATTGAAAACCTGCATTAAGTTACTACCTATGTCTGATTTTAAATTAACACCATTCGGTAATTGATGAAAATATTTACTCATCATTAATGGAATGAAAGTGTTCGATTTTTGCAATTCCCATGAATCGAATGTAGGAGTAATTTGTTTTTGAAGAATTTTTAGTGACACGAACAAATAGCAAATGAGTTATTTAAATTTGATTCTTTAATGTTGCAAAAATAGGACTCTACTAAAAGGTGTAGTCATGAAAGAAAGTACTGCTAGTGACGATATACTACTGGCGATGAAGAAAATAATGTGGTGTCAGTTACTATTTGGACTATTCGCAATTATTTTTGAAATTTTCTCTTCATATAACAGGGGGGTAAATATTGAGTCCGCATTAATTGGTGTCATCTTGGCTATTTTACCAGGAATGTTTGGAATGTTTTTAGCTAGCAGAAAAGCTAAGTTTAGACCTGACGTTGATATCAAAGATTTAATGCAATTAAGTGGAAGTATGAAGCTAGTCTATACGGTTATTTCATTTGCGCTGGTTTTCCACTTTTTCAAAATGAGAAATGTGGTGATGATTACAAGTTATTCGATTACGTTTTTAGGATATTTTGTGGCACCACTGCTCTATAAATACCTTCCCAATTCAGATAGTAAGGAGGGGTAAGTGGAAAGCGTACAGTCCGCTCATGAGTATATCGAGCACCACCTAACATTCCTGACGAAAGGGACGGGCTTCTGGGCGATTAACATGGACTCAATGTTCATGGTTTGGATTCTTGGACTGCTCTTTATTGGTTTGTTTAGATTTGCAGTATCTAAAGGAACCAGCGGTGTACCAGGTCGTTTACAGTGCTTTGTTGAAGTGGTGTTTGAGTTTGTAAACAACCTAGTAAGTGAGATCTTCCAATCTAAAGATAGGCTCATTGGTCCAATGGCTCTGACTATTTTTGTCTGGGTTCTGTTAATGAATGCGATAGATTTGATACCGGTTGATTTTATTCCTGCTTTTGCTCGTATGCTTGGTTTTGAGCACTTCCGAGATTTACCTTCTGCAGATGTCAATGTGGCGATGTCGATGGCACTCGGTGTCTTTTTCTTAGTGATTATTTATACACTAAAAGCAAAAGGACTAATTGGGTTTATTAAAGAGTTAACCACTCAACCGTTCCAACATCCGTTACTTTACCCAGTTAATTTTGTACTGGAATTAGTAACGTTAATATCTAAACCTATTTCTTTAGGTTTGCGATTATTCGGCAATATGTATGCAGGAGAAATGATATTTATCCTGATCGCATTAATGCCATGGTGGATGCAATGGGCGTTAAGTGTTCCATGGGCATTGTTCCACATACTTATTGTTTGTTTGCAAGCATTTATATTTATGGTTCTCACTGTTGTTTATTTAGCAATGGCAGTAGAAGAAAATCACTAGAATTATATTTAAAGTTAAATTTTAAGTTATTAAAAATATCGGAGTTATTTATGGATATGGTAAGTGCAGTTCTTTATGTTGCTGGTGCACTATTAATTGGTTTAGGTGCCGCTGGTGCAGCTTCCGGTATCGGTAATCTAGCGGGTAAATATTTGGAAGGCGTAGCGCGTCAACCGGATATGACTCCAATGCTGCGTACTCAATTCTTTATTATGATGGGCCTTGTTGATGCGGTGCCGATGATCGGTGTTGGTATTGGCTTATATATCATCTTCGCTGTTGCGTAATTAATTCTTACGATATTTAACAACTAAGTACTATCCGTTAATTAAGTGAGGACGAGATGAACTTAAATGCGACGATGCTAGGCCAAGCAATATCCTTTGCGATTTTTGTCTGGCTTTGTATGAAGTATGTTTGGCCGCCACTTGTCGTTTTGCTCGATGAGCGTCAAAAAGAAATCGCGCAAGGTCTACGCCATACAGAAGATGCGGCTAAGGAACTTGCCTTGGCTCGCGCTAACTGTGATCAACTTATTGAACAAGCAAAAAAAGACGTCAATAAGATGATCGAACAGGGCCAAAAACGTCGAGCACAGTTAATTGAAGAGTCTGTTAAAGAAGCTGAAATCGAAAAAGCTCGTGTGATTGCTCAAGGTGAACTTGAGATCGAAAGTGAGCGTAATCGTGTGCGACAAGAGCTTAAAGCGGAAATGTCGGATCTGGTAATTCAAAGTGCTCAAAAGCTGATTAATAAGAATTTGGATACGGATACCAACCGTCAACTTATTGATCAGATGATCAAAGATATCTAACGCCTTAGGGGAGCAAAATGTCGGATATTCAAACCATTGCTTACCCATATGCCAAAGCGGCCTTTGATTTTGCAAAAGAGAATGGGTCGCTTGAAGAATGGAAAACTGCGTTGGTATTGGTTGCTGGTGTTATTGAGCAACCAGCCTTAATCAACCAAGCAAAAGCGCTCGACCAAGGCGGTAAAGCCGAAGCGGATAACTTTATTCACTTATTGTTCTCTGTTTGTGAGGGGTTTATCGATGAGCATATGCAGAACTTGATCAAGGTGATGGCTGAAAACCAACGTCTTATTGTAATGCGCAGCGTTGCCGAGGCCTTTTCTGAGCTCAAAGATGAAAGTGATTTGAGACTCGATGCAACTGTGTATTCGTCTGAGCCATTAGAGTCAGACCAACTTGAAGCTCTGACCAAGTACCTTGAGAAGAAGCTGGCACGACGTATCACATTATCGAACGAGATCGACCCCGATCTTATCGGTGGCATTGTAGTAAAAGCTGGTGAGTTGGTTATTGATGGCTCGCTCCAGAGCTCAATCCAACGCCTCGCGACCAGCTTGAACGTGTAGTAGGAATTTAAGATGCAACTAAATTCAACAGAAATTAGCGACCTAATAAAACAACGCATTGAAACATTCAATGTAAGTACGCAAGCGCGTAATGAAGGCACCATAGTGTCTATCTGTGATGGCATTATCACCATCAACGGTTTAGTCGACGTCATGCAAGGCGAGATGATAGAGCTGCCTGATAATCGTTATGCTCTAGCGCTCAACCTTGAGCGTCATTCCGTCGGGGCGGTAGTCATGGGCCCATATGCTGACCTAAGTGAAGGCATGACCGTCATGGGCACTGGCCGTATTCTGGAAGTGCCGGTTGGTCCTGAATTACTTGGCCGCGTGGTGAATACCCTAGGCCAACCCATTGATGGTTTGGGGCAAATCGATGCAAAACAATATAACGCCGTTGAAATCATTGCCCCGGGGGTCATCGACCGTAAATCCGTGGATACGCCAATCCAAACGGGCTACAAAGCTGTCGATTCAATGGTGCCAATTGGTCGCGGTCAACGTGAACTGGTGATTGGTGACCGCCAAACGGGTAAAACTGCGCTAGCGATTGATGCGATCATTAATCAAAAAGACTCAGGCGTAAAATCGATTTACGTCGCGATAGGCCAAAAAGCTTCAACCATTGCTAACGTTGTTCGTAAACTTGCCGAACATGACGCATTGAAAAACACCATCGTGGTTGTGGCATCGGCATCAGAGTCTGCGGCACTGCAATACCTTGCGCCGTATGCGGGTTGCACTATGGGCGAATACTTTCGTGACCGCGGTGAAGACGCACTGATTGTTTATGATGATCTCTCCAAACAAGCCGTCGCTTACCGTCAAATCTCATTGCTGCTCAAACGCCCACCGGGCCGCGAAGCTTTTCCTGGTGATGTATTTTACCTCCACTCACGTCTCCTAGAGCGTGCTGCACGTGTAAACGAAGCGTATGTGGAGCGCTTGACTAATGGTGAAGTGAAAGGAAAAACGGGGTCACTGACTGCGTTACCTATCATCGAAACTCAAGCCGGTGATGTATCAGCATTTGTGCCGACCAACGTTATTTCAATTACCGATGGTCAGATCTTCCTCCAGACTCAGCTATTCAACTCAGGCTTACGTCCTGCGGTTGACCCGGGTATTTCTGTGTCTCGTGTTGGTGGCGCGGCGCAAACCAAGATCATTAAAAAACTCTCCGGTGGTATTCGAACTGCTCTCGCTCAATACCGCGAGTTGGCGGCTTTTGCTCAGTTTTCATCGGATTTGGATGATGCGACTCGTCGCCAAATTGATCACGGTGAGCGTGTGACTGAATTAATGAAGCAAAAACAGTACGCACCAATGTCTGTTGCCGAGCAATCTGCCGTGATTTTTGCAGCAGAGCGAGGTTATTTAGATGCCGTTGAACTGGCGAAGGTTGGCGCATTTGAAGAAGGCCTAATCGCTTATGCGAAAATGAACTTTTCTGACTTGTTAGATGAGATCAACGCAAGCGGTGATTTTAACGACCAGATTGAAGCTCAGCTTACCAAGCTTCTTGACGAGTTCATTGCTCTCAAATCTTGGTAGTGGCGTCATTCTCTAATAGTTAAAAACGGAGCTTACCATGGCCAGTACAAAAGAAATTCGCACTAAGATTGCCAGTATCAACAGTACTCAGAAGATTACTAGTGCGATGCAAATGGTAGCCGCCAGTAAGATGCGTAAGGTTCAGGAACACATGCAGAAGAACCGCCCTTATGCAGAAAGTATGCGGCGCGTAATCGGCCATATTTCGTCGGGTACGCTTGAATACAGTCACCCGTATTTAGAAGAGCGCGAGGTTAAGCGAGTCGCTTACATCATTATCTCGTCAGATCGGGGTCTATGCGGTGGTTTGAACAATAACCTATTTAAGCGTGTTCTTTCTGAGATGACAGATTGGCGTGATAAAGGTGTGGAGGTTGATGCGACATTGGTTGGCTTAAAGGCGATTAACTTCTTCCATCGAGTGACCAATGTAGTTGCTCAGGCATCAGGGTTGGGCGATCAACCTAAAGTGGAAGATTTACTCGGCACCGTGCAAGCAATGCTTGAGCATTATAACCAAGGCCAAATTGACCGTTTGTACATCGCGTTTAATGAGTTTGAGAACACCATTGTACAGTCACCATCGATTAAGCAGCTATTGCCTTTTCCTATCGATGAGAGTGCGAAAGAGGCGAAGAGAAAGTCTCGTTGGGATTACATATACGAACAAGAACCGCGAGTCATTTTAGATGAGCTGATTCAACGTTACATCGAGTCTCAAGTTTATCAAGGCACGGTTGAAAACATTGCTTGTGAACAGGCGTCGCGGATGGTGGCGATGAAAGCGGCGACAGACAATGCTTGGCAGCTTATTGATGATCTGCAGTTGGTTTACAACAAAGCACGACAAGCAGCCATCACTCAAGAGTTGAGTGAAATTGTGTCGGGCGCGCAAGCGGTATAGTAAGAATTCTGAGGTATAGAATGAGTATTGGTAAAATTGTAAAAATCATCGGCGCTGTCGTTGACGTTGAATTCGAACATAATACGGGCCCACGCGTCTATGATGCGTTACGTGTCGTTGATCAAGAGTTCTCGGCATTAGTTCTTGAAGTGCAACAGCAACTGGGTGGCGGCATTGTTCGTTGTATCGTAATGGGCTCCTCTGACGGTCTTCGCCGTGGCTTAAGTGTGCAGTCAACAGGCGAACCAATTACGGTGCCTGTCGGTGAAGAAACCTTAGGTCGTATCATGAACGTGTTAGGTGAACCTATTGATGAATGTGGTCCCATTGGCGAGAAAATGAATTATGGTATTCACCGTTCAGCGCCAAGCTATGAAGAACAATCGAACTCGTCTGAATTGCTCGAAACCGGCGTAAAAGTGATTGATTTGGTATGTCCTTTTGCAAAAGGCGGCAAAATTGGCCTGTTCGGTGGTGCCGGTGTGGGTAAGACGGTAAACATGATGGAGCTAATTAATAACATTGCAAAAGCTCACTCAGGTTTGTCGGTTTTCACTGGTGTTGGTGAGCGTACTCGTGAAGGTAACGACTTCTACTACGAGATGAAAGAAGCGGGCGTTCTCGATAAGGTTGCGATGGTTTATGGTCAAATGAACGAGCCTCCGGGCAACCGCCTACGTGTTGCGTTGACTGGGCTTACCATGGCCGAGCGTTTCCGTGATGAAGGTCGCGACGTATTGTTATTCATCGATAATATCTACCGCTACACCTTAGCGGGGACAGAAGTGTCGGCACTGCTTGGCCGCATGCCTTCTGCAGTTGGTTATCAGCCAACACTTGCCGAAGAAATGGGGGTGCTTCAAGAGCGTATTACCTCAACCAAGACAGGCTCGATTACCTCCATCCAAGCGGTATACGTACCAGCCGATGACTTGACCGACCCATCACCGGCAACCACGTTTGCTCACTTGGATGCGACAGTTGTGTTGTCACGTAACATCGCAGCACTCGGTCTTTACCCTGCAATTGATCCTTTGGATTCAACTTCGCGTCAACTTGATCCAATGATTGTGGGTCAAGAGCACTACGATGTGGCGCAGAATGTTCAAATGACACTGCAGCGTTACAAGGAACTGAAAGATATCATTGCTATTCTTGGGATGGATGAGCTGTCTGAAGAAGATAAGCAGTTAGTTTCTCGCGCACGTAAAGTGGAACGTTTCCTTACTCAGCCTTATCACGTAGCGGAAGTGTTTACTGGGCAAAAAGGTGTGTTTGTGCCATTAAAAGAGACGATTAAGGGCTTTAAAGGATTACTCGCGGGTCAATATGATGACATCCCAGAACAAGCGTTCTTGTACTGTGGTTCAATTGATGAAGTGCTAGAAAAAGCGAAGTCGCTCTAAGGCTTTAGGAGGTCATATGGCTATCGCCGTAAATGAGAATACCTTTGAACTGCAAATCGTGAGCGCTGAGGGAACCTTGTTCTCTGGTCCTGCCCATGCTTTAGCGATATCTGGGGCTAGTGGGGAGCTGGGCATTCGACCGCAACATTCGCCTCTTATTAGCAAAATTAAACCCGGTATTGCGAGCTTTGTCTCTGACATTAAAAAAGAACCGAGCATTTTATATATCTCGGGTGGGATGCTCGAAGTACAGCCTGATGTGGTCACTGTGTTAGCTGATACGGTATTACATGGCGAAGATATCGATCAAGCGCGGGCAGAATCAGCCCGACAAATGGCGCTTGAAAATATCAGCAGGCATCAAGAGGGAGGGCTTAGCTTCGAGCAAGCTCAACTTGAACTCAATAAAGCACTGGCTCAATTACGAGCGGTTGAATTGGTTGGCCGTTTAAATCGTCATTGATTGGGGTCGTCAGGGAACATAGCTATCATGCTCCCTGATTTTTATTTGTGTCTAATAATCTCACTTGTCTTTCAAAAGAGGTAATCTTCTCGCTTCTAGTTGTAAAGTTTTTCGTTATGATGGGGTCAGTGGTTAGCATTATTTAGGGATGAAAATGAACAAGATACTGGTCGTTTGTATGGGCAACATTTGCCGTTCGCCAACAGGCGAAGCGATTTTACGTGCCAAGTCGGAGCAACTGCATATTCCAGTGGTTGTAGACTCAGCAGGGACAATTGGCTATCACCAAGGTAATCCACCGGATGCGCGCTCAAAGGCTGCAGGTGAGAAGCGTGGTTATTCGTTTAAAGGGATTCGTTCGAGAAAGGTAGTCGCCAGCGACTTTGAAGAGTTTGATCTAATTTTAGCGGCAGACAGAGACAACTTGTCTGACTTAGACGCTCAGTGTCCGCAACACCTCAAGCACAAGCTAAAACTATTTTTAGAGTTTGGTGATTCAGGCTACGACGAAATTCCCGATCCGTACTACGGCGGCGATAAAGGCTTTGAGTTAGTGTTGGATCTGATTGAAGAGGCATCAGAGCGAGTGTTGTACTCCCTCTGATGCAAAAGCTCTTTAGGCTGCCATCACTCGGCCGCTGAAATAGTCATTGGAGACAATATATTCGGTGTTACGAATCAGCTCATCCTGAATTTCTGCCCAATGGCTATTGTTGTGCTCTAACGTTGGCACCACTCCGCCAACTCGGATGTTAAATGGCGTAAGTTCTTTTGCCCAGCTTTGAGTAAACCCTGCCACCATAGACGTCGCGTTATCAAATCCAGATAAATCCTGATATTCAGGGTGAGAAATGACATTAACGATAACGCCATTCTTTTTCTCTTTACGCATTCTCTCTGCGGTTGCTTGACCAAAGCTAAACATGGTTGCAGCCATTAATGACAGCCTCTGGGTGAAAACATCACTCGCTTGTTGATCAAAAATATTCGGCATCGCTTGCGCGGTAAGGGTGTTGATCAACACGTCGGGGGAACGTTTTAATTGTTGATCCATAAACTCAAACAAATCTTGAATCGATTGCAGTGAATGATCCGAAACTTTGAATTGATAGACTTGCTCAGAGATCTCGCGACATAGTTGATAGGTGTGCTGCAACTGTGGACTACTTTTATCACACAACACAACGGTCGCTCCAAGTGAAGCGAAGTGGTAAGCAAGCGTGCTTCCTACCTGTGAACCGGCGGATGTCACTAATATTACAGCACTTTTTATATCCATTGGCTTACCCCCATAAGCTATGTTTGCGTGAAAACTTGTCCACATAGCATGGTAGATTAACTGTTATTGAGTTGTGAATAAGGTCAAATAACTGGCCGGATTGTATGGCAACTTATGAATCTTTGGCCTTATTCACATTATCGAGCTGTGTTGCTGACAAAGTCCGATAAATGAGACAGTCAAAGTGTGATCTTAAACGATCGTTAGGCTTGGGTTTGGATCTGGAAGGTGCGTTGAGCTTTGATCAGCTGATTATATAGGTCTATCGGCATTAGCTCTTTCGGTTCTTTTTCTCCCATCGTACGGCGCTGGTGGCCTGATAGGTTGTGATAAACCTCTTCAGGAAGGCCATGAGTCTCTTCAGGCAAGTAGGTAAGCGCGTCAGGAGTTAGATAATGGCTAAGCTTCGCACTTGGCATGCCTGAGCTATGAAATAATGATGCTTGTAGCGCCGATATCTCATACGAACTTTGATCTGAGCGTAGTGCCTGAGGGGGCTGGAGTTCGAATCGTTTACGGAGGGCTTGTTCTGTTGTGTCAATCTCATCGACTTTCTCGACAGGGGTGTTGTCGCGAACATCGTTTGAGAACATCGATAAAATTAGCGCAAAATCAGCGCGACGACCTTCGTGAACGGCGTGGTTGATCCCCGTGCCGAACCCAAGCTCGTTAATAATGGCTGCTTTGTCTAAAGTATGGATTTGCATAGTGCCCCTCGTATGATGCTTTTATAGCGACATACGGGTAGAAAACTTTAGAAAAATCAGCATGAGAAATGAAAAAAGCCAGCTAAGTGCTGGCTTTTTATGCGACTAAATTTTAAATCCTATAGGGAAGGATTATTTAGCTAGGTTCTCTGCAACGAAGTCCCAGTTAACTAGAGCCCAGAAACCATTCATGTAGTCTGGACGAACGTTACGGTAATCGATGTAGTAAGCGTGTTCCCACAGGTCAACTGTTAGAAGTGGAGTTGTACCTTCTTCAGTTAGAGGAGTTGCTGCGTTAGAAGTGTTAACGATCTCTAGAGAGCCGTCAGCTTTCTTAACTAGCCAAGTCCAAGAAGAACCGAAGTTGTTGATTGCAGAATCAGTGAACTTCGCTTTGAACTCTTCGAAAGAACCGAAAGCAGCGTTGATTGCGTCTGCAACTGCACCTGTTGGCTCACCGCCAGCTTTTGGCGCTAGACAGTGCCAGTAGAAAGTGTGGTTCCAGATTTGAGCTGCGTTGTTGAATACGCCGCCAGTAGAAGTCTTAACGATCTCTTCTAGAGTCTTACCTTCAAACTCAGTACCTGGGATAAGACCGTTTAGCTTAACAACGTAAGTGTTGTGGTGCTTACCGTGGTGGAAATCTAGAGTTTCTGCCGAGATGTGTGGTTCTAGTGCGTCTTTCGCGTAAGGAAGAGCTGGTAGTTCAAATGCCATTGCTCGATTCTCCATTTATATGAAAGGGGGAGGCCCTTTCGATTGCTTCCAGTGATATTTATTATTCATGGCTCGCGTGTTGCCAACCATGGTCAATTTGCTGACTTGTCATCTAGTTTATCAAGTTTTTACTTTATTAAAAGCATTGACGGTAAATTTCTATCTGAAAAGACAACAATTTGTTGGCGACTTAACTACGATCGCACACAATTTATAACCATACATATTATAGGCTTTTTATTCTGTGCTAATGGTTTAGAATATGCAGAATATTTGCAGTAACTCCATTAAAGAGGAAGCAATGGAAACTATCGATAAAATCAAACAGCAAATCGCGGAAAACACGATCCTTCTATACATGAAAGGTTCACCAAAACTACCTAGCTGCGGTTTCTCTTCTCAAGCTGCTCAAGCACTTATGGCATGTGGCGAGAAATTCGCTTATGTAGATATCCTACAGAACCCTGACATCCGTGCAGAGCTACCCGCTTATGCACAGTGGCCAACTTTCCCTCAACTTTGGGTTGAAGGTGAACTCATCGGTGGTTGTGACATCATCATCGAAATGTTCCAAAAGGGTGAGCTACAGCCACTAGTTAAAGAAGCTGCAGAGCGCGCAGGTTCTGACGAAGAGTAATCCTCCTCAAATTTTAAGATACTGTTTAAATTTACAGTTTTTCTTGATTTCTAAGGGCCACATTCGATAATGTGGCCCTTATTGTATCTAGCAGACCCTATTTTATGTCTCGTCTATTTATTGCTGAGAAACCTAGCTTAGGCCGCGCGATTGCTGCGGCGTTACCTGGACCAAAGAAAAACGACCAAGGTTTTATTCGTTGCGGTAATGGCGATGTGGTGACTTGGTGTATTGGTCACTTGTTAGAACAAGTGGAGCCCGATGTATATGACGAGCGCTATAAAAAGTGGAATCTAGCCGACCTGCCTATTGTTCCTCAGCAGTGGCAGTTGAGACCGCGCAAATCGGCCAGTAAGCAGTTAACTGTTGTACGTAAACTACTGAAAGAATCCCAACAAATTATCCATGCCGGAGACCCAGACCGAGAAGGGCAACTGTTGGTGGATGAAGTACTCGATTACTGCAAGGTCAGCAAAACCAAGAAAGAAGCCGCCCAGCGTTTGTTGATTAGTGACCTTAACTTACCAGCAGTGAAACGTGCTCTTAATCAGATGCGCAGCAATCGTGATTTTGTCCCTTTGTCTGTGTCGGCGTTGGCTCGCTCTCGTGCTGACTGGTTATATGGAATGAACATGTCGCGGGCTTATACCTTACTCGGGCAAAAAGCGGGCTATCAAGGGGTATTGTCGGTTGGCCGAGTGCAAACGCCTGTATTGGGCTTGGTGGTTAGGCGTGACGAAGAGATCGAGAACTTTATCCCGCGAGACTACTTTACCTTGCATGCGTTGATCCCTTATCAAGATGGCAACAGTGCTTTTGATATTCGTGCTCGTTGGAAGCCGAGTGAAGCTTGTAAACCTTATCAAGATGAAGAGGGCAGAGTACTCAATCGTAAACTGGTAGAGAATGTAGCCAATCGAATCGCCAATCAGCCAGCTACGGTGGTTGAATCAGAGCAAAAGCAAACTAAACAATCTGCTCCGCTGCCGTATTCACTCTCGGCATTACAGATTGATGCGGCAAAACGTTTCGGTCTGAGCGCGCAACAAGTGCTAGATACCTGTCAATCTCTGTATGAGAAACATAAGCTGATCACTTATCCACGTTCGGATAGTCGTTACTTGCCGAAAGAGCACTTTGCGCAAGCCGGTAGTGTCTGTGACGCGATCGCGAACAATGCCAATGAGCTAAGTAAAGCGGTTAACGGTGCTGACTTAAGCTTGAAGTCAAAAGCATGGAATGACAAAAAAGTCGATGCTCACCATGCGATCATCCCAACGCCTAAAAAAGCATCGGTAAATGGGTTGTCGGGTAATGAGATGAAAATCTATCAACAGATTGCTCGCCAATACCTAATGCAGTTCTACCCAGCGGCGGTTTATGCAGAAGCTAAGCTGGTGTTTGATATCGCCGGCGGCACTTTTATCGCTAAAGGGCGCCAACTTGTTTCTGCGGGGTGGAAGGAGTTGATGGGGAAAGTGGATGAAGAAGACTCAGGGGTTGATTCGGTACCGCCATTGCCTGAAGGAAGCGTTCTGACCTGTCGTGAAGGTGAAATTAAGGATCGTAAAACCGAACCTCCGAAACATTTCACCGAAGCAACACTTTTGCAAGCCATGACGGGTATTGCACGATTCGTTGAAGATAAAGAACTGAAAAAGATCTTAAAAGAGACCGATGGTCTCGGCACAGAAGCAACCAGAGCAGGCATTCTTGATACCTTATTTAAACGCCAATTACTTCAGCGCCAAGGCAAATCTATCTTAAGTAAACCCGCCGGGAGAGGTCTTATTCACGCGTTACCATCTGACTCAACTTACCCAGATATGACCGCTCACTGGGAGCATCAGTTGCAAGGGATGGCAGAGCGTAATCAAGCTTATGGCCCGTTTATGCATGCGTTGCAAACTCGGATAGATAATTTGATGGGTCAAGTGAAAGTCGGCGATGTACCAGAGTCCTTGCGCCATTTACCAAAAGTAGAACGACCGGCGTTCAAGAAAAAGAAAGGCGGATATCGTAAGAAAACGCCATCTTCGAGCCGAAAGAAAGCTTCTTAGCCGACCTTACGGCCACAACGCTTAAACAATCCTTGCCAATATTGGATGTGTTCGAGCGTGGCTTTGCGAAATGCATTATGGCTCTGCTCTAGTGGGTAGATAAAAGGGTGCAGTTTTGGCTGAGGTGCGAAGAGAGTAAGATTGAATGATAGCTGCTGATAGTAGCTGTCTAGCGTTGCTAAATAGGGTTGCACTTTGCCGATGTACTGCTGCTCGAAGACATTGTTTAAATATTTAAATCGGGTGGTGTCTCTTTGCGGGGCACAGATAACTTTATGATCGTTATGGTTCAATTGTTTTGTTATCAACGAAAGCTGAGCAGCTGAATAGGCCAAAGAGTAGTAGAGGTTA
The DNA here is from genome assembly GCF_000176235.1 of Vibrio orientalis CIP 102891 = ATCC 33934. NCBI lineage: Bacteria > Pseudomonadati > Pseudomonadota > Gammaproteobacteria > Vibrionales > Vibrionaceae > Vibrio > Vibrio orientalis. Next base: position 1,635,283 of record NZ_ACZV01000005.1, on the reverse strand, counting down.
CCCACTACAGCGATCTTTTCGAGCGTTTCTTGAGTCTCTATTACGTTTGATTGTTCTGACGCAGAGTGGAACGCTTGATTCAGTTGAGTCAAAGCGTTTGACACTTGCTGTACCTGCTCGCTCATTCCATCCGTTAGCAGGCTAGTCCCTTTCAACTGAGCTTGCATCGCATCACTGGTATAAAGCAAGTTCCATTGATGCATATCCAACTGTTCCCGCTTTTCTTTTCTAATGCCAGTCAAGGTAGGTTTGAGCTGGCTATCGATATTCGGATCACCTATGCACCTCGTTAGGCCTTTGAGTAATGCTGATTGGTAGTCATAATTGCTGAATTCATCGGCCACTTTACCTAATACGGAATTCTTCTCGGCAATTAGCTGAAAAAGCCCACACTGACGCAGCTGATAACTATCGAGTAATCCGAGTGTGATAGGCGGAATCGTTAGATACAATTCCCGTTTACGTGGTAGTTGGGAGATAGAGATCTCTTGAGTGATGTCAGCAGCATCGAGAACGTTAGTGACCCGATCAGAGTAGGTTGCAAAAAAGCGGCTAGGTGAGTCGCTTTTGCAACCTGTTAAGGCTTGTATGACGCATATCAAACCAAGTATTGTACGTACAATGGGCATCGTAATAGAGTAAGTTCCTAGACTGGTATAGTTCTATTTACGTAGCATCACCAAGGGAGTTCACTACCATCATAGTTGATGAACTTGCCACTTTGAGCTTGTTCCGCATTTTCAATGACTTGGCTTAGACCATTTGCAGAGGTTTGGGTATCAATCAAAGCATTCGGTCCACCCATTTCAGTTTGGACCCAACCAGGATGCAGAGCTAAAACAGTAAACCCTTGTTCTGTTAGATCGTTACTGAGGCTTTTCACCACAGAGTTTAATGCGGCCTTCGAAGAGCGATAAATATAGCCGCCACCCGAAGTGTTTTCAGTCATGCTACCTACTTTTGACGATAAGCAGGCCACCTTCTTAAGTGAGCCCTGACGGAGGTTTGGTGCAAATGCTTCGACCAGCTTTAAAGGAGCAATAGCATTAATCTCGAAGACTTTTCGCCACTCTTCCACGTCAGTATTCCCAAAATCGTATCCTTTAGGGCCATAGTAACCGGCGTTATTGATCAATAGGTCGATGGCCGGGAGTTGAGACGCGAGCTCCGTAATAGCTGGATAATCGGTGATATCAACTTGATGGCATTCTAGTTGTTCTGCCGATGCTAATTGTAGTAACTCAGACGAGCCACCAGCATTGCGATAGGTCGCATGAACGTGCCAGCCTTGTGCGAGATAGAGCTTCGTCAAACTCAAACCAATACCACGGTTTGCGCCAGTGATAAGAACGGTCTTCATGGTAAATTCCTTTCGAAAAATAAAATAGTTAACTTAGTTTGCTAAGTGAGTACGACAAAATCAACTAGCCACCATGAACAAAATAGCATGATGGAAAATAAGCTAATGGCGACCAATGAGCCTGAGATAGCTCCAAAGAATAACAACAGCGTAGTTTTAGACATAGTAACAGTTAAATGGTAGTGATAATTAATTTCATTTAACTGTTTTTGAAATCAATATACAAGCTGATACCATAACTCCATCTTAGTTTGGTTTTAGTGCATTATGATCCCGTTGATTTATCATTCAATCTATTCGGAGTTACCCCTTCCAGAAGGGCATCGTTACCCAATCAATAAATATCGTTTACTCCATGATGCGATAAACAGTGAAATTAATGCCAATGCTGCTTGGCAGGAGCAATTTACGCATGTTGTGCCTTCTATGTTGGATCGGCAAGCTGTGACCCAAGTGCATTGCCAAGAATATATTGACTTACTTTTCTCCGGCACGCTGCCTGCACCTAAAATGAGACGAATAGGTTTTCCATGGAGCGAAACACTGATTACCAGAACGCTCACATCGGCTGGTGGTACGTGTGAAACGGTCAATCAATCAGTTGAACATGGTATTGCGATTCATCTAAGCGGTGGTTACCACCATGCTCACCATGACTTTGGCAGCGGTTTCTGTTTAGTCAATGATTTAGTGCTGGCAGCGAAGAGAGCTCTGACAATTGATGATATAGATAAAGTCCTGATCGTGGATAGTGACGTTCACCATGGTGATGGCACGGCGACACTATGTGCCGATGACGCGAGTATCGTAACCTTATCTTTCCATTGTGATAAGAATTTCCCAGCAAGAAAGCCTCAGTCCGATCTCGATGTGCCTTTAGCAAGAGAGAGCGGTGATGATGAATTTCTAGAGACATTTACTTCTGTTGTTGAGATGGCGGTCAATCTTCATCAACCTGATCTCATTCTTTATGACGCAGGAGTCGATATTCATAAGGATGATGAGCTAGGCTATTTAAGTGTATCAAGTGAAGCGATCTATAAACGTGATGAGTTTATGTTTGAGTTAGCGAAGCGGAAGCAACTGCCTATCGCATGTGTCGTTGGTGGTGGTTATCGCAGTCAGCATGAAGAACTGATCCCAATCCACATGCAACTGATTCGTGCAGCGCTTAAAGTCTATGGACGTTAGAAGGAAGATTCATGGAACATCGTATTCGTGCAGCGGGTATCTTAATAAAAGATGGCGCAATGTTGTTACTCCGAGTGAAGGACTTCAGTGGTGAGTATTGGGTACCGCCCGGAGGTGGAATGGAGCCGAGCGATCACAGCTCAAGAGCTTGTGTAGTTCGAGAGTTTAAAGAAGAGGCAGGTATTGATGTTCAAGCGGGAGAGCTGATTTGTGTGAGAGAGTTTCTTGAGACACATACCGAGCGTTATCATGCTGAGTTTTTCTATATGATTGATAGCTTTCTCGGCACGCCTCACCTAGAGAACTTAAAAGGACTGAATGACGAAGGTTACATCCAATCAGTTGAATGGGTCCCGATCCCTCAGTTGGCCGACAAGAGAATCTATCCTACCGAGTTAAAAAACAAACTGATTGATTTGATTGAGACACAACATTTTTCCACTCATTTAGGCAGCTATGTCCAAGGGCAGTTTGAACACATTAACCATCTTTGAACTATTTTTACTGGGTGTGAAAACGAAAAAGGCCGCTAATTTCTTAGCGGCCTTTTTCTAAATGTGGCGGAGAGATAGGGATTTGAACCCTAGATACGCTATTAACGTATGCCGGTTTTCAAGACCGGTGCTTTCAACCACTCAGCCATCTCTCCGTTGTTGACGCGAATAATATAAGGCTTACGAAAGCTTGTAAACCCCTAATTTTATTGTTTGCTTTAATAATGAGCACTTAACGTAAAAAAGTTAATTAGGTGGTTGTTTCTTGTGCTTTTAAGGCGGGTAAATACTAAAAAAGAGAGCCTTAGCTCTCTTTTTTATATATCGATTGTCAGGCGTAACAATATGAATTAGTTACTCTTAACGTAGAATCGCTGCAGTTCGGTTAACCCTTGCATCAATACTGGAAGCGTTGGGTTCTGATCTTTCAAGCGATGATAGTCTTGGTCATACAACTTGTAGTTACCAAACTTATCAATCACGGTTGTATTCTTATTGGTAATAAGCGCAAGCTCACGAGCATCACCCGCTAGGATCCAACGGCGTTTGCTTTCATCAAATAGGTTTCGGCCGCTGCTAAAATCTGAAGGGTTTGATGAAACACCGAGTAGATCTTGTAATAGAGTCACTGATAGATCTAAGTGACTGGTGCGGTGCTGGTATTCGCCAGCCACTGTACCTGGCCAATGGATAATCATAGGTACTTGAAGTTGGTAGCGACTGTAGTTGGTGTTTGAACCCCAGCTGTTGGTCTTACTCTCATTGAACTCAGTGGCATGGTTTGAAGTAATAACAATCACTGTTGATTCGGAAAGCTCAAGCTCTGCGATTTTTTGGAGTAGCTGCGCGATCTCGTTATCCGCCTCACTGACAGATTCAAAGTAGCCTTCTTTAAGCTTCTCTGCGGCTGTTTGGGCTTGCGTTGTAGGGTAAGCACTAAAGTTGTCTACCGTCGTGAGCTCGAGATAACTAAACCAAGGGTTTTTGCCTTGCTCTGTTGCCCAGTTAGCCCAAGCGTCAATCGCTTGTGAGTCTGCAGACGTGCGATCATTAAAGGCAATGCCCGTAAAGTTCATGCCGCGGAACACCGTTTCGCCATAAAGTGGCTCATCGAAATTGTCACCACTAAATAGGCCGAATTGGTACTCTTTCTCTTTCAAGGTATCGATAAGAATAGGGCGAGAGCCTTGAGTTTGAATGCTAGAAGAGTAGCTACTTGGTAAACCATAGAACAAGCCAAACACCCCATAGGAATCGTTGCTCGAACTAAAGTGGTTATTGAAGCTGAGGTTATTTTGCGCGAATTGATATGTTGCAGGCATTGACTCGGCATTCAGGGCATCTGAGCGCAAGTTATTGATGCTGACAACAAGGATGTTTAATGGATTTGAACGGCGATTAAACTCAATACGTTCTAGTGGGTATTGAACCAGTTCCGCATCGCCTTTACTTTGCTCTAAGCGCTCTAGGTACTCATCACGATCCAATAGGCCGTGTCTTTCCATAAACGACTTAGCGGTCATAGGATAAGAGAGTGGGAAGTTGGCTTTTTGCGCCGTAATTGGGCTGTAAAAGTGCGCGTCGGCCCAAACATAAATTAAATGGCTGGTGATAAAGCTGATAAAGAACAAGGCAGCAATTGGGCGACCGACATGTTTGTGCGACAGTTTACGTTGCTTTCTCCATACCCACTCTGACAGCGCAAGCTGAAGTAGGAAGATAAGAGGAAGCACAATGAATAGGTGCTGTAAGTCAGCGCTAATGTTTGAGCTTTCATCACTAAACAGCACTTCCCAGACTACTGGGGTTAGGTGCAAGTTGATGGTTTGATACGCTTGAGTATCAATCAGAAGTACAGTTAGCCCAACGGTAGCAAAACAAACCGCCACCAAACGAAAGAGCTTGCGTGACGGTATGATAAAGGTGAGCGGGAATAGAACCAGTAAATAAAGTGCAAATACAAGGAAGCCAAAATGACCAACCCAAGATGCCGCCAAATAGAATTGCCCCAATAGGGTTTCTGGCCACGGAGACTGGGTGATATAACGGGTTCCGATTAACATCGCCGCTATAATGTTGAAGAATGAAAACCAATGTCCCCAACCTACTAAGCGTGATACGCGTTCGCCGTATGTATTTACGTTATCGACCATGTAATTGTTCTATTATCCGTTATTATTTTTAGTGTTTTTTGTCTTCAACTGAAGATACAAGCGCTTCTGCAAATTTTTCAGCAATTGCCTTACGTTGTGAAGCGGCAACGTCATGATTTAAGACATTGGTTGCGATATTGCCAGCAATCATTAATGCAAGTTCAGGACCAGCTGAATGTTTTTCAAGTACTGCGGCTACTTCAGTAAGGATCAGTTCTACTTGTTCGTCGCTGTATTTAGATGTAATCGGCATAAAGACTCTAATGATGATAGTAAAGCGGCTTATGATAACCTACAATGCCACGCAACTGAAACCTACGCAGCGATAAATTTCATCATGAGCCTTCACCTTTCTAATGTTATCTTGCATCAACTGCAAAAAAACGATTCAGAAGAACTGGTTGTAAATTTCCGTTCCGAGTCGCTAACTAATGATGCTTCTACTGAAAATCTTGTGGCAGAGCTTCACCGTGTCTTCAATTCGAAAGCGGGTAAGGGCTTTGGTTCTTTCAAGTCTGACAGTGAATTTCAACACTGGTTGCAAGATTTACGTCAAGGAAATAAAAATTTCTATGATTTCTCACAGTCCAGTGCAAACCGACTGAGAGATGAGCTAGCAAAATATCCATTTGCCGATGAAGGCATACTCGTTATCGCCGAGTATCAGTCACTGGCAACAGATTACCTTTTCGTTGCAATCATTCCATCGAACCAAAGTTTGAAAGTGACTGAAGGTCTCGATATTAGTGCGACTGATTATCTTGATTTAAGCAAGATGGACATCGCTGCTCGAATTGATTTAACAAGCTATGAAACAGACAAAGAGTCTAATCGTTACCTTGCTTACATCAAAGGGCGCGTCGGACGTAAAGTTGCCGATTTCTTCTTGGACTTCTTACAGGCCGAAGTCGGTCTAGATACGAAGCAGCAAAACCAAGTATTGATGCAAGCAGTCGACGATTTTTGTGCTGATTCCAAACTAGAAAAAGACGAAGTAATTAGCTACAAAAAACAAGTGGCAGATTACTGTAATGAACAGATCAAATCAGGCGATGAAGTTCAAGTGCGTGAACTGTCTGGTGAGCTTCCTCCATCGCAAGATGGCACCAGCTTCTTGGATTACACTCAAGAGCAAGGCTATGAGCTAGAAGAGAGTTTTCCGGGTGACCGAACCGCTGTACGGAAGTTGACTAAATATGTTGGCGCTGGTGGTGGTCTTAATGTGAGCTTTGATAGCATGCTTCTGGGTGAGCGTATTTTTTACGATCCAGAAACAGACACACTGACAATCAAGGGCACACCGCCGAATCTAAAAGACCAGTTGAGCCAAAATCGAGGTTAATAACAAAAATTGTGGTCAGTAGATTATTGCTGACCATTATTAGCTATTAGCGCGTGTTGCTCTTTTATGAGTGTTTTTGAACAGCATGATAAAGAGTTATAATTTGCTTCGCCAAAAGTAAATCATAACCAATATCATGCCAAGAACAAGGCTACTTATATTCGATGGGAACTGCTACTTCAAATTATGAAAAGTACTGGTCGTATTTACGATAAAGCTGTACATCGAATGACATTTGAAGAAATACTTTATCGAATGAGAACAAGTATTCCTTGGCGAGATCTACCATCTGAGTTCGAGTGGGTCTTTCTTGATGGTTCTATAGTTCGAGCGGATCAGCATAGCACAGGTGCTGCTACTGAAAGCTCAGAGCAAATAGGAAAAGTCGCAGGGGCAACTCAACCAAAATTCACTTAGCTGTAGATAGTGGAGGACTACCGATTGTTTTTGACTTATCCAAGGGGCAACGACATGATGTTGTTCGCGAACGTGGTGGAGTGCCTGTGATTGCCAAACGTAACTATGGTCAGGATATTGACAAAGCAAGTATGGACTGGTGTTTATATAAATACCGACAGTCGGTTGAAAATGTGTTTGCAAGACTTAAATATTATCGAGCTATTCCAACTGGATATGACAAGCTAGATAGAATTTATGTTAGCATGATATAGTTGGCATTTGTGTTAATGTGGCTGCCGATGTATTGCTGGCCCAAATGCGTTCAACACTCCCTAGAAACCTGCCAACTCGAGTATTTGGAGTTCATTGATGTGATGGATGCACCTCCCTTCTAGCGTCGTTGTACCAAACTAATAGTACAACCTTTGAGAGTGGGAGTAGCAAGTATGGCTATTACTGCAGAATTGTTATTTTTTAGTCAGTGAAGATGGTTTTATTTGCATTGGGCTAGTACCTGTCCAACGTTTAAATGCACGAGAGAAGGAGCTTAGATCTGCATAACCTAGTTGAAAAGCGACTTCGGTTATATTGCTGCTGGAACTTTGCAGGAGATGTAGCGCTTTTTCTTTTCTATACCCCTCAATAATTCCGCGATAGCTTGTGTTCATTTGTGAGAGTTTTCGGTTGAGTGTCCTCACGTTGATATAAAGAGCCTTGGAAATGGAGTTAGCACTCACTTGTGATAAGTTGTCTAATTCATTTAAGATATTATAAATTTTGAGTATTAGATCATTTTTTTTAAGGGTTTCTGCTTGTTTACGTACAAGGTTTAGTGCAGCGTAATGGAGCTCCGTATCATAATGAATATTATTAGACCAAAGGTTTTGTTTCTTGATACAAATTTTGTTCAATGGATGATTAGCCTCCACTAAAGTATTGTTCATAAGTTGAAGCATTGATAATGACGACTCAGTACCTAATTGATTGGTCAGTTTGATTTGGACTTCACATGTTTTGTTCATTGCAATAGATTGGACTATTTGGACTAGAGTTGCGATATACAATGTTCTCCCTAAGTATGTAACGCGCTTTTCCGCCAGAGTTTCGTAGTCCATAATCCAAACTTCAACATTTCCTAAATTGTCATAATGCAGCTCTAGCTTAATTGCTGAGCTTATGATGATTGAATGTTCAGCGATTATTTGTAGTGCGGTATTTAGGTTTGAAGCGGTCCATAATGCGGTGCTGAAAGCGCCAAACGTTAGTGGGCCGACATGTTGTGCACATGCGATAGGAAAAAGTTCCCCCCCATTTTGTTGAGTCAGATAATACAGCTCTCTTCTTAGCTCGTTTAAGTCCAATCTATCATTGAGGATTAAATTATCTTTCCTATGAGTGGAGGGAATTCCCAGTTGTTTTTGAGCAGCAGAGTATAACGATGCCCAACCTTTATGTAGAGTAACTGTCTTGTTAAGTTCCGGTTTGGGTTTGTTCATAGAGTCCAACAATATTATAAATGTGATGCAAAACGCAATTTTGTTCTTTGATTAAATATGGAAATCACTTGTCCTAAAATGCAAAGTTTGAGCGCCGCTTGTCATTATGATGGCAAGTGAGGTAACGGTATACCTCGTATCTTACAATTGAGCAAATCAGATTATTCTTGCCACTAAGGAATTATCTGATTTTGTAAAGAGAGCGCAGTATGAAAAAATGGCAAGAACTATACCAAGATAAGCTTATCACTGTAGCATCAGCGGTTGATGAGTTGGAGTCTGGTGATAAAATTTGGGCTGGTGGTTTTTTATCAAATCCAGTTCTATTTCTTCGTGAACTTGATAAGCATCTTACACGCTTTGAAGGGGGTGAAATATACACGGGACTGATGACCGCGCCGTATGAATTCCTTAAACCACAATATAAAAAAAATCTTCGTCATTTCAGCTTATTTATGGGGCCATTAGAGCGTAAATGCCAAAATGGAGGTAATGTCGAAATAATTAACTTCCATTTTTCAAACATTGATCAAATTCTTACTCGACTACAACCAAACGTTGTAGTGATTGAAGCAACTCCGCCAAATGAACAAGGCTATATGAGCCTAGGCGCGTGTGGTGGCGTAGGTAATAAAGAAGCTCTTAAATACGCAGATAAGGTTATTTTCGTTGTTAATAAGTATCAGCCATTTATTGGCAATATTGAAAATATGCATCATGTGGATGATGTTGACTTCTTAATCGAAGGAGACCATCCAATTGCTTCACCATCTGCAGGTCAGCCTACTGAGCTTGAAAATCAGATTGCTACTCATGTTACGCCATACATAAAAGATGGAATGACGATACAAATAGGTATCGGTACTATTTCTAATGCAATGGGAATGGCACTAAAAGAGCATAAAAACTTAGGTATTCATACCGAAATGTTTACAGAATCATTGATGGCCCTATGTAAATCAGGTTCCGTGACTGGAAGTGAGAAAAACCATAAACCAAATAAGATTGTAACGGCTTTTGCCGGTGGCTCACAAGAAGTTATGGACTTTTTAGATGGTAACACTGATGTAGAAATGGGGGAAATTCATAAGGTTGTCAACCCTAATGAAGTGGCTAAAAATGATAACTTCGCCTCAATCAATACCTGTATTATGGTCGATCTTGTTGGCCAGGTAGCCTCAGAAGGTGTTGGTTTTACGCAAATTTCTGGTTCAGGTGGGCAGCTCGATTTTATTCGTGGTGCAAATATGGCAACAGGAGGAATCAGCATATTAGCTCTAGCATCAACAAGAGAAGGGAATGATGGTTTAGAGTCAAATATTCGCGTTGATCTTCCTACGGGTACTCCTATTACCACGCCGCGTAACGATACACATGTAGTTGCGACAGAATTCGGTTCTGAGGATTTAAGAGCTTTATCAACGTCAGAAAGAGCGAAAGCATTAATCAGAATCGCACATCCTGATTTCCGTGAATCATTAACGGATGAAGCAATCAAGCTTGGCTTAATTAAGTGAGAGAGAAATTATGTTTGAAGGTCAATTTTTTCAACTCAATCGAGTTTCAGGTGAAACCGATATCATCGAATTAGTATTCGATGCCCGTAACGACTCAGTAAATACTTTACGTAAAGAAGCCCTTGTAGAGCTTGAAGCATGTGTTACTAAAATTGAATTAACGGAGGCATCTGGTTTAATCATCCGCTCTGCCAAGAAACTATTTAGTGCTGGCGCGGATGTTAAAGCATTTCGCGATTTGTTTACAGGCGGTGCTTCTGCGGTAGAAGGTTATCTGGGCTGGGTACATTCAATATATAATCGTATAGAAGATCTAAATTTACCTAAAGTAGCGGTTATCAATGGGGTAGCCGCTGGTGGGGGGGTTGAACTCACTCTACTTTGTGAATATAGACTAGCGACACCAAACGCAAAAATTAGTTTACCTGAAGTGAAGTTAGGCATCCTACCAGGATGGGGGGGCGCTACTCGCTTACCACGTATTGCTGGCGTAGATACAGCTATGACTTGGTTAACTAGCGGTAAAAACTTTAGGACAGATAAAGCCATAGCAGACCATGTAGTAGATGGAGTCGCTTCAGAAGATCCAGTTGAAGCAGTAAAGCAAGCTGTTCAGGTAGTTCGTGATGCCGTGGCTGGTAACTTGGATTGGCGTCAGAAGCAAGACGAGAAAAGACAGCCGCTACTACTTAACGACTATGAGCTAGCGATGTCGGTGAATGTTGCACGTGGTATGGTAGCAAAAGTTGCAGGGCCACATTATCCAGCCCCTAACTTAATTTTGGATACGATTGAGAAAAGTGCTCGTTGTAAGCGAAATGAAGCATTGGCAATTGAGACATCCAGTGTGGTTAAGTGTGTGGAAAGTGGTGTCGCTGATGCTTTAGTCAATATTTTTATCAGTGATATGGCAGTCAAAAACTTAGCAAAACAGACCGCGAAAACAAGCAATAAAACCGAAGAAGTTGGTGTGATCGGTGCAGGTATAATGGGGGGGGGTATTGCTTATGTAACTGCTGATAGTCGCATTGATGTAGTGATGAAAGACATCAACAAGCAGGGACTTGCTCTTGGTCTAAATGAAGCGAATAGTTTGCTTTCTAAGCAAGTCGAACGTGGCCGTAAAACACTTAAGAATATGGGCGAAACTCTTAATCGTATCGTACCGACTTTGCATGATGCTGTACTTGACAGTTGTGATTTACTTATCGAAGCAGTTGTTGAAAACCCAGTTGTAAAAGAGAAAGTGTTGGCTCAAGTTGAAAGCGCTGCACCGAATGCAGTGATCGCCTCAAATACTTCAACATTAATGATCAGTGGTCTAGCTAACGCTCTTAAAAAACCAGAGAATTTCTGTGGTATTCACTTCTTTAACCCAGTGCACAAGATGCCTTTAGTTGAGGTTATTCGCGGTGAGAAAACATCGCAAGATACAATCGCTAAGGCCGTTAATTATGTTCTTCAGTTAGGTAAAACACCGATTGTAGTGAATGATTGTGCTGGTTTCTTAATTAACCGATGCCTAACACCTTATTTCTTAGCATTTAACCAACTAGTTGTTGATGGCGGAGATGTATTTGCTATTGACAACGTTTTGAGTAAAGGGTTCGGATGGCCAATGGGGCCAGCCACTTTGCTTGATGTTATCGGCTTAGACACAGCGTCGCATTGTATTGATGTTATGGACGAAGCTTTCCCAGAACGCCTAAGTAAACCTGAAATAAATATTATCGGTTTGCTTAACGCTTCTGGTCAACTAGGACAAAAAACTCAGCATGGTTTCTTCCAGTATTCAAAAAATAGAAAAGGGCATTTGAAGCCTGCAGCAAGTGCAGATACTCAAAAGTTATTCGCTAAGCATTGTTCGCAGCCAACAGAAATGTCGAGTGAAGATGTTCAATGGCGAATGATGCTTCCAATGATGTATGAAGCCATCATCTGTTTAGATGAGGGGATTATTTCTTCACCACAGGAAGCTGATATTGCCTTTGTATATGGTACAGGTTTTCCTCCATTCCGCGGCGGTCTTTTCTACTATATGGATACGATTGGTGCAGCTAACTTACTTGAAATTGCGAAGAAATATGTTCATTTAGGCCCGTTATACCAAATTCCTCAGAGCTTGATTGATCGTGCAGGACAACAACGTACGTTTTATTCTTAATATTGGAGAAAATTAATCTATGAAAAATGTAGTAATTATTGATGCAATTCGTACTCCAATGGGACGCTCAAAAAACGGAGTTTTCCGCCACGTACGTGCTGACGACTTATCTGCTCATTTAATGAGTAACATGCTAAAGCGTCAACCAAACTTATCTCCAGATTCTATTGATGATGTAATCTGGGGGTGTGTTCAGCAAACTGAGGAGCAAGGAGCTAACTTAGCGCGCACATCAGCGCTTCAAGCCGGGTTCCCGGAAACTGTACCCGCAACAACTGTAAACAGATTGTGTGGTTCCTCAATGGATGCTTTACATATCGCGACTCGAGCCATTAGAGCAGGTGATGCTGAAATTGTTATGGTTGGAGGAGTTGAGCATATGGGGCACGTGCCAATGACTAAGGGCATTAGCATGAATAGTTATAATCGTCATATGGCTCAAGCGTCAGCGATGATGGGGTTTACTGCGGAAGCTCTAGCTAAACAACACAATATTTCTCGACAAGAACAAGATTCATTAGGAGCTCGTTCACATCGCCTTGCGCACAAAGCAACGCTTGAAGGGAGATTCGACAATGAAATCGTACCGACAATGGGACATGATGAAAACGGTAGTCCATTTTTGGTAGCACAGGATGAAGTTATTCGTCCTGAAACGACAGTAGAGGCTCTTGCACAATTACGCCCAGTATTTGATCCACGTGGTACAGTGACGGCAGGTACATCTTCAGCGTTGTCTGACGGTGCGTCTTGTTTACTTGTGATGAGTGAAGAAAAGGCTCTAGAATTGGGTATCAAAGCCCGAGCTAGAGTAATAGCTTGTGCGACAGCGGGTGTGCCGGCTGCAATTATGGGCTATGGTCCTGTACCAGCAACTAAAAAAGTTTTAGAAAAATCTAACTTAAAGATCAATGATATTGATTTTGTAGAGTTAAATGAAGCGTTCGCAGCTCAAGCTATTCCCTGCATGAAAGATTTAGGGCTATGGGATGAACGTGAATCTAAAGTTAACTTGCATGGAGGCGCTATTTCTTTGGGCCACCCTCTTGGGTGTTCTGGCGCCCGTATTGTAGGTACTTTGATAAATGTCATGGAACAGAGAAATGGGCGATATGGCTTAGCGTCAATGTGTATTGGGATGGGGCAAGGAATTGCAACTGTAATAGAACGAATAGACTAGTTTTGAGTTGATTAACCAAACTCCCACATCTCTAAAATGGATGTTGATAAAGGTCTAGCCATTGCGCTAGACCTTTTATTTTCAGCCCTAAACCACCTACTTCTGTAGGTGGTAATTTACGTTATGCCGTTAACTAAAATCGTGATTTCTTGTAGTGGAGATAGTGCTTCCTGTTTAAAGAAGAGGCGGTGAAGGTCAAGTTGATCCAAATCAATGACTGAAAAGAAAAAAAAAACAGTTAAGTGGATGTCTGAAAATGCTAAATATCAGTGTCGGAATTTTGTTGTAATAATCCGAGAGTTACATTTACGTATGTACAAAATATCGGAGAAGTTATGCTAAAGAAACTGCACAGAAAGCTTTTCGAACCGATGTATATCGGTTCTTTAAAGTTAAAAAATCGCTACTCGATGGCCCCAATGGGGACACTGGGTTGTGTTGATGGTGATGGAGCCTATAATCAACGCGGGATCGAATATTACACTACGAGAGCTAAGGGGGGAGTAGGTTTAATTATTACTGGTGTTCAGATGGTCGAGAATGAACTTGAGCAGTTCCCGATGCCTTCTTTACCATGCCCAACAAACCATCCAACTGCATACATCCGCAGTGCGAAAGAAATGACCGAACGGGTACATGCTCACGGTGCTAAAATTTTCGCCCAACTAACTGCTGGATGGGGACGCTCATGTATTCCTGGATTTACTCCAGAAGATAAATCAATTGCCCCTTCTCCTGCTCCCAATCGATTCGACCCAAATATCCAGCACCGTGAATTAACTACTGAGGAAGTTAAATACTTTATTAGTAAGTTTGTTGAGTCTGCGGCAATTGCACAGAAAGCAGGATACGATGGTGTAGAAATACACGCAGTGCATGAAGGTTATTTACTTGACCAATTCTCCATGGCTTTTTTCAATCAACGAACGGATCAATACGGTGGAAATTTTGAGAATCGTTACCGATTTGCGGTGGAGATTGTGCGAGGAATTAAAGCCATATGTGGTGAGAATTATCCAGTATCACTTCGCTATTCAGTGAAAAGTAATATGAAAGGCTTTGGTCAAGGTATCTTACCTAATGAACATGGCGTAGAAGTTGGCCGTGATATGGAAGAGGGCCTAAGAGCCGCTAAATATCTCCAAGAGGCCGGATTTGATGCGTTGAACGTTGATGCAGGTACATACGACTCTTGGTATTGGAATCACCCGCCTAACTATTTTAAGCCAGGTATGTATGCACCATACTGTAAAGCAGTGTCGGAAGTCGTTGATATTCCTGTTCTCATGGCGGGGAGAATGGAGGATCCTGACCTTGCTGCTCAAGCGATTGAAGACGGTATCTCGGATGGTATATCTATGGGGCGCCCATTACTAGCCGATCCGGATATTGTTAATAAAATTCGTCGAGGTCGATTTGAAGAAGTACGTCCATGCTTGTCTTGTCATTTAGGCTGCCTAGGAAGAATGGCAGAGGTCGGTAACATTTCATGTGCCGTTAACCCAACTTGTGGCCGAGAAGCGGAATATGGATTGCTGCCCATACATCGAACTAAAAAAGTGGTTGTTGTTGGTGGTGGTGTAGCTGGAATGGAGGCCGCTAGAATTTCAGCTATACGAGGACATAAAGTCGTTCTAATTGAAAAGTCCGGACAGCTTGGTGGCAACGTGGTTCCTGGTAGCCAAGCTCCTTTTAAGCATGACGACAAGCTGCTTATTCAGTGGTTCAGTGGTGAAATGGAGCGAAATAAGGTTAACGTTCGTATGAATACTGAAGCTACGAAGGCCATTATTGAGGCAGAAAAACCAGATAGCATAATATTTGCCACAGGCTCTCGCCCTATAGAACCACAATGGTTAATTGGAAAAAATAAAGCTCATGTTGTTATTGCTGAGCAAATGTTAATGAATCCTGAAGTTATATCCGGAGACCGCATAACCGTTGTTGGCGGTGGTTTGGTAGGTGCTGAGGCTGCATTGTGGATGGCTCAAAAAGGAAAGTCTGTTACTTTGATTGAAGCTGATGATGACATCATTGGTGGCCCTCATGGTACATGTTTTGCTAACTATCAAATGCTCAAAGAGCTATTAGTACATGAGCAAGTTTCTATCCTTACGTCGACACGTCTTGTGGAAATTACTGACAATGGCGTATCAATTAAACGTCAAGGTAATTTAATGGAAATACACTCTGATCATGTTGTATTAGCTTTAGGTTATGAATCAAAAGATGGATTGTACGAGGACTTAATTAATCAATTAGATGTTGATGAAATTTACAACATTGGCGATAGCCAGAAATCTAGAACAATTATGGCCGCTATTTGGGATGCCTATGAGGTCGCTCGAGGGCTATAATTAAAGCTATAGTTAACAAGGATGTTGATAGCTTTAAATAATCTTATATTTTAAAAGGGGTGATATAATATTTTCATGAGTTTGATTAGAGTAATAATAGTGTGGGATTTTTGTTTTTAGTCTGATTAATATGGTGTGCTTCTATTTTTAATAGTAATATTAGTAGTGCTAATATCCTGTATTTGTAGTTGTAATTTCACTTATTTTTTAAAAAAAATATAATTAAGTTGTTCAATGACAACATAAGAAATAAAAGATGAAAAACACAAAACTAACTGCTTTAGGTATTATCTCTCTCGGTTTATTTAGTTTAAATGTGAATGCGAAAGATGACACCAACGATGCTCCCGATCCAGCTGATGTAACTCGCGTGATTAGCTCAATTAAAGTTGCAGCAGGAACAAATAGTAATGACAACGACTTTGCTATTGAGACGGAGTTTAAACTCGGGGGATCTTTCAATTCTGATAACAACTTTTTAACTATGATTAGCATCAATGGTGCGAATAAAGATTCAGATCCGTATGAGGACGGCTTCGAGCTGCGAGAAGCACGCGCGCGTTGGTTCCAGGTCTTTGGTACCGGTATTGGAGTCATGCCAAAAGCTGGTTACTCACTTGATTATATCGATCGTTCAAACGATGATTCTGAGGTGATCGATAACATTATTGCTGCTGGTGCTATTTTCAAAGTTCCAGTATTAAAAAACTGGACAGTTTATCCTAACGTCGCTGCAGTACAAGCAAACGTAAAAGATGAATATAAAGTACCTGGTAGTGACGACGGTGTAGGTATACAGGTTAATATATTCAACTCGATTTACTTAAGTAAAAAGGGTACATACTTGATGGTTAACCCTCAGTACTCTTACATCGACTTCGATAATTATACGACTCAAGACTTGTTAATTGAGACTATATTAGGTACGCCAATTTCTGATAATAAACGTTGGTGGTTAAATGCTACTTATAAAGAGACGTTTAGCGATATTGACTCAGATAACAAATTCATTAGCAGCAAGTCTTTTAAAGCAAACGATGATAAACGTCAATTTAGAATTGGTGTTACGTATTATTTCTAGATAACGGTAATTTAATTATTGTAAGTTAAAACATTGAAGGAAATCGGATGAAAATTTATCTTGCGAAGAAAATCTACACTGTAGATAGTGATTTCAGTTGCAAAGAAGCCATGGCGGTGTCTGAAGGGAAAATTATTGACAGCGGTACTCTTTCAGAATTAATTGAACAGTTCCCGAACGCAGAAATTGTGGAAGATTATAAAGACGCTTTTATCTACCCAGGTTTTATTGAACCACACCTGCACATTGTAGGAACCGCCGCTATGTTTGCCGCTTTAGTTCCTGTCAGTTTTACGGATTGGACGATAGACGGTCGTACTTATAAGGCAGTGCGTACACCAAGTACGTTTATTACAGCAATGAAGCAGCGTATTCAAGAGTTCAAAGACCGTGAGACGTTGGTTTTATGGGGGCACTATGAGCCACTGCACGGTTCACTAACAACTCAAATGCTAGATGAGCTTGATGATACTCGCCCTGTTGCTATGTGGGGAGCCTCTATTCATAAGTTGATCTGTAATACTAAAGCTATTGAAGCGTTCAAAATTAACGACCTACCGAAAGATATTTTTGGTTTTATTCAAGATGAGAATGGTCGTTCGACAGGTGTATTAACTGAACAAGCAATGTTTAGGGTTGCAGCTGAGCATATCCTATCAAAATTATCTCCAGCAAGTATTATCAAAGGGCTGTACAGCGTGCTGGATCAAGGACGTCGTAAAGGTGTGACCGCTTGCGTTGATATGGGCGTCGGAATTTCTATGCCTTTAGAAGCTGAACTACAGTTATTAGCAGCAGCAGATCAAACACCAAATATGCCAAAATGCCGCAAAGGTTACATGTTTGGTTGGCAAAAAGTCTATGAAAAACATGAATACTCAGCACAGTCAGCTTTCGATTTTGTTGACGCGCATTATCAGGAGAACAAAGAGAATGAGATAACTTTCCCAGTTAAGAGTATCAAATTTTTCGCTGATGGCGCTGTATCTGATTATGAAATCATTACAAAAGAAGCTTTCCCTGATGGCCGAACTACGGGATGGCTACACCGCTTTGCGGATCGTAGCGAAGCTACATTAGCTGAAGACATGTCATTGTTTTGGCAAGGCGGTTATAACATCGCTATTCATACACAAGGCGATCTTGCACACACAAAAGTTCTCGATGTAATGGAAGAGCTTAATGCGAACCATGTTGGTAGAAACGGTCAAATGTTTATTCAACATATGGGTTTTACTGATGATGAGTTCTTTGAACGAGTTCAATCGATGGACGTCAAGCCAAGCGCGAGTGTCACGCCATATTATAGCTATCACTTTTATTCTTCGTGGAAAAAAGAGCAAGTTCTACCCCCATCTTGTTTTAGTCAATTACAGCGTGCTAGGTCAGCAATTGACGCTGGAATGAATATTAGTGTAAACGCAGATATTCCACTAATGCCGACTGATCCAATGATGGGTGCATACATCTTGATGAGTCGTGACGATATTGATGGAACTCCAGTCTTACCGCAGGAAGCACTCTCTAGAGAGGAAGCTTTGCGTGCGATTACAAGTTCTGCAGCTAAGCAACATATGCTCAGCAATATCGGATCGCTAGAGAAAGGGAAGTTAGCTGATTTCACGATCCTTGACTTCGATTGGATGGAAGGTCCAGTGGAAGAATTGAAAGGCAAAGAGGCTATGGCTTGCTTTATCGGTGGCGAAAAATCTTAATAATATTAGCTAGGTCGGCATAAGGTCGGCCTTACTACGTGGTTTAATTATGACAAAAACTAATCAAAATAAATGGCTCTGTTTGCTGATCTTGTGTGCAGCACAGGTTGGCACAAGTGGTGACAATGCTACAGTTGGCGTTTCTGCATCGGCGCTTGTTCAACAATTTGGCGCTTCAATGGACCAAATCCAAATGGCGAATGCTACTTACTCTTTAATTGCAGGAGCCATGATGATAGCCGGGGGACTTATTGGTCTAATACTCGGTTGGCGTCGTTCATTTCGCATCGGTCTTGTCTTACTGGCAGTAAGTGAAGTAGTTGCGGCTTTCTCACCTTCTATTGAAGTCTTTATATATGGCGCTCGTGTCATGACTGGCGCAGGTGCTAGTTTGACTATTCCTGCTGTACTCGGACTAATTGCTGGGAATTATCAAGGAAAAGATCAAGCCCTTGCATTTAGCGGACTTGCAGCAGCCAGCGGACTTTCTGCAGCATTGATGCCTGTTGTTTTTGGCATGTTGTTGGATGTTATGGGACTCCGTTTTACCTACTTATGCTTAAGTGCGATTTTTGTCTCGGTCCTATTTGCTTCTTCGAAAGTGACAGATGTCGCTGTGGCCAAGGATAAGCCAAAGCTTGATATTGTCGGTATCCTATTAGCTGCTGTTGGTCTAATGATGGTAATTGTTGGGACGTTAAAAATGCCAGTGTGGGGCATCTTGAAGCCACTTACTGGTTTTGTTGTTTTTGGTTTTTCACCAGCAATCGTGATGACAGTATTTGGCTTGATTGTACTTACAAGTTTGCTAATGTGGGAAAAGCGCTATGAGAAGCTCGGAGGTCTCGCTCTTATTCCGGCTAAAATCATTTATAACAAACAGGTTCAAGTTGGGCTCTATATTGGAGCATTATTTTGGGTAGGTTCAGCTGCTCCTGCAGCAATTACTATTCCGTATATACAACTTGTTGGTGGGGTGTCTTCTGCGCAAGCTGGCATGAGTCTAATTGGTATGTCTGTCGGTACAGTCGGCGTTGCAATGTTACTTCCTGCAAAGCTAAGTGGCCTTCAAGTACGTATGGTTTGTGCTTTTAGTTTAATCGGCGCTGCTGTGGCTGCGTTTATTATGGCTCAAGGGCTGCAACTTGATGGTTACAACTATTTACTTATTATTGGTCAAACATTGATGGGTTGTTCAGTAGGTGCAATGGCATCTCAATGCTCAATCATCGTAACAGACGCGTTAGAACCTCGTGAAGCGCAGCAGTCCGGTGGAATTCAAGCAACTGTTCGCAATATTGGTTATGCTATAGGTATCGCGATAATGGGCGTAACGATGCTGTCGGTCATGAGCCATGATTACAAGCAGCAAGTCTTAAACTCTCCATCAATTTCAGAAGTTTCACAGAATGGCATTGAAGCAATGTCTTCGATTCCTTTTCTTGGTGATAGCGATTTTTCTGAACTGATTAAGGATAAGGTTGCAGACTCTAGTGAAGTTCAAATGCTCGTTGAAATTAATCAAAAAACTCGCTTAAAAGCAGCGCAAATGGGCTTATATGCCATTGCTATATTTATGCTCCTGTTCTTGGTGACCCTTCGCCATCTACCGCAACGTAGCTTAATGAGAACAAAGGCCGAAGTGCTTGATACTGATGAAAAGCATGTCGAAATCTAAGTCAAACTATAAAAGCCCAGGATGTGGGCTTTTTTTCGTTGTAGGCAATCAAGGTTACCACGACTATGAACAACGTTAGATTTACAGCCAAAGAGATTAAGATCCTAATTTGTGTCTGTCTGGCACAATTTGTCTCTAGTGCTGACAATGTCACTACTGCTTTGTTAATTAAAGACATCATGTCTTTTTTTAACGTAAACCTATCTTTGGGTCAGGTGGTAACTTCATCCTACTCCGTTGTTTCTGCGTCGCTCATGTTGGTGAGTGGTTTAATGGGGTACTTTTTTAGCTGGAGAAGTCTATTTAGGACGGGGTTGTTTCTTTGTTTCATGGGAGAAGTATCAGCGCTTATCTTTGAAGACTTCTGGTCGTTTATTCTTTTTTCAAGAGGCTTGATGGGTACTGGTGCAGCTCTAATCCTACCTTCGTCTATTGCATTGCTTACCAAAGAGATTCAATCACATAATAGATCGATGGCCTTTAGCATATGGGGTACTTCAGTCGCATTAGTCGTATCGATATACCCTATCATTCTAACGACAATCTACCATTTAGCGGGTTGGAAGGCTGGCTTTGCTCTACTGAGCATAATTGCGATTATTGTTGCTTTGTTGTCTAGTTGGTTGCCTTATTGCAGTCCAATAGTCTCAGAAAAACGTTTTGATTATATTGAGGCGGTAATGAGCATTGTTGTCATTGCTAGTATCTTAACTGCGATTGCAGCGGCCCCTTCATTCGGTTTTTTCACGAACAAAGTTGTGCAAAGTAAAGAAAGTAGTGTCGTATATACATTTAGCCTTCCATTACCAGCATTGCTAATGATAACTTCATTATCTCTGTGTCTGATTTATCTGTTATTTAAAAATAAAACAAAGAAAAAAAATAATATTCATTCAATTTTTCCTAGAGCGTTTCTTAAGCGAGATGTTCTAGCTTCTTTTTATGTTCTCGCTTTTCAATATGTTATTTATGGAGGTGTTCTTTTTACATTGGTAGGTTATATATCATTAAGTGACTATAGTAAGTTGGAGTTGGCTTATAGTACAGTATGTTTTGCTGTCGCTATGTTTATATCGTCAATCATTGTGGCAAATAGAGCTCAAAAGATAAGTACGAAAAAAATAAATACCATAAGTATGGGGTTGCTATCAACTTGTATTTTTTTATTGAGTCAACTTATATACAATGGAATATCTATCCATAATATTTCTTTCTGGATGATGCTCATTGGTAGTGGTTGCGGTATGCTTGCTAGTCGAGCGAATATATCCGTCAACCTTGCTGTCGGAGAATATTATGCACAACAGTCATCAGGAGCTCAAGTGTCATCTAAGAATATTGGTTATGTGGCTGGAGTTACAATTTTTGGAGGGGCTCTATCATATTTCTCTAGTCAATATTTGCAAGCATCACTAATACACCACATTAGTGGCATTGAAATTAATTCGATAACAAATTTATTTGATTTTATGTCTAATGAAGATTTGAAGTTTCTGTTATCAAACAACAATATTTCCATTCCTCCTAATCTAGATGGTATTAATAATAATGCTAGAAATTATGGGATAAAAATAACATTGGCTATAGGAGGGTTAATCAGCTTGTTAAGCATTCCTATTGGCCGATCAGTTCAATAGTAAATTAACAATTTTGAAGATGAATGTTGCTATGAATATGAATATTAAGCTCATCGTAAAACATGACCAAAATTTGATTATAACATTATATTTATTACTTAAATATAAGCATGTCAGTAGAGTGGCAGACGAAATATTTGTGTCACAATCAGCAGTTAGTCAACAACTGAATAAATTAAGGCGAATATTTAATGATAAATTGCTGGTACGAACAAATAATAAAATGATGTTGACTCCATTATCGGATAAGATATTCCCTCAGCTGGAAAATATTTTCAATTCTACCTTCCAAATATATAATCAATTGGAAGGTATTACTCAACCTACTAAAGAACAGTATAGAATATGTATGATTGATGGTGCGATGACCAATAATAGTGCTTCAGTACTTGCATCAATTAGCGAAAAATATGAAAAGAAAGTGAAGTTTGAAATTTTAGGGCGATACGATGGTTGTGTAGAAGACTTAAATCAAGGAAAGTTGGACTTTTTAGTCGGAAACTTTAGTGGTCTTTCTAATAACATTCATCAGTTAAAAATCGGAAATTACTCTTATTCTATATACGTAAGGAAAAATCACCCTCTAA
The DNA here is from genome assembly GCF_000176235.1 of Vibrio orientalis CIP 102891 = ATCC 33934. Classification (NCBI taxonomy): domain Bacteria; kingdom Pseudomonadati; phylum Pseudomonadota; class Gammaproteobacteria; order Vibrionales; family Vibrionaceae; genus Vibrio; species Vibrio orientalis. The sequence goes on along the minus strand of NZ_ACZV01000005.1, from coordinate 1,612,932 downwards.
ACAAAAATGAAGCTCCTATCAACATTAAAGAGACATACTCTTATGGATATATTCAATTTGTCTATCATGGAGAGTTAATCCGAGAATTCAACCGTAATGTCGATCGAAACGAGATCAATCAAAATACAGTACTTAATTTTTCGCAGTATAGTTCAATCATCGACTATTTGCAGGAAACGGATTATGTGAGTTTACTTCCAGATGTTGTTGCTGCTAGGTCTGATCTCATCAAACTAAACATTATTGAGGAACTGACGTCAGGTAATAGTTATTTATATTGGCATTCTCTTATGGAGCATGATCCGTTTCATCGCTACCTGAGAGCTAGGTTGTTTGAACATTCGAATAATATTTCGCATCAGAAAATGTAATCATTTTCGATTATCCGAACGATTGGAGTATTCGATTGAGTTAAATAAGTAACTTACGATTTTAACTGTGACGCTAATAAATGGTATTACTTCATGAGATTTTGACTTTAGTGCAAAGCAGGATCGCACTTTGTAAACAGATTTAAGACCTCTAAATCCTTAGTTACACAGCCATTTTGAACACGGGATCCCCCGACGACACACCATAGCGCGTGTTGTCGCGGAGCCTTTGCTTGAGGCACTAGCTCTCTGGATTAACGAACAACAAGAGTCAAAATAGGCCCATCATTGCATTTGATGGAAAAGTACTGCGTGGCTCGTACTGAAATGACGAGAAAACAGCACTACAATTGGTGACTTCTTATGATACTAAACGGGGGCTTGTTCTAAGCCATAAATCGACTGAAAACAAGAACAGTGAGATTAGCGTTGTTCGCTAAAAGCTTGATGTAATTAATGTACAAGGCAGCGTTATCACAGTTGACGCTCTACATTGTCAACGCGATACACTAGAGAAAATCGCAGAAAGAAGGCCCATGTTGTCGTTCAAGTAAAAACAGCCAAACAAAGATGAGAGTGGCTGTTGCTGAGCAGTTTCAAGCAGCCTTTAATGCTGTAGTATTGTTTGTAAGCAAATATACCGAACATCGTCGAGATATCCGGAGGTTATGTTAACGATATAGGTAACAAGCATAATTCCATTAGATCAAGTGCATTCGTATCACTTCATAAAAAGAGAGATGGGTTCATAGAGGCTGGGTATCTACGTAATGTTAGAGCAGGAGTGTTAAAAATTGTATAACTCCACAAAAAATGGAAAGAGCGGTTTGGTTGTTTGTATGAGTAGTGCAAAGAAGGAATATTGTGTATATGCTTGTATTACAGGGGTTTATTGAATACAGGCAGGACAATGGAAGGCAGAGCTCTCAAATTTGGCTGGTTGCTACTTAGCCTATGGTTAATTTGTATCGGTTTACTTGCGACTAGTTACCGATCAACGAGTGAAACCAAAGAGCAAATCTACGAGCTAGGGAGTGGCATTCAAGAGCTCCGTGAAACCCTTACCTTTGATTCTCCGTATCGAACCCACATGGCCGATACTCAAGCGCTCAATATCCAACTGATTTACGCTTTACGCTTACAAATCGATACTCACTACAAAAAAAGCTGGTTCCTGCCTGATATTCATCAGTTACTGTTCACCACCGATCGCTTTATCGAACAAACTCAAATTTATCTTGATAATAACTTAGACCTCTTGAATCTGGTTGAGCAGATCCGTGGCATGCGAGAAGGCTATAAAGAGCAACAGAGTGTATCTGAGCTCTACCTGCGCCTGAGTGCTAACGTTTTAGACGCGATGTATAGTGATAACGGTTCTAGTCCCGCCATCTATCGCGAGCTCGATCAAGTCTATTATCTATCAACTAAATTACCGTTGCAGCAACGGCAAGACTTACAGCAGGTACTCGCGCAGATTTCTACTGTGTTAGGGGGCTACGCTCAAGGGCAATACATTGTCGATAAACTTATTACTCATGATGTCCATGCTCAAATCGCTTTGCAACGGAATGAGTTTAATCAGCTTCTGACTCGACATATTTGGCTTGGCATTTTGGTCAGTTTTCTCACTATGGTGGGCTACCTTTGGTTAATTAATATTGCGACAGGTTCTGTACGCGTGACCTCGGCAGATCTATCGAATAGTCAGTCACAAGATGCTGAAGCACATGAAAGTAACAAAGAGCAGTCTCATCCTCCCGTGGTTGATTCACCAGTAGAGGCTGAGTTGGGGGATCCTGAGATAGATTTCGCTAAGATGTTGGATTCATTGAATCAAGATGTGGAATCGGTTTGCATGCTGTTGGAAGTCTTTATCGAAGATCACAATGGGGATGTCGAAAAAATCACTAGTTTACTTACGGATTCTCCAGAAGAAGCGCAACGAAAAGCGCATAGCTTGAAAGGAGTTGGAGGCAACCTAGGTGCTTCAAAATTGAGAGAGTCGGCAAGTAAAGTTGAAATTGCGATAAAAGAAGATATCACTGCGGTTCCTGATTTACTCGATGAACTCAAGGTCCGATTGGACAATGCCCTTGAAGAAGCAAGAATTTTCCTAAAAGAGAACGCGAAAGTAGAGAGTTGACTTCATCCTGACTTAAGGATTGTATAGTGCTTGGCTTTTTTTAATTCTGCATGTGAGGTTATATGCTGCTTCGCCGCCTACCTGTTCTATGGCTGTTAGCTTTCGTCCTTCCTATCTCAGGGTGTTCACTACTTGAAGTGAAAATTGATAGCCAGACAACGCCTTTGACACAACAAGAGCTCAATATGCGTTTAATGACGCGTGAGTATACCCATCAGTTTTTTGCGCAAGTAGAGCAAGCTGCGGACGCCACAGCTGAACAATACGACCCTCAAGATAAACTGTATCAATCTTACGTATTGCTATGGAAAATAAATGCAGAAGAAGGCTTGCAACGTTCTTCCTACCAAGTGTCTCCAATGGCTGCGCTTATCGATAGCTGGGTGTTTACTGAGCAAATGAACCAGTTTTTTAATCGTGGTGCCGGCCAGGAGCTATTTGTTAACGATGATGCAAAGCGCGTTTCAACAGAGCTAGCGGCTGACATTAATAAGCTCGCGAAATCGTTGCTTAAAGGTGCGAGTTACTCTCAAACTCAACAGTTTGTTATTGAATTTGCCAAGACTCACCCATTTGAAGACTTAAGCTTTATTAGAACACCCGCTTACCGAGCATGGCTTGAAGCAAACCAGATCAGTGAAGATGAAGCTGTTTCGACCTTAGGTACCATGCCAGAAGCTCTCGGCGACGTGTCTGATCGACTCAGCCTCGTGTCAGAGCAAACGCCAAAATTAATGACATGGAAAGCTCAGCTTATCGCACTAAATAGCTCTATTAGCGGTGAGCAGTTAACTCAGACGCTTCAGAGCTTGCAAGCGACGTCCGAGTCATTCCAAGACTTTGTTGAGAACAACCCTCAGTATATGGAAGATCTTGCCCGTCAGATGTCGATTCAACTGGAGCCTTTGGTTCAAGAGATTGACCAGCGTACCACTCAGCGTATTGAGCAATTGAGCTTAGAGCGTGAAGCTCTAGAGAAAATGGTCGCAAGAGAGCGTGCAGAAATTGCGTTGATCATTAGCGCTGAACGTGAGCAGTTTACTCAAGATATTGATAAGGTTTCTCAAGATGTCGTTACCTTAGCCGTCGATAAACTGGTTGAGTTAATTAAGAGTACCATCATTTACTTTATCCTCTTTATTGTTGCGATTTTCTTTGCTCCACTTGGCTTAGGTTATTTGCTAGGGCGACGCAGTGCGGCCAAAAAAGCGTCTTAAGTCAATTTAGAGCAGAGTAAATACGGATAAAAAAAACGCCTCAAGTGAGGCGTTTTTTTGTATTCAGAGCATCGTTTATGCGGTCTGCTTTGCTAACTCTGCTTCTGCTTCTGCTTCAGTATCAGCGGCAGGTGCTGTCGGTTCGCATTTATCAACAAACCAGCCCATGTATGAGGTAATGATTGTGACGATAATACACACGAAGCTTAACCACATGAATGGCGCGTAAGAGAGTGTTGCTACACCAAGGATACTTGCCATGTAGATACCGTTATCACTCCAAGGCACCATACCTGATGTTAGCGTACCGCCGAACTCTGCGTTACGAGATAGGTTCTTACGTTTGTAGCCTAAGCGGTCGTAATTTTTAGCACAGATTTTAGGGGTCAGGATTAAAGATACGTACATTGCAGAGCCAAACACGTTACCCATGAATGCAGTACCAATGGTGCTAGTTGCTAGCGAGCCTGCACTTTGAACTCGGCGTTCAAATAGTTTCGCGATAGTTTCTAAAACGCCCACTTTATCTAGTAGACCACCAAAACCTAGACCAAATACGATAACCGCAACTGAGCCAAGCATTGATGACATACCACCACGGTTAAGGATTGAATCAATAAAGCTTACGCCAGACTCGATTTCAAATGGTGCCCAAGCGGTGTTGAACGCCTGTAAGAAGTCAACATCTTGAATCATTACTGCCCAGATGATGCCCAGAAGAGAGCCGAAACTGATCACCGGGAAAGAAGGCATACGCATCGCCAGTAGGCCCAATACGATAATCACAGGGACAAACGAATAAGGCGTGATGTAGAACTGCTCTTCCATCGCTTGAATGACTGACTGTACCTGAGACATATCAACGTTACCGGCGTAATGGAAGCCAAACGCGGTAAACATAATGCCAGTAATGATGTAGCTGATCAGGGCGATAGGTAGCATGCCCTTGATGTGTTCAACAACTTCAACGTTCGACATTGATGAAGCTAGGATTACTGAGTCAGACAGTGGTGACATTTTATCGCCGAAGTAACAGCCTGATAGCACCGCACCCGCAGTGATTGGCGCTGGAACACCTAAGCCTTGGCCGATACCCATCATCGCAATACCTGCCGTACCTGCTGCACCCCAAGAAGTACCCGTAGCAAGAGCGGTCAATGAACAGATGATCATCGTAGCAAGAAGGAAAATAGAAGGGTGGATTGCCTTTAGACCATAGTAAATGATAGTTGGTACGATACCGCCAGAGATCCAAGTACCGACTAAGGCACCGACCGCTAGAAGAATAAGAACGGCACCAAGTCCGTTAGAAATTCCGTTGAGGGCTGCTTTTTCTAAATCTTTATATTGATGGCCTAAACGGATACCAAGGAACATGATAATAAACCAGCCGATGTACAGCGCCAGCTGGATTGGTAGATCGAGTTGTGCTGTAAACGAAAATGCCAGTAGTAGAAATAACCCTAAGGAAATTACAACCTGCATCAAGCTTGGCAGACGGGGGGTAAGTTGCGTCATACAGAGCCTCTTATTAGAGTAATTAGCGAGTGAAAGTAGTGTGCTTAGCACCACTTCTCGAAGGAGCGCTAACTCCTATTAGGTATGAAGTGCACTTTATCTTAGTTGGAATAATATTTCGAGATAATGTCGTTATGCTGTGATTTATATCTGTATTAGTGTTTTGTTGCAGTTAAATGTAGTGTTAAAGTTTAATTTTAATGATCTGAAATGTTTTGAAATGTAAACTTTCTGTGGCACGTAAGGTGTGTATTTGTTCTTGTTCTGAGTGGTTTTTGTCGTCTTTATAACAAGTGGGCAAAAACCAACCAAAACGCACGTCTAAGTGTGTTTTTTGAAAATAAGAAATAAAAGTTACAGATTTGATGCAAATTTCCCTTGAGATTTTGCTGCGAAAATTGAATATTGAACCATTCCCTTTTAAAAATTGATTACACGGAGAGTTGAGAATGAGAGTAGGTTTAGTTGGTTGGCGTGGCATGGTTGGTTCGGTGCTAATGCAACGTATGGTAGAAGAGAAAGATTTCGACCTTATTGAACCGGTATTTTACAGTACATCTCAAGTAGGTATCCCAGCACCAAACTTAGGTAAAGATGCAGGTATGCTGCAAGATGCGTTTGATATCGAAAGCCTTAAGCAGCTAGACGCTGTTGTTACCTGTCAGGGTGGTAGCTACACAGAAAAAGTGTATCCAGCACTGCGCCAAGCGGGTTGGAAGGGCTACTGGATTGATGCTGCTTCGACTTTGCGTATGGCGCAAGACTCTATCATTACCCTTGATCCTGTTAACTTAGCGCAGATTCAACAAGGCATTCATAGTGGCACCAACACGTTTGTTGGAGGTAACTGTACCGTAAGCTTGATGCTAATGGGCCTAGGTGGCCTATTTGAGAAAGGCTTGGTTGAGTGGACAAGTGCGATGACTTACCAAGCCGCTTCTGGTGCTGGCGCTCAGAATATGCGTGAGCTTATCTCTCAAATGGGTGTAATCAATGATTCAGTGAGTTCAGAGTTGGCTAACCCATCAAGCTCAATTCTCGATATCGACAAAAAAGTAGCAGACATCATGCGCTCACCATCTTTCCCGACGGATAAATTTGGTGTACCACTATCAGGTTCTCTCATTCCATGGATCGATGTGAAGCGTGACAATGGCCAGAGCAAAGAAGAGTGGAAAGCGGGTGTTGAAGCGAACAAGATTCTTGGCTTCCAAGATGCACCAGTGCCAATCGATGGTACCTGTGTACGTATCGGTGCAATGCGTTGTCACTCTCAAGCGTTGACTATCAAGCTAAAGCAAAATGTTCCGATGGACGAGATCGAAGAGATGATCGCCACTCATAATGATTGGGTTAAAGTGATTCCTAATGATCGCGATATTACTGCGCAAGAACTGACACCAGCTAAAGTGACCGGTACGCTTTCTATCCCTGTAGGTCGTCTGCGTAAGATGGCAATGGGTGATGATTTCCTCAATGCGTTCACTGTTGGTGACCAACTTCTATGGGGTGCCGCAGAACCACTACGCCGCACACTGCGTATTATCCTTGCTGAAAAGTAAGCTGTAAGAAAGTACTGAAAAGCGTCCTCATGGGCGCTTTTTTTGTGCCGATTAACAGCTTACTGACATTGTTTCTCTACCCTTTTGGCATCAAATGTAGTGGGGGTGGCATGAGAGCAAAAGGTTTTACGTTAATCGAATTGGTTGTGGTGATTGTGATTTTGGGCATTCTTGCTGTTGTCGCAGCGCCGAGGTTTTTAAACTATAGCCATGATGCGCGAGCGGCGAGCATTCGAGGGATGAAAGCAGCCGTTGATGGCGCAGCTCAATTGGTTTACTCCAAGACCGTCATTGACGGTGAAGAAAATAACCCTAGCTATCATATCGATCTTGGTTCTCAGACCGGACATGTTGCGTTTGGTTATCCGACCGTTGAACGCGGCGGGATAGAAAACTTCCTCAATGCTGATGCTGAATATCATGATCTAGAAGCGGAGTGGGTATGGGCAGCTCACAATAATGGCACGGTTGCTGACCCTGATTATTGGCTTATCACGCAATCTTCTATCCTTGGTGATTTCACCGGGAGCGATTTTAACACCGCGATTGAACAAACCCAGTGTTACGTTAAGTACACTGCCGTAATGGAAGAGGGCGGAATGTACCAGGCGGAAGCAGTGACCACTGGTTGTTAAAAAAAGGCTCCTTTTAGGAGCCTTTTTTAATTCTGTCGAGTGATTACTCGATTATCTGGATCGGCTAACTCACTGCCACAGTGCTTACAGTGCATAGCATCTGAGTCGTGCCCGGAACGGTTGCAGTTAGGGCATTTTACGAGCTCTTTGTGCGCGTTCATCTCGTTACTTAACTCTGCGGTAATGATACCAGTGGGAACGGCAAGTATTGAATAACCGAGCAGCATGGTTAAAGAGGCGATCGCCTTACCGAGATGGGTTTGTGGCACCATATCACCATAGCCAACGGTGGTAATTGTCACGATGGCCCAGTAGATACTTTTGGGAATACTGGTAAAGCCATTATCAGGGCCCTCAATCACAAAGATTAAAGCGCCGAAAATGGTGACTAGAATACCGACAGTGCTGAAGAATATTAGGATCTTTCGGCGCGCCATAAGGAGAGAGCGCAAAAGAATATTCGAATCTTGCAGATAGCGCACAAGTTTAAGGACACGGAAAATTCGCATAACGCGGAGTAAGCGAATCACCCCCATAAACGAAGCGCCAGGGAAAATTAGAGCCAAGTAGGTCGGCAGAATCGCTAGCAAATCGACAACGCCGTAAAAGCTGGTAGCGTAAGATTTGGGCTTAGGTGAGCAATAGAGCCTTAATAAATATTCGACGGTGAATAGGGCGGTAAAACTGTACTCAATATAGCGTAATTCTTGTGACCATCGAGACATCACATTTGGCAGTGATTCTAAGATGAGAACCAATAGCGAGACGATGATGGCAGCAATCAGGGCAATATCAAATGCCCGTCCAGCTTTGGTATGAGTACCAAAAATAATGACGTAAAGATGATGTCGTAAAGAGTTGCGTGGCATGGTTAGAGCGACCTATTAAACAGTCGCTCTATCATACCTATATTCTGGTGATCAGGCTAATCCTGGGAACAGGTTACGTAGTCCGTTTGCGATAAACTCGATACCAAGTGCGCCAAGGATAAGGCCCATGATACGAGTGATGACGTTAATTCCTGTTTGACCTAAGAAGCGCACAATCAATGGTGCTGAGCGAAATAGTAGCCAAGTACATAGACAGAAAGCGACGATCGTCACAATGATACCGAATGTATCAAGCATTGCTGGATAGCGAGAGCCGTAGACAATCGTCGAACTGATCGCACCCGGGCCTGCCATCAGTGGCATGGCCAATGGCACGACACCGATCTGCTCACGGCTGACATACTCAGACCTTTCTTGTTTGTTCTGCTTATCTTCCCCGAGTTTACCGCTCATCATTGAAAACGCGATGCTTAGAAGGAGTAAACCGCCTGCGACGCGGAACGAATCCAACGAGATGCTAAACATATCGAGCAGCATCTGACCCGCCAGGAGAGAGACGATCAAAATGATAGCGACAGCAATGTTGGCTGTAACGGCGGTTTTGTTCTTTTCTTCTTGAGTCATGTGCCCAGTTAAAGAAACAAAAACCGGCATAATGCCGACAGGGTTAACAGCTGCGACTAAACCCAAGAAAAACTGCAAAAAAATAGCGATTTCGAACGTTTGCATTCGGCGTGCCTACACAAGTAAAAGAGGGAACAGGGATACATGCGCGAATATAGTCCAATTTTTGCCAATGAACGAATGAAAAAAACTAAAGTTAAAGCCATTTCATAACTGAGAAAATCTAATTATTGAATGATTGGTAAACAGTAATGACATACTTTGTTACGTAGAATGGTGGTCAAGAAGTACTCAAATGACACAAACGTTAACATTCGCACATTTTTCACATAAAACGAGGCGAAAAATAGAGAGAAAATACGTTTTGCATATACTCTCAGTAGCACAATGTTTATGGACCACATGTAAGTTTGTGGTCAAAAAATGAAACTTTTTTACAAAATGTGGCCATTTATCCAAGGTGGTGGTTTGTTTGGTGTTTTTTTGTTCAAACTGAAAGTGTGAATTAAATTCATATAAATCATGTTGTTAGGTCATGTTTTGTGATTCGGATACCACTAATTGGTTAATTCTTTTTGGGTAACTGATCTGGGTCAATTTTTTTCACAACCTGAAATAATATACTCAGCCCTGAAAGCAATTTACTAAGACGTCTGTCTGAGAACAGTGACCTTAATAAAAAGTTTTTAATATTTATCTATTTTAGGAGATTCACTATGCCTGTAACTAATATGGCTGAACTAGACGCTCTAGTAGCTCGCGTAAAAGCGGCTCAAGAAGAGTTTGCAACGTTCTCACAAGAGAAAGTAGACGCAATCTTCCGCGCAGCCTCTCTAGCAGCTAACCACGCTCGTATCCCGCTAGCACAACAAGCGGTTGCAGAGTCTGGCATGGGTATTGTTGAAGATAAAGTGATCAAAAACCACTTTGCTTCAGAGTTCATCTACAACAAATACAAAGACGAGAAAACTTGTGGCATCCTAGAAGAAGATGACAACCTAGGCACAATGACTATCGCAGAACCTGTAGGTATCATTTGTGGTATCGTCCCAACGACTAACCCAACGTCTACAGCAATCTTCAAATCTCTAATCTCTCTTAAAACTCGTAACGGCATCATCTTCTCGCCACACCCACGTGCGAAGAACTCGACTAACGATGCAGCGAAACTTGTTCTTGACGCAGCAGTAGCGGCGGGTGCACCAAAAGACATCATCGGTTGGATTGACCAACCTTCAGTAGAACTGTCTAACGGCCTAATGAAGCACGACGGCATTGCACTTATCCTTGCAACTGGTGGTCCAGGCATGGTTAAAGCAGCATACTCTTCTGGTAAGCCAGCAATCGGTGTAGGCGCAGGTAACGTTCCTGTCGTTATCGATGAAACAGCTGACATCAAACGTGCTGTTGCTTCTATCCTTATGTCTAAAACATTCGATAACGGCGTAGTATGTGCTTCTGAGCAAGCTGCAATCGTAGTTAGCGAAGTATACGACGAAGTGAAAGAGCGTTTCGCTTCTCACAAAGCTCACGTTCTATCTAAAGCTGACGCAGACAAAGTACGTAAAGTACTACTAATCGATGGCGCACTAAACGCGAAAATCGTAGGTCAACCTGCTCCAGCAATCGCTGAAATGGCGGGCGTTAAAGTTCCTGCAGATACAAAAGTTCTTGTGGGTGAAGGTCTAGGTAAAGTATCGATCGATGACGAATTCGCACACGAGAAACTATCTCCAACTCTAGGTCTATTCCGTGCTGACGACTTCGAAGACGCAGTTGCTCAAGCGGTAACTATGGTTGAAATCGGTGGTATCGGTCACACGTCTGGTCTTTACACTAACCAAGACGTTAACGCAGACCGTATCCGTTACTTCGGCGACAAGATGAAGACTGCACGTATCCTTGTAAACATCCCAACTACTCACGGTGGTATCGGTGACCTTTACAACTTTAACGTAGCACCTTCTCTAACTCTAGGTTGTGGTTCTTGGGGTGGTAACTCTATCTCTGAGAACGTAGGTCCTAAGCACCTTATCAACAAGAAAACTGTAGCTAAGCGAGCTGAAAACATGTTGTGGCACAAACTACCTAAGTCTATCTACTTCCGTCGTGGTAGCCTTCCAATCGCAATGAGCGACCTAGAAGGTAAGAAACGCGCATTCCTAGTAACTGACCGTTTCCTATTCAACAACGGTTACGCTGATGAAGTAGTGAAACTGCTTAAAGAGCAAGGCATCGAAGTTCAAACATTCTTCGACGTAGAAGCGGATCCAACACTATCTGTTGTTGAGAAAGGTGCAGAAGCAATGAAGAGCTTCCAACCTGACGTAATCCTAGCTCTAGGTGGTGGTTCTCCAATGGACGCTGCTAAGATCATGTGGGTAATGTACGAGCACCCAGAAACTCACTTCGAAGAACTAGCAATGCGCTTTATGGATATCCGTAAACGTATCTACAAGTTCCCTAAAATGGGTAAGAAAGCTGAGCTTGTATGTATCACTACAACTTCAGGTACTGGTTCAGAGGTTACTCCATTCGCCGTTGTTACAGACGACAAGACTGGTGCTAAGTACCCACTAGCTGACTACGAAATCACGCCAAACATGGCTATCGTTGATGCTAACCTAGTAATGAACATGCCTAAGTCTCTAACAGCATTCGGTGGTTACGATGCAGTAACTCACGCTCTAGAAGCTTACGTATCTGTTCTTGCTAACGAATACTCTGACGGTCAGGCTCTACAAGCACTTAAGATGCTAAAAGAGTACCTACCTTCAAGCTACGCGAACGGCGCAAACGACCCAATCGCTCGTGAGAAAGTACACAACGCTGCGACTATCGCTGGTATCGCGTTTGCGAACGCATTCCTAGGTGTTTGTCACTCTATGGCGCACAAGATTGGTGCTGAGTTCCACCTACCACACGGTCTGGCGAACGCACTACTAATCTCTAACGTTGTACGTTACAACGCGAACGATAACCCAACTAAGCAGACTGCATTCTCTCAGTACGACCGTCCACAAGCACGTCGTCGTTACGCTGAAGTTGCTGACCACCTAGGCCTAAGCCAAGAAGGTGACCGTACTGCTCAGAAGATTGAACGTCTACTAGCATGGTTGGAAGAGCTGAAAGGCGACCTAGACATCCCACTGTCTATCCAAGCAGCAGGTGTTTCTGAAGTTGACTTCATCGCTAAACTTGATGAGCTAGCAGTTGAAGCGTTTGATGACCAGTGTACAGGTGCTAACCCACGTTACCCTCTAATCACTGAGCTAAAAGAAGTTCTAATGTCTTCTTACTACGGTAAAGCATTCGTTGAAGGCGAAACTTTCGAAGGTACGACTGTAATCAAGAAGAAAGCGGACCAAGTAGCGAAAGAAGCGGCACCAAAAGCTAAGAAAGAAAAAGCTAACGCATAAGTAAGTGTTAGTTATGAGATAAGTTTTCGCTAGCACGACACTTATCTATCGGGAAAAGTTAAAGCCCCAGTCGACGGACTGGGGCTTTTTTATTGCTTATGCAGTGATGCATGTTGACGTAATTGGGACACCTGATCAAAACCGATCCCCCAGTTGTCAGTATTGACTTCATCGATCACGACGAAGGTTGTGGCTGGGTCCTTATCCAACACGTCAATCATAACTTGAGTCATTGCTTGGATGATCTCTTGCTTCTGCTCGACAGTGACCTGTTCATCAGTCACTTTGACATTGATATATGGCATTTGTGCTCCTTGCTATTCGATATCTGCGTACATTTTATTAACGATGCGCCACTGTTGGTCTTCATACAGTAAGCCAAGGAAATCGATGTAGGTTCGCCCTAGTAATGGGCATAACACTTTGACCATGGCTTGCTGGCCAATGACATCAATCGATAGAATTTGATAGTCAAAGCTATCTCCGTTGTCGATGGGTTTTGCACGTTGCTCGACCAGTGATAGCCATTCAGCCAGCCCGCGTCTCAACTGCGGGGCTTTAAGATAGGCATCGGGATGAAAGATGCTGCTGAGTAACTGACTGTCGCCGTGATGCAAACCAGTAAAGTAGCGTTGAACAACGTCAGTAACACGTTGAAAATCTGCCTGATCTTGCTGTTTACACATCTGCTGTTCCTACGCTTGGGTTGTGGAACGGATATGGTGAGATTCGGCGCTGAGGGAGGCGCTGAAGCTGGGCATTGAGAGCACGTGGTCAATCATATGCTGCGACTTAGTTGGGATGATGATGTCGACCGGAAAAGCCGCGCCCCAACGCGAATAGACCGCAAGCATAATGTCCGCAGGGGAGACATGTTCTCCACCTAAAAATGTTTGGTGAGCCAATTTGTGCTCAACGACTTGCCATAGTGCGTTGATACTGGATGTCGAGACATTGAACACGCTCTGACGAGCTTCAGTGTCGGTAACTAAACTCGCCGCAAGAAATAATTTGCTGTAAGCCGGATGCATTGTGGCATTGGCAAACATGATATTTTCAAGGGCGCTCTGCTTGGCAGTGGTATCGTCCTTTGGCCATAGGTATGAGGGATGCTTGTTGAGTAGATGGAGTAAAATTGCCGCTCCTTCGGTCAATGTCTGATTGTTATCTATTAGGACAGGGACATTAGCTACCGGATTAATTTGCGCAAATGAGTCAAGGTTTTGCACATTAACCAAAGTTACTTGCTGGTTTAATTCTCTAAGCACAACTTGAGTGGCTAGTGAGCACGCTTCGGGTAAAAAGTATAAGGTATACATAGTGTTAGCTCCACATTTATTCACTGGGTTGTTGTCGGCTAAGCGGGTAAGTCTTACTTGAATTGCCGACAAGGAAAACAATAGAGCAATTGATTAATTGAATATATAGTGACAATGTGAACCGAGTGTTTTCAAAACGATGACAATTGGAGTCGGCTGAGATATGAATAAACTGAGAGCGATCGAGCTGTTTGTTCGTCTGACTGAAGTGGGGAGCTTTACGCGTTTAGCTGAGCAGCAGAGAACATCAAAATCGATGGTGAGTAAAGAGATCAGTCGATTAGAGCAAGAACTAGGGGCGAGGTTACTGCATAGAACGACGCGAAACATTCAGTTAACATATGTCGGCGAAGAGTATCTCAAGTATGCGAATGAAATCTTGGCCAAGATTGAAAACGCAGACGCGTTCGTTAAAACTCTCGCCCAAGCTCCCAGGGGCAAGATAAAAGTCAATGCACCTATGGCGTTGGGAATCACTGATTTATCAATGCTGTTTGCTGATTTTATGCAGGCTTTTCCTGATGTTGACCTCGATATTCACCTTGGCGATGAAAATATCGATTTGGTTGCAGAAGGTTTTGACTTAGGCTTTCGTGCGTCAAGCCAAACGTTCGATTCCAACTATATTGGTAAAGCGTTATGCGAATTTAACTACCATTTGTGTGCGAGTCGAGACTATTTTTCCCACCATGCCCCGATCCAAACCAAACAAGATCTTCTGCAACATAACTGCTTTGAATATTCTTACTTTAAAGGAAAAAATGTTTGGCCTGTCGATGGTGTTATCGCCACCTCTGGCTCCTTACGCGTCAACAGTGTGCTATTTATGTTGCAAGTGATAAAAGCAGGGCGAGGGATCGGCTATTTGCCAGAGTTCGTATGTCGAGAGTTGCTCGAAAACGGCCAATTAGTTGAAGTGCTGCCGGACAGTGAGAAAAGCAAGTTAACCTTGTATGCGCTGTACCCTGCGCGACAGTTTGTGCCACCCGCAGTTCTACAATGCATAAACTTTGTCGAGCGTTGGTTTGAAAGGAATAAGCCATAAACTGGCGGAAAGGCAAATAATAGAGCCCTCGCTTAGGGAGGGCTCAATTACGGGCTATTTCTCGTCTTCTGGCAGTTTAATATTAAGCTCTAGCACAGAAATATCATCGTCTTTATGTTCGAATGATAAATCAACCATTGATGGGTCTACAGCAACATACTTACCAATCACCTTAAGAATATCTTCTTTAAGCTGTGGTAAGTACGAAGGCGCTGGGTCACCATGGCTACGGCGCTCTGCAACGATGATCTGCAGTCGCTCTTTGGCTAGATTCGCAGAGTTCTTTTTCTGCGGGCGGAAAAATTCAAGTAATGACATGCCGATTTAGCCTCCGAATAGACGTTTAAAGATTCCTTTCTTCTGTTCGGTCAGAAAACGGAAATCCACTTGCTGCCCCAACAGACGCTCAACCGTGTCATCGTAAGCCATGCCTGCATCCGACTGATCATCAAAAATGACAGGTACGCCTTTGTTTGACGCATTCAATACCGCTTGGCTTTCAGGGATAACACCCAATAGAGAAATATGCAGAATCTCTTCAACGTCTTCAACGCTCAGCATATCGCCTTGAGTAACGCGTGTTGGGTTGTAACGCGTTAGTAGCAGGTGCTGTCTTACAGGCTCAAGTCCTTCTTCTGCGCGGCGAGACTTAGAGTCAAGAATGCCAAGGATACGGTCAGAATCACGTACAGAAGAAACTTCAGGGTTCGTGGTTACGATGGCTTCATCTGCAAAGTATAGTGCCATTAGTGCGCCTTGCTCGATGCCTGCCGGTGAATCACAGATAACAAAGTCGAAGCCCATTTCGTCAAGCTCATCAAGCACACGACGAACGCCTTCTTTGGTTAACGCATCTTTATCACGAGTCTGAGAAGCTGGCAGGATGAATAAGTTTTCTGTACGCTTGTCTTTGATCATCGCTTGGTTAAGCGTTGCTTCGCCATTGATCACATTGACGAAATCGTAAACCACACGGCGCTCACAACCCATGATTAAATCAAGGTTACGTAAGCCAATATCAAAGTCGATCACTGCCGTCTTTTTACCCTTCATCGCAAGGCCAGACGCGATAGCTGCGCTTGATGTTGTTTTACCAACACCGCCTTTGCCTGACGTTACAACAATAATGCGTGCCATTATGTGTTCCTTATAATTCTTAAATTGTTAACAACTCGAACTGGAGCGAGTCATTGTCCAAACTAAACATGACTTTTTGTTGCCAATACTCTTCGGCAAATTGTTCTGTTAGCCAATAATGACCAGCGATAGACATTAATTCAGCATTGAGTTTATTACAGATAATAACGGCGTCTTTGTTGCCATTGGCACCTGCAATCGCGCGACCACGGAGTGTGCCGTGTATATGGATTGAGCCATCGGCGATGACTTCAGCGCCTTCGCTAACATGGTTCAGCACCACTAAGTCAGCGTCTTTTGCGTAAATCTGTTGACCTGAACGAACGGGTGAGCGAACGATTTTAGTCGGTTGCATCTTTGCTGGAGCTTGAGTGGGTGACTTACTCGCAGACATCACGGCAAATTTGGCTTCTGACGCTAAATTTTCAGCGCGTTTGTCTTTGCAACCAGTCACGCCTACCGGAATCATCCCAGCAAGAGAAATGCCTTCTTTTAGCCTCGAAAAGTCGATGTCGCCATCCACTTTAGATATATTGATAACAACTGGGGCTTGGGCGAAAAACGCTGGTGCCTGAGTAACCTTTTCTTGTAGGAAATGAATCGATTTCTCTACATCGTTGTCAGAAAGGTGTAAAACTGACAAAGTAAAGCTACTGCCTTTTAGGTCTGGGGTATGTGACATCTTTACTTACAACCTCTTAAGGGCGTTGCCTGAGACTAGGGGTATCATGTTATATTCCTAGAATAAGCACAGCAAGCTATCTTGCAATCAATTGACTGTTTTGCTCTCAAAAATGGCAAAACGCTAACGTTCCATGAATTAAACGGACAAAGGTTCCCCATGCTTTGTGCAATCTACAAAAGTTCTAAAAAAGAAGGCGCTTACTTATATATCCCTAAAAAGGATGATTTTTCACAAGTTCCTGACACATTAATGCAGATGTTTGGCAAACCTACTATGGTCATGGTGGTGAAACTTGAAGGGCGCAGCCTGGCACAAGTTGATGTAGAAAAAGTCAAACAATCGCTTGAAGAGGACGGCTTTTTCCTACAATTACCGCCGCCACCAAAGAATTTACTAGAAGAATATAAAGAGCAAAAACAAGCTCGTCAGCAATCCGAAGACGAATAACGACTTACACTCGGATTGTTGCTTACTTTGCTCAAGGAGGGCAAAAGTGAAGAAATTATTGTCAGTTGCACTAGGTCTGGCCATTGCATCCACGGCTTATGCTAACGAAGTTAGTTTTGAGCAGTATATCGAAGGGCTAAAAAAAGAAGCCCGTGAAAAAGGCATCTCCGAGCAAGTCGTCAAACAAGCTTTTGCCAACGTTGAGCACAAACCTCGCGCAGTTAAGGCCGATAATAACCAGCCAGAGAAGCGTTTAACGTTGGATGAATACATTCCGCGCGCAGTGCCTGATTGGAAAGTGAAGCAAGCGAAGTCGCTCTATAAAGAGCACTACGCTGAGCTGAGCAAGATTGGTGAAGAATACGGGGTACAGCCAAGATTCATTGTTGCCCTGTGGGGAATTGAAAGTAACTTTGGTCGATTTACTGGCAACTACCCAGTAATTGATGCACTTTCTACGATGGCTTATGACGGTCGCCGAGAAGCGTTCTTCCGTAAAGAGACTATGGCCGCATTACAGATTTTAGATGAAGGCCATATTCCTTACGAAGACTTTAAAGGCTCTTGGGCTGGTGCGATGGGTCAATGTCAATTTATGCCGAGTTCATTCCTCTCTTTCGCCGCTGATGGCAATGGAGACGGTAAGAAGGATATCTGGAACTCCGAAGCGGACGTGTTTGCTTCAGCCGCTAACTATTTGAGTCAGTATGGCTGGAATGACAAGTTCACTTGGGGCCGTCAGGTAAAACTGCCACATGGTTTCGACATGAACCTAGAGGGACGCGTCGAAGGCAAAGAGAAAACCTTAGCCCAATGGAACCAACTGGGTATCACGCGTTACGATGGCAGCTCATTGCCCCAAGTCGATGTTGATGCATGGTTAACGGCGCCAGACAATGCTAACGGGCGAGTTTATCTGGTTTACAACAACTACAATGTTCTTATGAAGTGGAATCGCTCTTACTACTTCGCTTTAGCGGTTAGTCATTTAGCTGATAGAATCACGTTATAAGAACGAAATAACGTATTGTGAAGGAGCTCATTGAGCTCCTTTCTTTTTTGGGAAACTATTTTGCTGTCAGAACGCGCATCACAAATGGTGGTTTTTGCTGCCTTGCTAAAACATAAGAACTTCACTCTTGCGGCTAAAAGTTTAGGAGTGTCGGTTTCTCATGTCAGTAAGCAGCTTGCTTCGCTAGAGTCTTCGCTCGGCATTCAATTGGTTCAACGAACGACACGCAGCTTTACCCCGACTGAAGCTGGGCAAGATTATTACGAGCACTGCGCAAAGATAGTTGAGATTATTGATGAAGCTCAGCGTGAAGTCGAGTGCCAAAGAGATGAAGTGGCAGGCTTGGTTAAATTAGGTCTGTCGCAGTCGTTCGGTACTTTGCATATTATCCCGGCTATCAATGAGTTAAGGGAGCGTTATCCAAAGCTGCAAGTAGAGCTTCACTTATTTGATTACAAGGTTGATATGTTGGAGGAGGGGCTCGATCTGTGGATTACCAACAACGAGCACCTTCCGGAAGGGTATGTAGCGCAAAGAATCGCGGATTCTCATTTTGTGGTTGCGGCTTCTCCTGATTATTTGGTTAAGAATACCACCCCAACACATCCTAACGATCTTGCTGGTCATAATTGCCTTATCTACCGCAGTTGGGAAAGAGACTACACCCGATGGGCGTTTTCAAATCATGACGAACAGCTGAACATCAAAGTGTCTGGAAACTATTCGGTTGATCTAGCTGAAGCGGTGCGAGACGCCGCAGTATCAGGGTGGGGGATTGCCTATCTAGCGACTTATCTGATTAGGGATGAGTTTAAAAATGGTCAGTTGATTCAGCTTTTTCCTGATTGGTGTGCCTCTCAGGTTATGCCATTTTATGCGGTGTACCCAAGTCGTCGTTATTTGCCAAAAAAGACCGCTGCTGTGATTGAATTTATCAAGCAAACCATTGGTACACCCTGCTACTGGGATAAGCGATTAAGTCCTTATATCCAGCGTCCATAATCGTGGTGGCGAGCGAAACGATTATTTCTAAATTCAGAAACATCTTTTCCAGTTGGAAATAAAACCAATAAGCAAACGTTTATATGCAATAAAATCAGCCACTTGGTTGTGTGGTTGATTTTTGTTCAATCGAAGATCGCATGAAATTAACAAATGTGATTTGCATCTCATTTTTGATTCTATACACTCCGTCGCCACTCTTGTTCCCCCTTTTGTCGGATTCATTTTATGAACTCAATTCTTGGTATTGTGGCCATCCTCTTTGTCGCATGGCTGCTGTCGACTAACCGTAAAAGCATCAACCTAAAAACGGTATCTTTAGCGTTTGCTTTGCAGATTTCTTTCGCACTACTGGTTCTGTACGTACCTGCAGGTAAAGAAGTACTGAATACCGTGACTGGCGCCGTATCTAACTTGATCAACTACGGCCAAGAAGGCATTGCTTTTCTGTTTGGTGGCCTCGCAACAGGTGGTTTTACCTTCGCGATTAATGTTCTAGGTATCATCATTTTCTTCTCTGCGCTGATTTCAGGTTTGTACCATATTGGCCTAATGCCAAAGGTAATCAATGTGATCGGTGGTGGCTTGCAAAAGCTACTAGGTATTGGTCGCGCAGAATCGCTGTCTGCAACAGCGAATATTTTTGTTGGCATGATTGAAGCGCCATTAGTGGTGAAGCCATACCTAAAACAGATGACTGATTCGCAGTTTTTCGCTGTGATGGTGGGCGGCCTTGCTTCTGTTGCTGGTGGCACATTAGTTGGCTATGCATCTCTTGGTGTCGATTTGAACTTCCTCATCGCTGCAGCGTTTATGTCAGCGCCAGCGGGTCTGTTGATGGCGAAAATTATGGTGCCAGAAACCGAAACAATTGATCGTGAAACAGAGCTTGATAATGTTGAAATGCCACGAGCAACCAACGTGGTTGAAGCGATGGCTGATGGTGCAATGTCGGGTTTACGTATTGCGGTCGCGGTCGGTGCAACACTTCTCGCGTTTATTAGTGTGATTGCGATGCTAAACGGTATGCTCGGTTGGCTAGGTAGTCTAATCGGCATGGAGCTAAGCTTTGAGCTTATCCTTGGCTATCTATTTGCTCCTGTTGCATGGCTGCTAGGTATTCCTTGGTCTGAAGCGATTACAGCGGGTTCTTTAATCGGTAATAAGATCGTTGTTAACGAGTTCGTGGCATTTATTCAATTGATGGACGTAAAAGCACAGCTAAGTGTTCATTCGCAAGCTATCGTGACGTTTGCTCTGTGTGGCTTCGCTAACATTTCAACGATGGCAATGTTGATTGGTGGTTTAGGTAGTGTGGTTCCTGAAAAGCGCCCATTCATTTCTAAGTTTGGCTTCCGCGCGATTACAGCTGGCGTAATGGCTAACTTAATGAGTGCATCAATTGCAGGTGTGATTCTAAGTCTGTAATTGCAAGCGTAAATAATCAGGGTGCCATTCCTTAGAAAGACGAAGGAGTGGGTAAGGAATCTCTTTGAGTTATCGGCTTACTGTAAGGGGTTCCCAACTCGCTTGTGCCTCATTCTTGAGGATGACAGCGCATTTACTGAAAGCTAAAAAGGGTTGATGTTTAACATCAACCCTTTTTTATTTCTTGAGGCGTTGTGAGCTCTACTTGTTAGTATGGAACTGCTCACACGCTAGCATGGTGTTTTCAATCAAGCTGGCAACTGTCATTGGGCCTACACCACCAGGTACTGGGGTAATGAAGCTTGCGCTTTCTTTCGCGACTGCGTAATCAACATCACCGACAAGCTTGCCTGATTCTAAGCGGTTAATACCCACATCGACCACAACGGCACCTTTCTTAATCCAGTTACCCGGAATAAAGTTTGGCTTACCGACCGCGACAACCACAAGGTCTGCTTGGCGTACATGGCCTTCTAAATCTTTGGTGAAACGGTGACAAGTGGTTGTTGTGCAGCCTGCCAGTAGTAACTCTAGCGTCATAGGGCGGCCAACAATGTTTGAAGCGCCAACCACCACTGCGTGTTTACCGCGAAGGTCAATATTGTAACGGTCAAGCAGAGTGATAATCCCCTTTGGCGTACATGAACGTAACTTTGGAATACGTTGTGCTAGGCGTCCAACGTTGTATGGGTGGAAGCCATCAACGTCTTTTTCAGGATGGATACGCTCTAATACGTGTGTTGTATCGATGCCCGCAGGAAGCGGCAACTGAACTAGAATACCGTCAATTTCATCATCGTTATTGAGTTCATCAATAAGAGCAAGCAGCGTCTCTTCTGTTGTGTCTGCTGGAAGATCAAATGACTTTGAAATAAAGCCCACTTCCTCACAAGCGCGTCGCTTACTTCCTACGTACACCTGAGATGCAGGGTCTTCACCAACTAAAACAACCGCAAGTCCCGGAGCGCGAAGTCCCGCTTCCTTGCGAGCTTTAACGCGTGCTGCTACTTCTGAACGAACGGTTTGGGAAATAAGAGTACCGTCGATATTTTGAGCTGTCATGACATACCTTAAGAATTTATAGCGACTTATTTGCAGCGCATTGTCGCAAATTATTTGACGAACATCTATAAGCAAACGTTTGCTTTGGGGTGTTTTTAATCAAAATGGAGTTCCGTGACCTTTTTTTAGTCAATCAGATCATAATGTTAAACAAAGCCCTTGTTTTAACGGCTCATCCTCGTATAATCCTGTCCCTGTAGCGCGCCCTTAGCTCAGCTGGATAGAGCACGTCCCTTCTAAGGATGTGGTCATAGGTTCGAATCCTATAGGGCGTGCCATTTCTTTAGAAAGCCCCGGTAACTCATAGAGTTGCCGGGGTTTTTGCGTTTTGGCCTCTTTATCTACCATTAGGGCTAAGCGTGGCCGTACATTAAATCACCAAATAAATGCACTTTTCCCATTTTTGAACTTTTAGTATTCGTTGTATCAATTCAAATGTCTTCTCATGCTTGTAATTAACTGATTGAATATAAAAGAATAGTTATCTTTTTATAACGATTGATTTGTAAACTTCTTCTCTCTTGTGTATTTAGAACATCGAACGGATAAGGTTGCCGGCGACACGCTTTCACCTTGTCTTATTCTCAGAGAACGCGATAGATACAAATAGATGGCTGGCAATTTAGATTTAAGAAACAAGCGAATATTGATCGTTGAAGAAAACAGCATGCTTTGCTCTTCGATAAAAAATATGTTGAAAAAAATGGGCGGTGCAGAGGACAAAGTGTATAAGGCACAAAACGTTGTCACCTATCGACAGTTAATCAACCAGTATGCGTTTGATGTCATCATTTGCTCCTATATGAGCAAGAAACGTATCGTAGGTGCTAAGTACTTTTTCCTTTACCAGCAAAGCCGATCATTTTCTCGTGATTGCTCTTTTGTCATGATCGCCAATAGCAGTGATGAAGCTCAGCTCAAAGAAGTGCAAGAGCTTGAACCTGACAACATTCTTGGTCATCCATTCAACTATCTTCAGCTTAAACAGACAGTGTCAGTCAGTTTGTTGAAACGAGATATTCTGACCGCCGTACATAAACACCTTGTTCTCGGTTACTTTGAGAGCGTGATGAAGATTTGTGATGCGCAATTAAAGCGTAAAGGGGCGACATGGTTTGGCTGTCACAAAGTCGTAGTTGATTACTATGTTGAGCAAGACAATTACGGTGCTGCGTTTGAAGTCTTAGAACGCCTGCATCAGCAAGTTAAACACCCATGGCCCCTGATAAAGCAGATCACTCTTCACCTTGAATTAGGCAATGATGATAAAGCGTTGGCTTTGGCTCATGAGTATGAGCTATTAGGCTATCCTGATGACCCTATCGTCTCACAGATTACCGCCTATCAATCGTTACTTAATAGTAATGTGGAACGTGCGGTCGCCGTGATGAATAGCTTATGTCAGCGTTTTCCTCATCGGGTAGAGCTTACTATTAACTGCTCAATGCTCCATGTTGGAGTGGGGGAGTATCATCAGGCGATATGCTGTCTTGCTAAAGCTGACGATGATGCAATCGTGAGTGATGCTCAGCGGATCGAAATTGAAGAGTTGCGATTGTTTCTCGATTTTATCATTGCCTTTCAAACTCAAGGCAAGTTAAACCCCGCGAGTTTGAAAGCGACACTTGATCAGATCTTAGCGCTTGCGCAGCTGTCAGTCATAGATTCGCGTAACGTGACGAAGGGGCTCTATCAGCTACTGTCGCAGATGAATAGTAGTAATCCCGTGTGCTCACCAAAACGCCTCGATGTATTGTTCGCACAGACACATTGGCAACATCGTAAATTGATTCTTATTGCGGTTGCGTTGCACATTGGCTGTTTGGGCCTAGTACAACAGTGGTTAGCGGAACTGCAGCAACAAAATGTCTCAAAGAGGAATCTAGCGGCGGCGGTTAATGGGCTGCTCTTAAAGCGCGTTGATACACGTTTAGCGAGTAAGCTGTACGCGATAAAGGTTGCGCGCGTGAAAGAATCGTCTGGCAGTTTGGTTGATTCATTGGCGATTAAAGCAAAAGAAGCGCCTTATTATATTAATCACCATTCGCATTTTATTAATGCGATGCTTAAGTATAACGTTGCCGGCCATCCAGATATCGACGCTCTTGGGCAGCAGTTCTCGACGAGCATTAATATTGTGATCGCGAACTTGATGAAACAGGATCCAGTGCATCCTAAGGTGAACAAAATCCTTCAAGCGAAACAGATTGTTGAGCAACGATTGGCAAGTTTTGCATAAATTAATTATGGATTTGAGCTCTAGATAGCAGAGTTAGTGAAGATGCAGCCGCTTGATGACTGTACTTAAAGGTTGCTTTTCGGTAGCATGTCGTTCCCCAATCGAATGTGATTTGACCAAGTTCTTACCGAGTACCCATCTTTAGTAAATATGCGCAGTATCCATACTAAAATTAAACCTGAGTTTGAACCTCTACTGGCTGAACTCGCTCTTCATGCTTTGCTCCATTTGCGCACCAATCATTCAGGTAAAGTACTGTCGAGAAAGTCTCGTTCAGATGTTAACGATATCCTGTCTGCTTGGTTAAACAAGGCGGCCAATAGTAAAAAATACAAACCATTTAAGAAGAAGGTTCGTTCGTTGGTGAGCCACGCGCGAGCACAGAACTTAGATATTGAATCAATGTTGGATAATCTTCTCACGCCTGTTGAAGGCGATGAGCTGCCACACTTAGACAGCTTTTTACTCTTGGTCAATATGCTTGAAAAAGAGCTAAACACGACCGTCTTGGTGTCGAGCCCTGAAAAAGTTGATTTAACGCACAACAGTAAAGGGTGCTTATTGTGTGTCCTGTCTCAAGACTTAAATGCACACTTTAACAACCGTAACCGTCTTGTTGCCGACATTTCGATGTTATTTCGCGGTACACATGGTGAAAGGCATAGTTTCTTACGTACGATTTATTCTTCTTCGCTTTTTGACCATAAGGTTGAGTTTGAAGATGGCGACTTCGTGCGAATTTCGTTAGGGCTGCGAAAATAGCCAGCTCAACAGAGATTAAAAAAAGTGGCACTAGGCCACTTTTTTCGTTTTAAGAGAGCTTGAACTCTTGCAGTTGTTGATTGACTTCCGACACTTCTAATCGATAGCTCGAGACTATTTCATTCATTGTGTTCGCGAGCTGCCCTGTTGTTTGCGCAATTTCCGCCAGCACATCCACGTCTTTATCTACCGCTTCGCTTGCTTTAGATTGCTCCACAGTTGCGTTAGCAATACTGGTAATGTGTAAGTTAACCGTCTCAATCAAACTTTCTAATTGAGTGATACTGCTATTGACGTCAGAGACTGAGCTAAAGGTTGCATCAGTCGCTTCACGGCTCTTATTCATGTTGCTTACAGCCGTTTGAGTATTGTTGGTGATGTTAGCCAGCAGCTGAGAGATATCCTCTGTCGCTTCCTTACTTCTTTGGGCCAAATCCCGTACTTCAGAAGAGACAACCGCAAAGCCTCGGCCATGCTCCCCTGCACGGGCTGCTTCAATAGCTGCGTTTAGCGCGAGTAGATTGGTCTGCTCTGAAATGCCATTAATCGTCTCTACAATTTT
Source organism: Vibrio orientalis CIP 102891 = ATCC 33934 (assembly GCF_000176235.1). Lineage (NCBI taxonomy): Bacteria > Pseudomonadati > Pseudomonadota > Gammaproteobacteria > Vibrionales > Vibrionaceae > Vibrio > Vibrio orientalis. The sequence continues at coordinate 1,587,910 of NZ_ACZV01000005.1, read as the reverse complement.
GCTGACACTTTGCGCGTCGGTTTCCAGTTGCAACATACACGACTGTGTTTGTTCGATTTGCGAAACCAAGGCTTCAACCATGTGATAAGAGTCTTGGCTTTGCTGCTGACAAGTTATCACTTTATTGGTCATTTGCTCAGTCTCTTCAAGCGAGCGTTCTGACGATGAAGCTATTTCTAAACTGGATTGTGACAGCTCGGTCATTGCAGCAGCAATATTGCCACACTTCGCCGCGGTTGCTTGGCTACTTGCGCCTAAATCAGTTGCACCTTGCACCATTTGTTCAAGTTTCTGGTTGCTGTGTTGATTGGTCTCCGTCACGTTGAGCAACAGGTTTTTGATACTGGTGATGAGCCCGTTCACGCTACGTGATATTTGAGAAAGCTCATTTTTACCATCTGACTGGAGTATCACGCTGAGGTTGTTGGTCTCGGACATATGCGAAAGGTTAGTGGTTAAATCCCCCACACGGTGCTTGAGAGTACGTAATGATGTCATCAGGACCGTCATCAGGATTAATCCCGCGCAAAGCATTGTTGCAAGTAAAGTGCTCATTTGCCACGTTGCGGCGTTAGCTTGACTAGTTACAATTTCCGTCATGTCGGTTTGTAGACGGTTACGAATTTGATTGACCAGTTTGATGCGTTCGGTTGCGGCACTAAACCAAGCCAAAGGAGAAGGCCCTTGCAGGTTGGCAAGACTGTCTTTCTGCTTAAGGTAATCTTGTTGAATTTCCTCAACTTTTTGCCACGTTGGATTGCTTTTGGCTTCACTTAGCTGGTTGATGTACGTTTGTGGCATCGTTAGCAGGGTCATTCTTTCGCTGTACTCACCTGAAGCGAGATATTGCTGAATGGCGGCATATTGTGCTGGCGAAGAGTGTTTTCTTGCGAAAGCGCCATTTAACGCGCCGCGGACTTGGCCTGCTCGCTCTTTGATTACCATGATGGCGGTGAGTGAGTTACCAAGGCGAGTAATTTCTTGGTTGTTTACCGCTGAGATTAAAATAGAAGAATTATCGATAGCCAATTGATTGAGGTTGGAGTAATAACCAAACGGTGAGATTGTCGGGGATAATGTATCTACTTGGGTGCGAACATCGGACAGCTTAGCTAACTGAGTCAACACATCTTGTTTGAGCTGGCTGGTTAAGTTTTCTGAGATATACTCAGGATTGAACGCTTTAAATGCGCGGATATGCTGGTCGGCTTTTTGTCTCTGCTCGGAAAGCTTATTGACTTGCTCTGATGCACCTTTACTGCCCAATACGCCTGCTGTTAAACCACGCTCTACCGCTAGGTTGTGTGCGAGGTTATCGTATAGCAATGTCAGTTGGATAATCTCTTGGTCTTTCTGTGCTTGATCGACCGTTGTTTTTTGACTGAGAAAAAGCTCAACAGATAAGAACACGGCAATGAGCAGCGGGACCGCCGCGAGGGCAGTAACAATGTGGTGTATAGAAAAGCGTTTCATCAATGAATGCATACCTAGTCTCCTGACATATTTGTTCTATTTTTATATATGCAACTATAGATGAAATCGATGCTTTTTAGAGTGACGAAGCACCAATAGTTATTGATAACCCTAATTTGAGTGTTGAATTATTCAAAAATGAATGATGACTTATCTGATAATTGTCCGTAAAAATAGGCTAAGGTATTGATAGATAAAGGCTAGTGTTGATTTGTAAAATTGGCGGTGCTAGCTTCACTACATCGGTTTTTCATGGTTTGTATATGTTCGAAACGGTTTCACTTTCACAGCGTTATGCCTCTCTACCTCAGTGCTTTTACACATTAGTTAAGCCTCAGCCGTTAGATAATACCAGTTGGTTGGCTTGGAACGATGTACTGGCGGTTCAGTTTGGGCTGCCGGAGTTAGCCCCTGACGGAGAGCTTAAGGCTTTGCTAAGTGGCGAGCAGAGTGATGAAAGTAAACCTCCACTCGCAATGAAATACGCAGGACACCAGTTTGGAACCTATAACCCAGATTTAGGCGATGGACGTGGCTTGTTGTTGGGAGAAATGACGGACCAAAATGGTCAGGTCTTCGACCTTCATATCAAAGGTGCAGGATTAACACCCTATTCGCGTATGCGAACTTGCCTCCAGACTGGGGTAAGAAAATGGAAATCAGCTGTTCGTCTTAGTCTGACTTGCTCCACTCCATCAGCTTCTCTTTGAGCAAGCTGCGATTTAATGGTTTGGTTAAGAAGTCATTCATCCCAGCATCTTTGCAGGCTTTTCGGTCACTCTCCATTGCATTTGCAGTCATAGCGATAATCGGTATATTTTTCACATTGTCCCCCCCCTCACCGTTACGGATTCGATGAGTGGCCTCGTAACCATCCATTTCTGGCATTTGGCAGTCCATCAAGATGATATCGAATGACTTTGAGCTTGAGAGTACGCTGAGGGCTTCTTTGCCGTTATTGGCAATCGTGCTATCGAGCCCCATCTTGTGTAAAACCCCAGTAATGACAATTTGGTTGACGCGATTGTCTTCTACAATCAGTAGTTGAAGTCCGCTCTTCAATTCTGGCCCCGGCATTGGCTCGGGTTCTAACGCAGACAAATAGTTGTGGGTGACCAGTTGTTCACCTGGTGAGAAGTCCGGACTGGCAATGACTTTGAGAGCATTGAGTAAATCTTGAGTGGTTGCAGGCTTAACAAAATAGCCACTAAAGCCATAGGTTTGAAATGCGTTTTGCTGAGAAATCGCTTCGATGGAGGTCATCATGATGAGCTTGATTGATTGGGTTTTGGGGTTCGCTTTTAGCTCTTGGCTCAATTCAAGTCCACTTACATTGGGCATCTGCATGTCGAGTAGAGCGATTTCGAACATAGCGGTTTGATCGTGATGTCTGCGTTGACAAAGCTCAAGTGCTTCGCTGGCGCTAGATGCAGCAATAACTTTTGCTCCCCAGTGCTGCAGTTGGCGTACAATCGCTTCTCGGTTGATGGCATTGTCGTCAACCACCAAAATATCGAGCAATGATACGTCGACAGATGGAATTACTTTTGTCGATTGGTCCGATTTTTCAACCAAAATGTGGAATGAGAACTCGCTCCCTTTACCTGCTTCACTGCTAACGGTAACGCTGCCTTTCATAGCCTGACATAAGCGTTTCACAATGGCTAAACCTAACCCAGTACCGCCATAGCGACGCGTCGTCGACGCGTCGACTTGACTGAATTTATCAAACAGTGAATTCAATCTGTCTTGCGGGATTCCGATGCCTGAGTCTTTAATCGAAGCATTGAGTTGCCAGGTATTCTCATCGTTCTCTTCCAAGCGTACAGTGATCACCACTTCGCCTTGCTCGGTAAACTTCAACGCATTGCTGACTAAGTTAGAGAAAATTTGCCTTATCCGGGTGCTGTCGGCCAGAATCATCGAATGCTCAACTTGGACCATATCCAAAATAATTTCTACGTTTGGGTTGGTTAAGCTTGCCGCCATTTGCTCAGCAAAATCGCCTAGCATGTGTCTTAGATTAAAATGTTGGCGCTCAAGCTCTAGTTTATCCGCATCGATTTTTGAGAAGTCCAAAATATCATTAAGTAACCCCAATAAAGAAAGCGCACTGGTATGAGCAAGATAAGCTTGATGAGATTGAGAGGTGTTGAGGTTGTTTTCGAGCAATAGGTCAAGCATGCCAATGATGCCATTCATTGGCGTGCGGATTTCATGACTCATTACAGCCAAGAATTCGCTTTTCGACCTTGCTGCCTGTTCAGCTTCTTCTTTTGCGGCAATGAGAGCGTTTTCAGCTTGCTTTTGCTGAGAGATATCTTTGACAAGGCCAGAGTATATAACCCCGTCATTGGTTTCCACTTGTGCGATAGACAGGAGAATAGGAAAAAGTTCGCCTGCTTTGTTGATTGCTTGAAACTCTCTTCCAAGTCTTCCATCTTTTGTTTTAACGCCAATGATTTTACTGCGACCCGTTGCTCGATATCGGTCAATAAACACTTGATGCATAGAGGCGTATTTCTTCGGCATGAGTTTTTCAATTGGCATGCCAATCGCCTCAGTTTCCAAATAACCAAACATCCTCTGTGCGGCTTGGTTAAAACTGAGGATCTTACCTTTGTCATTAATGGTGATGATGCCATCCGCGGCGGTATCTAAAATGGCCTCAAGCTTTTGGCTCACAAGTTTTTGGCTTACCTCAGATTGTTGTTTGAGCTTTACCTCTTCATTCAGTCGCTGGATAGAGATGGTATTCGTGTGGACACGTTGCAGCAGTTGGTTGATGGTTGCCGCTATTGTATTCGCTTCAGGGCTAGAGAAATCTGGCAGGCGTTGATCTAGTCGGTTTGAGCTGATATGACGAATTTGAGAGTCCAACTGATTAAGTGGTTGGACGATAAGGGTCCTTAAAGTTACCCATAGCGTAAAAGCTAATACTAGGGCGGAAAGGGTAAAAATGAGAAGCATCATTTGCTTTATGGCGCTAAGACTACTTAGCGCTTTTTCCCCGTCGAAGGTGACCGATAGCAAATAGTTCGCTTGACCAAAAAACATATCTTTTTCGGCACTTATTGGTACAGGCGGCAGGGTGGTATTACCAACACTGATGGGGGTGATATCACTGAGTTCATCGGATAGCTTTATTTGAGTGACGGGATAAAACGCGTGCTCTAGGCGAAGGAGTGTCGCATTGAGTAAATCTTTCATACTGGTTTCCCAGTCAAAAGAAATTAAAGTCCAACCGATCACTTGTTCACGGAATAAAATTGGACTGACGACCCATTGAGAAATAGCCTGTTTGTCCTCAAGGAAAGGGTCAACACCGGGTGTGCTGATGACGGTATTACGGATAAACAGTGGAGCAAACATAGTGCGGGTAAGTAATTTTTCGGATAGCCACTGTTCACCGTAGAACTTGTCTTGTTGGTAATTGATGGTGGAGGTTGAAAAAACATGACCATCATAGTCGACGATAAAGATATAATTGACGAACTGACTGTTTTTTATCGAGTCATTTAATTCCAGAGCGACACCTTTGTTGACGCCGAGACCCAGTGCCTTAATGACTCGTCGGTTCTGGCTGTTGAGGTTGGCGATTGATGTTACTTTTTGGTTGTAACCATCAATGATTCCCTCTGTGAGTTCAAGAGAACCATTGAGGTTTTGGTGCGCGTTATAGCGGATAGTCCTTTCAGAAAAACCAGCAATGTAATAACCCGCGCCAAGGAAAATAATTACGATAAGTAGTGTAATGATGGCTAGGATTTTTTGGGTTAATCTCATAGCTGACTAGCACCATTGAAAACGCAATGAAGAGAGTTTTTTGGTATCAATGTAGCCAAAAAAGAGCGGGATAACCTCGTACCGATATTCATTGCATCACCTAGCGTAATTGTCCTATTTATTTGTTTAGCTTAGACGGAAAGTCGCTGTTTTGAAGCGGTTACATTGCTAATTTTGTTAATGAGATGTGACCTGTGTCCGCGAGAGTTTCAAATTATGGCTATTCGATGATCAATGAGTAACGGATTAATGATTACACTCGCTTTATAAATTAAAGTAGTAGTAGTAGGTAAGGGTATGTCAGCCAAGATTCTCGTAGTCGATGACGATCAAGAAATTTGTGAGTTGTTAGAAGAGTATCTAACCAAGCAAAGTTACCAAGTGAGTACGGTCAATGACGGTGAGCAAATGAAGGCTGAGATTGAGCTGAATGGTTATCCCGACCTAATCTTGCTCGATGTGATGCTGCCCGGCGACGACGGTTTTACCCTTTGCCAGCAAACTCGCCGTCAATCTTCGGTGCCAATCATCATGCTGACTGCGGTTTCAGACGACACCGACCAAATCATTGGTTTGGAAATTGGTGCCGATGACTACATTGCTAAGCCATTTAACCCGCGACATTTAAATGCGCGCATTAAAGCGGTGTTGCGCCGAGCCTCTCCGGCAGAAGAACTACCAGCGAGCTCAACCGCCAAATCGATCGTGTTTGGCGACTGGCAGCTTGATCCACTTGCGCACCGCATCACCCATTTAGAAACAGAGCAAAGTCACGACCTTTCTGGAAGCGACTTTGCGCTGCTAATGTTGTTTTTAAAGCGGCCTAATGAAGTGCTTGACCGAGACACGATATCTTTTGCCACGCGAGGGAGAGAAGCATTGCCTTTTGAACGTGGTATCGATGTACAACTGAGTCGCCTTCGTCAGCGTTTGGGCGACAGTGCTCGCTTCCCTCACTATATAAAAACCATGCGGGGCAATGGTTACATTTTGGCTGTTCCGGTGAGCTATGAGCAATAGGTCATGGTTGCGGTTATTTAAGCCAAATTCTCTGGTTGGTCGAACGCTAGGATTGACCTTACTGGCCGTCATTTTGGCGCAAGGTGTTGCCACCAGTATTTGGTATACTGAATCCAAACATAAAGAGCTGGCAGGGATACGAGATGCGTCGGAGAGCATGGCGAATATGTTCGCTTCGACGGTGACGTTCTTTCAATCACTACCGGTAAAATATCGTCATATCGTGTTAGACCAGATTCGCAATATGGGCGGCACACGATTTTTTGTTTCGTTTAATAAAGAGCAGTTGATTGTCGAGCCGATCGAAGATACGCCGTTAAAGTTAGCGTCCATTAACTCGATTGAAAAGGTTCTGGAGAATAAGTTACGTAAAGCAGAAAGCATCTCGGTTGATTTTTCTCACCCCGATAATCTCCGTCTGCTTAAAAACGATATCTACTTACATGATCTGCCCAAGTCATGGGCTCACCACACGTTGACCTTGAAGCCAATCGACCCACCAATTCTTGTGGTACAGATTGAGTTAGCCACCCATGAATGGCTTTATATTGCGGCGTTATTGCCCGCCCCTTACGTCACCCTTGACGATACTTTGATTGGACGAGAGCAAATACTGTTTCTCATTTTATCAACGACGATTTTATTGGCGTTGACTTATCTGCTGGTACGTCGCCAAGTCAAACCTCTTAAGCGTTTAGCAAAAGCGGCCAATGAAATGAGCATGGACATTGATCAAGCGCCACTTAAAGAAGAGGGGGCGAGTGAGTTGATCACTGCAACGCGAGCGTTTAATCGTATGCAGCAACGAATTCGTCGCTATGTCGCCGATCGAGAACACCTATTTTCAGCCATCTCCCATGATTTGAAAACACCGATCACTCGTTTACGACTTCGTGCTGAGTTGCTTGAAAGCGATGAGAAACGTTCGAAGTTTAACCGCGATCTTGATGAGCTAGAGATGATGGTGAAAGGGGCTTTGCAATGTGTTCGCGACACCGACTTACATGAAAACAATGCTTATATCGACCTGAACGAACTGATTATTTCGATTGTCGAGCCGTTAAACCAGTATCAGCAGCAAGTTGTATTTGCGCCCGCTGAGATGGAACCGATTGTGGCCAAGCCGCTCGCCATGAAACGAGTGTTAAGTAACTTAGTTGATAACGCAGTCAAATACGGCATGAAAGCGAACATCGAAATCAGCACTGATGACGAGTGGATTAAAGTGGTCATCTGTGATCAAGGGCCGGGTATCCCGGAAGAGAAACTGGAAGCGGTTTTTGAACCTTATTACCGTTTAGCGACAGATGACGATGGACACGGCTTAGGGCTCGGGATTTGCCGTAATATTCTGCACGGACATGGCGGAGATCTCATTATTGATAACTTGCCTACTAATGGACTTCGCGCGCAAGTCTTTATTCCATCTAGCTTAGAAGTCTAATGTAACATTGTTGTTACATTGTCTTTACGGTTTGTTTCAATCAAAAAATTCTATTTGGTTAGACTCGTTTTAGTACAAGCAAGAACGCTTGGGGTCATTGAGCTGTTGGCCTGAATGTCTAATCCAATACATGGAAGATAATAATGAAACTTAATAAAACCCTACTTACTCTATCCCTTCTTTCTGCGGCGAATGTTGCAAGTGCTGGCGAAGTCGAAGTGCTTCACTGGTGGACTGCAGGCGGCGAAGCGAAGTCAGCAGCCGTGCTAAAAGATATGCTTGAGAAGCAAAATCATACTTGGAAAGATTTCGCTGTTGCTGGTGGTGGCGGCGAGTCAGCGATGACGGTACTGAAAACCCGCGCGGTATCAGGTAACCCACCTTCTGCTGCACAGATCAAAGGGCATGATATTCAGGAGTGGGGTGGTTTAGGCTTCTTAACGTCTCTTGATAGCACAGGTAAACAAGAAAACTGGGACGAAATCTTACCTTCAGTCGTGACAAAAGTGATGAAGTTTGATGGTGAATACGTCGCGGTGCCAGTCAACGTACACCGTGTAAACTGGATTTGGGCTAACCCTGAAGTGCTTAAAAAAGCGGGTGTAGAGCTTCCAACCACACTGGATGAGTTCTTCGTTGCCGCTGAAAAAATTAAGGCTGCGGGTTATGTTCCATTGGCACATGGTGGTCAGCCATGGCAAGACGCGACGGTCTTTGAAGCTGTCGCGCTAGACGTTTTAGGCAGTGAAGATTACAACAAAGCATTTGTCGACCTAGATATGAGCGTATTGTCTGGCGACAAGATGGTGGAAGTGTTCACCAAGTTCCAAAAAATTCGTGACTACATTGATGCCAACTCGCCAGGCCGTGACTGGAACGTTGCGACCTCTATGGTGATTAATGGTGAAGCAGCAATGCAAATCATGGGCGACTGGGCCAAAGGTGAGTTTACTGCGGCGGGTAAGGTTCCAGGTAAAGATTACATCTGTGCGCCAGCACCGGGTACGAGCGGCCAATTCACGTTCAATATCGATAGCTTTGCCTTCTTTGAGCTAAGCGATGAAGGCAATCAAAAAGCGCAACAAGATCTTGCGCGCACCATCCTAACTAAAGACTTCCAAGAAGTATTCAACCTAAACAAGGGCTCAATCCCGGTACGTTTGGATATGGACATGGCGAAGTTTGACCAATGTGCTCTAGATTCAATGGCAACCTTTAAAGCGAGTGCGAAGTCGGGTGATCTTGTACCAAGTATGGCGCATGGTCTATCGACAACAAGCTACGCTCAAGGCGCTATCTACGATGTTGTGACCAACTTCTTTAACGATGCTGATGCCGATCCTCAGCAAGCTGCACAGAAACTCGCGAAAGCGGTTAAAGCAGCGATCTAATCTTCGTTGATATCAAACACCCCCAAAGGGCGTTCAGGCTTGTGGGGAGCCTGTTCGCCCTTCCTTTACCCAAATGGAAATTTGATTTGGGTTGATGACGTAAGGATTCGTTATGGAGCACGTTGTAAATCGGTACGAGAAGAAGTCGACCCGTAAGCCAAATTTGGCCGATAGACTTCAACACTGGCTACCGAAAATCGTTCTTGCCCCGACCGCGCTAGTAACTGTGGTGTGTATCTACGGCTACATTTTTTGGACGGCGGCACTTTCAATGACCAACTCCCGTTTTCTACCAAGTTTCAACTTTGCTGGTTTTGTACAGTACGAAAAGTTGATGGAAAACGACCGTTGGATTACCTCAATTACCAATTTAGGCATCTTTGGATTGCTGTTTATGCTGGTGGCGATCGGCCTTGGCGTCGGCTTAGCCATCTTACTTGACCAAAATATCCGCCAAGAAGGGGCGATCCGCACTATTTACCTCTATCCAATGGCACTGTCATTTATTGTGACAGGTACCGCTTGGAAGTGGATTTTAAACCCAGGCCTTGGCATCGAAAAATTGATGCAAGATTGGGGATTCTCCGACTTTAAATTCAATTGGCTGGTCGATTCAGATATGGCGGTGTACACACTGGTGATTGCTGCTGTTTGGCAATCTTCAGGGTTCGTGATGGCAATGTTCCTTGCTGGCTTGCGCGGTATTGACGCCTCAATTATCAAAGCGGCGCAAATAGATGGCGCTAATCTGCCAACCATTTACTGGCGCATCATTATGCCGTGTTTAAGGCCAGTGTTTTTCAGCGCAGTGATCATTACGTCGCATATCGCAATTAAGAGTTTCGACCTTGTTACCGCTATGACAGCTGGTGGGCCGGGGTATTCGTCAGACTTACCCGCGCTATTTATGTATGCCCACTCCTTTACTCGCGGCCAAATTGGTCTTGGCGCAGCCAGTGCGATGATGATGCTAGCAGGTATCTTAGCGATTCTTGTGCCGTATCTATATTCTGAACTTAGGGAGAAAAAATCATGATGCAGAGTGTCAATTTCTCTCGATTGTTTATTTACTCGACATTGCTGTTCTTCTGTCTTGTGTACCTAATGCCACTGTTTGTGATGGTGATTACCTCGTTCAAAACCTTGCCAGATATTAAGGCGGGTAACTTGATGAGCTTGCCGACCGAGTGGGTATTTGATGCTTGGCTTAAGGCTTGGGACAGTGCTTGTACCGGCGTGAAGTGTGAAGGCGTTAAGGGCTATTTTTGGAATTCGTTCCAGATGGTGATTCCAGCAGTGGCTATTTCCACTCTATTGGGCGCATTTAATGGTTACGTTGTGACCAAATGGCAATTCCGTGGCTCTAACTTATTTTTCAGCTTATTACTGTTTGGCTGCTTTATTCCATTCCAAGTTGTTCTTCTACCAATGGCCACTGTGTTGGGCAAATTAGGTCTCGCGAATACCACAACGGGTCTGGTGATTGTGCACGTAATCTATGGGATGGCATTTACGACGCTGTTTTTCCGTAACTTCTACATCAGCATTCCTGATGAGCTAGTTAAGGCAGCAAAGCTTGATGGAGCGGGGTTCTTTACCATTTTCTTTAAGATTCTTCTGCCGATATCAACGCCAATCATTATGGTGACGGTGATCTGGCAGTTCACTGCGATTTGGAATGACTTCTTATTTGGCGTGGTGTACTCCGGTTCAGAAACTCAGCCGATAACGGTGGCACTGAACAACTTAGTCAATACCAGTACCGGGATTAAAGAGTACAACGTCGACATGGCGGCGGCGATCATTGCGGCACTGCCTACCTTATTGGTTTACGTCTTAGCAGGAAAATACTTTGTTCGCGGCTTAACAGCTGGATCGGTAAAAGGATAATTATCATGGCAACACTAGAACTTAAACAAATCCGTAAAACCTATCCAAAAGCGGAGCAGGAAACATTAAAAGGGATCGATATTGATATCGACTCAGGAGAATTCCTAATCTTAGTCGGGCCGTCGGGTTGTGGTAAATCGACATTGATGAATACCATTGCAGGGCTTGAAAACATCAGCTCTGGTGAAATCGTGATTGATGGTAACGATGTGTCGAATGTCGAACCAAAAGATCGTGATATCGCGATGGTGTTTCAGTCTTACGCGCTCTACCCAAATATGACTGTGCGCGGCAATATCGAATTCGGCCTGAAGATTCGTAAGATGCCAAAAGAAGATATTGATGCAGAGGTTAACCGTGTGGCTCAGATGCTGCAAATTGACCATCTGCTTGATCGCAAGCCTTCACAGTTGTCAGGTGGGCAACGTCAACGTGTGGCAATGGGGCGTGCGCTGGCTCGTCGACCTAAGTTGTATCTATTTGATGAACCTCTTTCAAACCTCGATGCGAAACTGCGTGTCGAGATGCGTCATCAAATCAAACGCTTACATCAGCAACTCAACACCACCATAGTCTACGTAACGCACGATCAGATTGAGGCAATGACGCTAGCGGATCGAATTGCGGTAATGAAAGATGGTGAGTTGCAGCAACTTGGCACGCCGCAAGAGATCTACAATAAGCCAAACAATATGTTTGTTGCTGGTTTTATGGGCTCACCATCGATGAACTTTATCAAGACCATGGTCGACCTAGATGCAGAAGAAAAGCCGGTGATTAAAGTCAAGGGGAGCAATGGACAAGAACATCACATTAATTTACCTGCATCCATGCGTGAGCAAGATGGCAAAGAAGTGGTGATTGGTCTGCGTCCTGAGCACATCACAGACAGCGAAAACCAAGAATCTGGAGCAACCACTCAGTTAGATTTAACCTTGGAGGTCCTTGAACCAACTGGGCCGGACACCATTGCGATGATCAAAGTTAACGAGCAGGAAGTTGCGTGTCGTTTATCGCCTGAATTTGATGTTATTGCGGGTCAAGTTGCGCCACTTCATTTTGATCTTTCAAAAGCGGTGTTCTTTGATGCGACGACTGAGCAACGTATCGAATTTAACTAATGGATGAATTAGTTGATATGTTTATTAGTAATTATGAATGAAGTCTACTAATCTTAGAGTCATAGCATGAAGTAACCATCATGCATTGTGAGTGGAGGTGGGCAGTCATGTCTCCTTATTGCTCACCTCATCTCTAGTAACGAAAATGGCAGCTTGTATAGCTGCCATTTGTTTTTACAAACCCGTTATAGACAAAGCTACTTTCTCATTTGGTATAAATTCACCCGTACTGGTCATTTTAATGGGTGGGAATCCCCCCATTTATTTTGAATAAATTTGAACCAAAGACACTCATCATGATGTGATTTTTATAAGTCATTGAAATTTATTGCTTTAATCTTCTTCTATAAGTTGGCTTAGTTATTGCCCTTAGTTATCTATCAACACCCATTGATGGGGTTGTTCATTTAACAAGGAGAATAATAATGTTTAAGCCATTGACCCTACTATCTGCTTCGATTCTTGCTGTCACGAGCTTCAACGCTGCCGCTAACTGTGATCCAGGTGAAACGGTAATTAAGTTCAGCCACGTAACGAACACAGATAAGCACCCAAAAGGTATTGCGGCTTCATTACTTGAACAGCGTGTAAACGACGAAATGGACGGAAAAATGTGTATGCAGGTTTTCCCTAACTCGACGCTGTATGATGACAACAAAGTGCTGGAAGCACTGCTTAACGGTGACGTGCAACTTGCTGCCCCTTCTCTATCAAAGTTTGAAAAGTTCACGAAGAAATACCGTATCTTTGACCTTCCATTCTTATTTGAAGATGTTGAAGCGGTTGACCGTTTCCAAAACTCGGAGTCGGGTGAGAAGCTGAAAAATGCGATGCGTCGTCGTGGCTTACAAGGTCTAGCGTTTTGGCATAACGGCATGAAGCAGATGTCAGCGAACAAGCCGCTGATCTCTCCTGAAGATGCGAAAGGACTTAAGTTTCGCGTTCAAGCGTCAGACGTACTGGTTGCTCAGTTTGAACAGTTAGGCGCAAACCCTCAGAAAATGTCGTTTAAAGAAGTGTACGGCGGTCTACAGACTAAAGTTATCGACGGTCAGGAAAACACTTGGTCGAACATCTACGGCAAGAAGTTCTTTGAAGTTCAAGACGGCATCACGGAAACCAATCACGGTATCCTTGATTACCTAGTCGTGACGTCTAAAGACTTCTGGAAAGGTCTGCCTGATGATCAACGTAACCAGCTAAACACCATCATTCAAGAAGTGACAGCAACACGTAATGCCGAATCTTCTCGCGTGAATCTAGCGAACAAGAACAACATCATCGAAGCGGGTGGTGAAGTACGTTCGCTGACACCAGAGCAGCGTCAGGAATGGGTAACAGCCCTTCAGCCAGTGTGGAAGCAGTTTGAAAAAGATATCGGCACGGACCTAATCGAAGCCGCATTAGCATCAAATAAATAATAACAATAATCCCCAACTATTGGCCCTCTTAATACCCTGCTTCAGGGTATATCGGGAAGAGGGCCTTTCTTTACCCGCGATTAAAGTGAAGTAGCTTATGGAACAGTCAATTTTTGCCAGAATTGGGAAGGTGACAGACGCAGTGGAGGAAACTCTCATCGCGTTCTTTTTGGGAGCAATGACCTTGCTCACTTTTGCCAACGTAATATTTCGTTATGTCTTTAACGACAACATCTTATGGGCGTTAGAGCTCACCGTATTTATGTTTGCTTGGATGGTGCTTGTCGGTGCCTCTTATGGTGTGAAAAAACATTTTCACATCGGTGTTGATGTTGTTATCAACCTTGCCCCGGAACAACTACGTAAGGTGTATGCAGTCATTGCTGCAGCTTGCTGTTTAGCATTCTCAATTTTGCTGTTGATTGGTTCTTGGAACTACTGGTATCCGTTTGCCACCGAGCGCGCTTGGTATGAAACCGACGATATTCCAATGCCTGAAATGCTGCAGTTTTTAGCAGATTGGTTAAATGAAGGTGAGCGCTACGAGAAGATGCCGCGTTTTATTCCCTACATGGCTCTACCGATTGGTATGGCACTGCTTACTTTCCGCTTTGCCCAAGCAACATGGCAAATTCTTACTGGTAAGTTGGACCGCTTAATTGCCGGCCATGAAGCAGAAGAAGAACTAGAGGCGCTAAAAGAAGAGTTAAAAGATGCAGGTGAGGCTATGGAGCCGAAAAACATCGGCAATGTAGACAGCAAAGATAAGAGCAAGGAGCGCTAAACCATGGAAATCCTATTTTTATTTGTCATGGTGATTGGCTTTATGTTGATCGGTGTCCCGATCGCCATATCACTTGGTCTATCGAGTATTATTTTCTTAATGCTTCATTCGGATGCCTCATTAGCATCAGTGGCACAAACGCTATTTAACGCCTTTGCTGGGCACTACACCTTGCTAGCGATTCCGTTCTTTATCTTAGCGTCGAGCTTTATGTCGACCGGTGGGGTAGCGAAGCGAATCATCCGCTTTGCGATTGCCATGGTTGGCTGGTTCCGAGGTGGCCTGGCGATGGCTTCGGTTGTGGCGTGTATGATGTTCGCAGCGCTGTCGGGTTCATCTCCTGCAACGGTAGTCGCAATCGGTAGTATCGTTATCGCTGGCATGATCAAAAATGGCTACTCAAAAGATTTTGCTGCGGGCGTGATATGTAACGCGGGTACGCTTGGCATTTTGATCCCGCCGTCGATTGTTATGGTGGTATACGCTGCGGCGACCGATGTGTCGGTCGGCCGTATGTTCTTAGGTGGCGTCATTCCTGGGCTTCTTGCTGGTGTGATGCTGATGATTGCAATTTACATTGCGGCACGCATTAAAAACCTGCCGAAGCAGCCGTTTGTGGGCTGGAAAGAGATGTTCGATTCAGCGAAAGATGCCAGTTGGGGTCTGTTGTTGGTGGTCATTATCTTAGGCGGTATCTACGGTGGTATCTTTACGCCGACTGAAGCGGCGGCCGTCGCAGCGGTTTACTCATTCCTGATTGCCAACTTTATCTATAAAGATATGGGCCCGTTTGCGGATAAAGAAAACCGTAAACCCGTGTTAGCGAAAGTACTTCAAGCCTTTGTCCATAAAGATACTAAGCATACCCTGTATGAAGCGGGTAAGCTGACGATTATGCTGCTGTTCATCATCGCCAACGCACTGATCTTAAAACACGTGCTAACTGAAGAACGTATTCCTCAGATGATTACTGAGTCGATGCTGTCAGCAGGTTTAGGTCCAATTACCTTCCTGATCGTGGTGAACGTACTGCTTCTAATTGGTGGTCAGTTTATGGAGCCATCAGGCTTACTGATCATCGTAGCGCCGTTAGTGTTCCCAATTGCGATTGCGCTCGGTATCGATCCAATTCACCTTGGCATCATGATGGTGGTGAACATGGAGATAGGGATGATCACGCCGCCTGTCGGGCTCAACTTGTTTGTTACCGCCGGGGTCGCGAAGATGTCGATGATGCAGGTGGTCAAAGCAGCCCTACCTTGGGTTGGGGTCATGTTCCTCTTCCTCATCATCGTCACGTACGTACCTTGGGTATCAACGTGGCTACCAACGACGCTGATGGGACCTGAGATAATTACCAAGTAACGTAAACCTTAGACAAAAAAAGCCCCGGATAGACAGCTATCCGGGGCTTTTGTTTTAGGGACATACTATTTGAACAGTAAGAGTTATTAACTTAACTCTGAATCATCAGTTCCTTTTGATGACACCAATATAGAGCGCCCAACATGAATAAAAAGTGAATAGGTTATTCACCTTTGTAGTTGTTTTTATCTAGGCCATATTTCTGCATCTTGTCATATAAGGTTTTACGTGCCAGTTGCAGATGTTCCATCGTAGCTTTGATGCTGCCGTCGCATTGGTTAAGGGCTTGCTCAATAATGCTTTTCTCAAACTCAGCGACTTGTTGGGCAAGGCTAGTTTCTTTGCTACTGACGTTATCACTCTCACCGAACTGAGAAAGATGGCCAAGCAAGACGAAGCGCTCTGCGGCATTACGTAACTCTCGAACATTACCCGGCCAGTCATGGGCCATGAGCTGATGAATTTGCTGAGCCTCAATAGCTGGGGCAGATTTACCATAGCGAGAGGCGGCGACCAGTAAGAAGTGATGGAACAGCGTCGCAATATCTTCTTTACGCTGCCTAAGGGGAGGTAACTCTAAGGTAACGATGTTGAGTCGATAATAGAGGTCTTCGCGAAAACTGCCTTCTGCTGCTGCCTGTTTTAAATCGACTTTAGTGGCGGCAATGACGCGGATGTCAATTGGGATCAGGGAGTTAGAGCCGACACGTTCTATCATGCGTTCTTGCAGTACGCGCAATAAGCGAATCTGTGCTTGCATCGGCATGGATTCGATTTCATCTAAAAACAGGGTGCCGCCTTGGGCATGTTCAAGCTTGCCGATTCGGATGCTATCAGCGCCAGTGAAAGCCCCTTTTTCATGGCCATAAAGCTCACTTTCAATCAAGTTCTCTGGGACTGCGCCACAGTTAATCGCAACAAAGTTATTATCTCGACGAGAGCTTTGTTCATGAATCGAGCGCGCAAACAGCTCTTTACCTGTGCCAGTTTCGCCAAACAGTAAAATATCAGCATTGGTATCGGCAATATGGATAATGGTGTCTCGAAGCGCCTGAATTGATGGCGTCTCACCAATAATGCGTGGCCCAAGCGCCTGACTCGCTTTCAGGCTACGTTTGAGCTCTTGGTTTTCGAGTGTTAATACGCGCTTGTCCAGAGCACGGCGCGTGGTATCAATCAGTCGATCGATAGGGAAGGGCTTTTCGATAAAGTCGTAGGCGCCATTTCTCAGTGCGTTGACAGCCATCGAAATATCGCCGTGACCGGTAATCAAAATAACCGGAATTTCCGCGTCCTGATGCTGGATACTGGAAAGGATGTTTTCACCAGATAAACCGGGCAAACAAATATCGGTAATCACGACTTTTGGTAGGCCATCAGTTTTTATCGCCAGTAGCGCTTCTTCGGCACTGGCAAAAAATCGCGCTGGTATTTCCTCTAGCTCGAAGCTTTGTTCAATGGCGAGGCGAATATCGCTCTCATCATCAATGAATATGACATCGTACATCGACTTTCCTTGATCGTTATTGTGTTGTCGTTGGTATCGCGAGTATGAACCTCGCTCCACCAAGTGGCGATGTGGTTACACTTAACTCGCCTCCCATTGCTTGGGTAATCTGGTGGGAGATAGAGAGACCTAAACCTAAACCGTTTTTCTTGGTGGTGTAAAAAGGTTCGAACAGTTGAGCTTGGCTATCGAATGGGATACCTGGCCCATTGTCATCGACCAATACTTCGACTTTGCCGTTACCATACTGAACAGACAGATCGATCTGTTTCGACTGTTGGTCCTCAATCGCTTGTATGGCATTGGTTAGTAGGTTGATGAGCACCTGCTCAAGTTGGATCGGGTTGATCTCGATACTTGGCAAGTTTGGCTCAATATCAAGATTCAACGTGACCTGATTAGCTTTAAATTGCGGTGCGAGCAGCTCTTTCGCTGCGAAGATAATTGGGGCAGCATCGGCTCTGGTAATTTCATCACTGTCGCTCTTTTTGGCAAACGAACGCAGCTGGCTACTTATTTTTGCCATGCGATCGGTCAGTGCTGAAATCCGTGTCAGGTTATCGTCTACGCGATCATATTTGGATTTTTCCAAAAAACGCCGTCCATTGTCAGCGAAACTGCGAATGGCGGCCAACGGGTTGTTGAGTTCATGACTGATACTGGCCGACATTTGACCTAATACGGCCAGTTTAGCTGCTTGAATCAATTCATCTTGGGTTTGTCGTAACGCGTGCTCTGTTTTGGTTCGCTCAGCAACTTCCGCTTGAAGCTCTGACGTTCGCTCCATGACCAAAAACTCGAGCTTTTGCTTGGCTTCAGATTGAAGTTGTTCAAATTGCCTTTTCTTGAGGTTACGTTGATATGTGAGCTGCAGCGACAAATAAGCAATCACAAACAGCAGTGTTGTGACCAAAGAGAAGCTAAGCGTTGACCAGAGTAATGTCGCTTTAGGCGTTAGCACCCTTAGGGTTAAATCGTGCTTCTCTAGTGGCCGCGAAGAGACCAGATAGGAATTTTCGAATCCAGTTGAAAGTGGATTAGTGAGCTCCGAACGAGGTATCGACAAGTCACCGGCAAAGCCAAACGAACGTATCGGTGAATCGAGATACTGACGGCTATTTAAGATGGTTTGGCGCTGAGCTTCCGATAGGGTCGTTAAGCTTTTAAACAGCCACTCTTCGTTGCTCGACATGAAAATAACGTTGTAGTTATCAGTCGCTACTAAGATGTTGGTTTTGTTTTGCCAATTTGACTCGATAGCGGTCAGGTCCATCTTAATCACGATCACGCCAATAATTTCGGCCGCGTAAGTGACAGGATAAGAAAAATAGTACCCGCGCTGCTTAGAGCTTGAACCTAGGGCAAAATACTGGCTAGGCTGCCCTTGAATGGCATTGGAAAAGTAAGGTCGCCAAGCATAGTTTCGGCCGACAAATGAGCGCTGCAAATTCCAGTTACTCGATGCGATGGTGTTCCCAAACTCATCAAGTAAATAAGCGTCGGTTGACTGGATGGTGTTATTGACCTGTTCCAGATAGCGGTTAGTGAGCTCAATTTGGGCGGAATTGGTAGGGTTTTGTAGCGCTGAAATGATCTCGGTGTCTTTGGCAATCAACTGCGGCAGGTGAGCGTATTTGTCGAGTTTGCTCGAGATAAATTCAGCGAAGCGTTCTAGCTGCTCTTTATGAGTGTCAAATTGATCTTCTTCGCTGGTATTCCAAACCCAGCTAGCACCAAGTGTGATAACGATAATATAGAGGATGCAGAGGTAGAACTTACTTCTTTGGAACGTCAACATTTACAACCCTGTATCACTTACTCATCCATATATAGCGTAAAGGTTTTTGTTATGAATGTGTTTATTGCTCTTAACAAAGTGAGGTATAAAACCGGACGTAGATCGAGTTTTGATCTTTAATCGAAAAAAAATATTAGTTTCTCTTGAAAAAGCCATTAATGTCCCCATTTCTGGAAACAAAGCATGCTTTATTGGCGCTTTTTTTTGCAGTTAAGTGAGTTTTTAGGTGAATCCCGTAGCGATCGTGGGGCTGGACTCGACAGCGATTGATCTGGTCGGTAGAATGCTGCGTCTGAATTTTTATCCTGAGGCTAATCGGAGATACCTTTTTATCGAATCAAATTCGTAAGGATATCGCTAATTAGTCCGATGATTGATTCGTCAGTTGTCGATACTCGATTTATAGAAGAGTACTCTTAGAGTACAAACAAGGATGGGTTCTATTTCTGTTACAGAGTAGAGCACATACGCTCAGTTATCTGAGCCAGTTTTGAGGTTAATGAATAATGCAAGTTACTGTTGAAACGCTAGAGGGCCTAGAGCGCCGTCTAAACATTACTGTTCCTGCTGCAAACATCGAAGATGCTGTAACAGCTGAACTACGCAACATCGCAAAAAACCGTCGTTTCGATGGTTTCCGTAAAGGCAAAGTGCCTCTAAAAATGGTTGCGAAGATGTACGGCAAAGCAGTACGTCAAGACGTGATGGGTGAAGTAATGCAACGTCACTTCATCGAAGCGATCGTTAAAGAGAAAATCAACCCAGCAGGCGCACCTACTTTCGCTCCAGTTGAGTCTACAGAAGGTCAAGACCTAGTATTCAACGCAACTTTCGAAGTTTACCCAGAAGTTGAGCTAAAAGGCCTAGAGAGTATCACTGTTGAAAAACCAACAACTGAAGTTCAAGACTCAGACGTTGAAGAGATGATCGACACTCTACGTAAACAGCAAGCAACTTGGGCTGAAGTTGAAGAAGCTGCTGAAGAAGGTAAGCGTGCAACTATCGACTTCGTTGGTTCTATCGACGGCGAAGAGTTTGAAGGCGGTAAAGCTGAGAACTTCCCTCTAGAAATGGGCGCTGGTCGCATGATCCCTGGTTTTGAAGACGGTATCGCAGGTAAGACTGCTGGTATGGAATTCGAAATCGACGTGACTTTCCCAGAAGATTACCACGCAGAAAACCTAAAAGGTAAAGCTGCTAAGTTCGCAATCAAAGTAAACAAAGTTGAAGCTCGTGAGCTTCCAGAACTAAACGACGAGTTCGTTTCTAAGTTCGGTGTTGCTGAAGGTGGCGTTGACGCTCTTAAAGCAGAAGTTCGTAAGAACATGCAGCGTGAACTTAAGCAAGCTATTAAGAACCGCATCAAAGAGCAAGCTATCGACGGTCTAGTTAAAGAAAACGACATCGACGTACCTGCTGCACTAATCGATCAAGAGATCGGTACTCTACGTCAGCAAGCTGCACAGCGTTTCGGTGGTAACCCAGAAGCGGCTGCACAACTTCCACGTGAACTGTTCGAAGAGCAAGCTAAACGTCGCGTAGTTGTAGGTCTTCTACTAGGTGAAGTAATCAAGTCTGAAGAGCTAAAAGCTGACGACGAGAAAGTGAAAGCACTTATCGAAGAGATGGCTACTGCATACGAAGATCCAACAGAAGTTGTTTCTTACTACGAGCAGAACGAGCAAATGATGAACAACATGCGCAATGTTGCTCTAGAAGAGCAAGCTATTGATGCAATCATCTCTAAAGCTCAGGTTTCTGAAAAAGAAGTTAGCTTCAACGAGCTAATGAACCAGCAACCAGCTGCTTAATAAGCAATTTATTGCTGAGAAGGTTGACTAATCGTTAACTATTCTGCTAACAATGGTCCGTATGATATGTATCATACGGGCCATTTATTTTAGGGACATAAGAATATGAGCTACCAAGAAAAAAATACAATGCCATCAATTATGGACGCACTAGTACCAATGGTGGTTGAACAAACTTCCCGTGGTGAACGTTCTTACGATATCTACTCTCGTTTGCTGAAAGAGCGTGTAATTTTCTTGACTGGTCAAGTGGAAGACCACATGGCAAACCTTGTCGTGGCACAGCTGCTTTTCCTAGAATCAGAGAATCCAGATAAAGATATTTTCCTATACATTAACTCGCCGGGTGGCAGCGTAACTGCAGGTATGTCTATCTACGACACAATGCAGTTTATCAAGCCAAACGTAAGCACGGTATGTATGGGTCAAGCATGCTCGATGGGTGCATTCTTACTTGCTGGTGGTGCACCAGGCAAGCGCTATGTTCTCCCTAACTCACGAGTAATGATTCACCAACCACTAGGTGGGTTCCAAGGTCAGGCATCGGATATTCAAATCCATGCTCAAGAGATTCTTACGATCAAACAAAAACTCAACAAACTCCTTGCTGAGCATACAGGCCAACCACTAGAAGTGATTGAGCGTGATACTGATCGTGACAACTTCATGGCAGCCGATCAAGCGGTTGAATATGGTCTAGTGGATGCAGTTCTCACTCATCGCGGTGAATAACTAGCAACATTGCCATATATTGATATACACTCAAGTCATATAAGTAAAGGCTAAGAGGTTAGCGAATGACAGATAAAAGCAAAGAGAGCAGTAGTAGTAAGCTTCTTTACTGCTCTTTCTGCGGCAAAAGCCAGCATGAAGTTCGTAAGCTAATCGCTGGTCCGTCAGTCTATATTTGTGATGAATGTGTCGACCTATGTAACGACATCATTCGTGAAGAAATTAAAGATGTTCTACCGAAGAAACAATCGGAAGCACTCCCTGTGCCAAGAGATATTCGTGAACACCTTGATGACTACGTGATTGGCCAAGATTACGCGAAGAAAGTGCTAGCAGTAGCCGTTTATAACCACTATAAGCGTTTACGTAATGGAGATACGACGAGCGAAGGTGTAGAACTTGGTAAAAGTAACATCTTGCTAATCGGTCCTACCGGTAGTGGTAAAACGCTACTGGCAGAGACATTAGCTCGTTTCCTAGATGTACCATTCACTATGGCTGACGCAACAACGCTAACTGAAGCGGGTTACGTTGGTGAAGATGTAGAAAACATCATCCAGAAACTTCTGCAGAAGTGTGATTACGACGTAGCGAAAGCTGAGCGTGGTATCGTGTACATCGATGAGATCGACAAGATCTCTCGTAAGGCTGAAAACCCATCGATTACGCGTGACGTATCAGGTGAAGGTGTTCAGCAAGCGCTATTGAAACTGATTGAAGGTACGGTTGCTTCTGTTCCACCACAAGGTGGCCGTAAGCATCCTCAGCAAGAATTCCTACAAGTAGATACATCTAAGATTCTATTTATTTGTGGCGGTGCATTTGCTGGCCTAGATAAAGTGATCGAGCAACGTGTTGCGACGGGCACTGGCATTGGTTTTGCTGCGGAAGTTCGTTCTAAAGATGAAACTAAGACTGTGGGTGAACTGTTCACTCAAGTTGAGCCAGAAGATTTGGTTAAATATGGCCTAATCCCTGAGTTCATTGGTCGTCTTCCTGTAACGACAACGCTGACAGAGCTAGATGAGGATGCATTAATCCAAATCCTTTGTGAGCCGAAAAACGCACTGACTAAGCAATACGCGGCTTTATTTGAATTAGAAGATGCGGAGCTAGAGTTCCGTGAAGACGCACTACGTGCAATTGCTAAGAAAGCAATGGAGCGTAAAACAGGTGCTCGTGGTCTTCGTTCAATTCTTGAAGGCGTGCTGCTTGAAACCATGTATGAACTGCCATCAATGGACGACGTAAGTAAAGTCGTTATCGATGAGTCAGTGATTAAAGGTGAGTCTGATCCATTGCTGATTTACAGCAACTCAGATAACCAAGCCGCAGGTGCAGAATCTTAATACGATTCACATAATTTGATATCAGTAGAAAGGGAGTAATCAATTACTCCCTTTTTTTTATTCTTTCATTGAATCCAAGCAATTAAGCCCCATATACTGCAGATAGGACTAAGCGGAAGAGAGAATAATATGAACTTGGAACGTTCCGAACGTATCGAGATCCCCGTACTACCTCTAAGAGATGTAGTCGTTTACCCGCACATGGTAATTCCATTGTTTGTTGGCCGAGAAAAGTCGATTGCATGTCTTGAAGCTGCAATGGATAACAACAAGCAAGTATTGTTAGTGGCGCAGAAAGAAGCGGATACTGACGAGCCAGCTCAATCGGACATGTTTGAAGTTGGTACCGTTGCGACGATCCTTCAATTACTGAAGCTACCAGATGGTACTGTCAAAGTGCTTGTTGAAGGTCAGCAACGTGCAAAAATCAATCATTTTATTGAAAACGAATTCTTCTTTGCTGAAGCCGAGTATTTAACGACGTCTGAACTAGACGAGCGTGAACAAGAAGTGATTGTACGCAGTGCAATCAACCAGTTTGAAGGCTTTATCAAGCTCAATAAAAAGATCCCACCTGAAGTGCTCACTTCGCTAAATGGTATCGATGAGGCCGCTCGTCTGGCTGATACTATCGCAGCGCACATGCCTCTAAAACTTGCTGATAAGCAGGCGGTGTTAGAACTGTTAGATGTGACAGAGCGTCTTGAGTTCTTGATGGGCCAAATGGAATCTGAAATCGATCTGCTGCAAGTTGAGAAGCGTATTCGCACTCGCGTTAAGAAGCAGATGGAAAAATCGCAACGCGAGTATTATCTGAATGAGCAAATGAAAGCGATTCAGAAAGAACTTGGCGAAAGCGAAGATGGCGTTGACGAGTTCGAGACTCTAAAGCAGAAGATCGAAGAATCGAAGATGCCTCAAGAAGCGCGCGAGAAGACAGAACAAGAGCTACAGAAACTGAAGATGATGTCACCGATGTCAGCTGAAGCAACAGTAGTTCGTGGCTACATCGACTGGATGTTAGGTGTGCCTTGGAATAAACGTTCTAAGGTGAAGAAGAACCTAGCCAAAGCCGAAGAGATTCTTAACGAAGACCATTACGGTCTAGAGCGTGTTAAAGAACGTATCCTTGAGTACTTAGCGGTTCAAAACCGAATTAATAAGCTCAAAGGTCCAATTCTATGTCTTGTTGGTCCTCCTGGTGTAGGTAAAACGTCTTTAGGTCGCTCTATTGCAGCAGCGACAGGTCGTAAATATACGCGCATGGCACTGGGTGGCGTAAGAGATGAAGCGGAAATCCGTGGTCACCGTCGTACTTATATCGGTTCAATGCCAGGCAAGCTTATCCAGAAGATGTCAAAAGTTGGCGTGAAGAACCCACTTTTCCTTCTTGATGAGATCGACAAGATGTCATCGGATATGCGTGGTGACCCGTCTTCAGCACTGCTAGAAGTTCTCGATCCAGAACAGAACAACGCATTTAACGATCACTACCTAGAAGTCGATTACGACCTGTCAGATGTCATGTTCGTTGCGACATCGAACTCTATGGATATTCCTGGGCCACTATTAGACCGTATGGAAGTGATTCGTCTATCGGGTTATACCGAAGATGAAAAGCTGAATATTGCTAAGCGCCACCTTGTTGATAAGCAAGTGAAACGCAACGGCCTTAAGCCTCATGAGATTGAGATCGAAGATTCGGCTATCATCGGCATTATCCGTTACTACACGCGAGAAGCGGGTGTACGTAGCCTAGAGCGCGAAATCTCGAAGATTTGTCGTAAAGCGGTGAAGAATATTCTGCTTGATGCCAAACTAAAGTCTGTCACTGTCAGCATGGATAATCTTAAAGAGTATCTAGGTGTCCAACGCCATGACTTTGGTAAAGCAGATGATAGCAACCGTGTAGGTCAGGTAACGGGTCTAGCATGGACTCAAGTCGGTGGTGACTTACTGACTATCGAAACAGAATCTATGCCAGGTAAAGGTAAGTTGACGCAAACCGGTTCGCTTGGCGATGTGATGAAAGAATCGATTCAAGCAGCGATGACGGTCGTACGTTCACGCGCCGAGAAACTGGGCATTAACTCAGATTTCTATGAGAAGCGTGATATTCACGTTCACGTACCTGAAGGTGCGACACCAAAAGACGGCCCAAGTGCGGGTATCGCGATGTGTACAGCACTTGTTTCTAGCCTAACAGGTAACCCTGTGAAAGCGGAAGTGGGTATGACGGGTGAAATTACCCTACGTGGTGAAGTTCTACCGATTGGTGGACTGAAAGAAAAACTACTGGCTGCACACCGTGGTGGTATCAAAACGGTTCTGATTCCAAAAGATAACGAACGTGATCTAGAAGACATTCCTGACAATGTGATTGCCGATCTTAAGGTGATTCCAGTGCAATGGATCGACGAAGTTTTGAAAGTGGCATTAGAAAATGAGCCGTCTGGTGTCGAGTTTGCTGCGGTAAAATAGTGATATGTAGCAAAAATAAGTAAAAGATTACGCTGATAAGCATAAAAAGGCTTGTCAGCGTTTTTTTTGGACGCTAACGTTAGCGACGATAGCTTCAAGCCTTGTTATACAAGGGTTTGTCGCGAATTTGAAATGAAATGGAACGTTAAGCTACCTATAAAAAAATAACCAGGTGGCGCAAAGGGGAATCACAGTGAACAAAACACAATTAGTAGAAAAAATCGCAGAAAACGCAGATCTATCAAAAGCTTCAGCTGGCCGTGCACTTGATGCATTCATCGAAGCTGTAGGCGACACTCTGCAGTCTGGTGATCAAGTTGCTCTAGTTGGCTTCGGTACATTCAGCGTACGTACTCGTGCTGCACGCACAGGCCGTAACCCTAAGACTGGTGAAGAAATCCAAATCGCAGAAGCTAAAGTTCCTGCGTTTAAAGCTGGTAAGGCTCTTAAAGATTCTTGCAACTAATCAAAAAATCGCCATTTAGGCTGATTTTTTCGAACCTTTTTAAATTATGCGCATCATACTGATGCGCATTTCTTTTTCTGGTATTATCGCGCTAATCAATTTTTATTTTAATGAAGTATATCGTGACCAACTTTTCAATCATGTTGGTGCGATGTATAAGCGGAGAGTAGTTTAAGTATGATGGACCGATTACGCGAAGGCGTTAACAGCATCGCGGTTAAAATTATCCTGGGACTTATCATCCTATCTTTCGTGTTTGCAGGTGTTGGTAGCTACATTGTTGGCGGTTCAAATAACACAGCTGCGAAAGTAGGTAATGTTGAAATTGGCCGTGGTGAGTTTGAACAAGCTTACCAAAATGAACGTAACCGCATGCAAGCTCAGCTTGGTGATTACTTCTCTAACTTGTTGGCTGACCCTAGCTACGTAGAGTCTTTCCGCAAATCTGTACTTGACCGTATGGTTAACGATGTACTACTGGAGCAGCACGCGGAATCACTAGGTTTGCGTGTGAGTGATACGCAGGTGCGTACACTGATTCTAGAAATGCCTCAGTTCCAAATTGATGGTAAGTTCGATCAAGAGATCTATCAAACGGCACTTCGTCGTGCTGGCTTCAATGCAGAGAGCTTTGCAGAATACCTGCGTCGTGATCTAGTACGTAATCAGTTGCTAACTGCTATTCAAGGCAGTGACTTTACGTTGCCGAGTGAAGTCGAAGCTCAAAGCAAGCTACTGACTCAAACTCGTGAAGTGAAGAAAGTAACGTTATCTCTAGAAGACTTTGCAGCAAAAGCACAATTGTCTGAAGACGAAATTAACGACTACTACAAACAAAACCCAGAGCGTTACACACGCCCTGAGCAAGTGAAAGTTGCCTACATCGAGCTATCGGCTCAGCAGCTAAAAGACGATATTCAAGTATCGGAAGAGCAAGCGAAGCAGTACTACCAAGAACATTTAGACAAGTATTCATCTGAAGAGCAGCGCCGCGTGAGCCACATCCTTGTTGAAGGTGATGATCAAGCTAAAGCGCAGGCGATTCTTGATGAACTCAACGCAGGTGCTGACTTTGCAACGCTAGCTGAAGAAAAATCTGATGACTTCGGTAGCGCGTCAGAAGGCGGCTCACTAGGTTGGATTGAGCGTGATGTCATGGACCCAGCATTTGAAGACGCAGCCTTTGCGTTGACGAAAGTCGGTGATACAACAGGTCTGGTTAAATCAGATTTCGGTTACCACATCATCAAGCTTGACGAACTGAAAGATTCAGTTGCTAAGCCATACGCTGAGGTTGCTGCGGAAATCAAACAAGAGCTTAAAGATCAGCAAGCGGTCGACCAGTACTACGAACTGCAAAGTGAACTTGAAAAAGTTGCGTTTGAATACCCTGATTCTTTGGATGATGCCGCGCAAGCCATTAACGCTAAGATTCATACCACTGACTTCATTTCTCAAGTCGATGCTCCAGAGCTATTGAAAACGCCAGCTGTATTACAAGCTATCGTTAGCCCAGAAGTGAAAGAAGACGGCCTGAACTCAGAAGTTATCGAAGTTGCACCTGAACACGTGATTGTTGTTCGTGTTGAAGACGCTCGTGATGAAATGGTTCTACCACTAGCAGACGTTCGTGAACAAGTGACGACGACACTGGCGAAAGTCAAAGGTGAACAGAGTGCGATCGAACTTGCTGACAAGCTGGTTGCTGAACTTAAAGAAGGTAAGCAAGGCTTATTGAAAGAAAGTGGTCTCGTATTCGGCGAAACAGAAACGGTTGATCGTAGCTCTCCACTTGCAGACGTTGTTTTCTCTATGGTGAAACCTGAAGAAGGTAAAGTAGAGTTTGCTCAAGCGAAAGACCTAAACGGTGATATCGTAGTGGTTGAACTAACCGATGTTTCTTCAATGTTTAATACTATGTATAACGAACAGATTGCTCAGCAAATGACACAAGCAAATGCTCAGCAAGACCTGTCTGGCTTAATTAGTATTTTACGTAAAACGATTGATATCGAATATTACGTTGTGACGCAATAATCAGTCATGATGTAACTGATATATCGATTAAAACGGGCTGCAATTGCAGCCCGTTTTGTTTTTCTGGCTTAGGGTTATAGCTTGACTGCGTGCTTGATTATTCTGTTCAGACATATTGATAGAAAGGAAATCGAAATGTTTAAACAGATAGTACTAATTATGGCTTTAATCGTGGCTGCTCCGTTAAGCTTGGCTGCCGACAGCAAATCCAATCCTAAATACGAAGGGATTGAAATTACCGTCAATATCAATAGTGCGGGAGCGGAGGAGTTAGCGGCGTTACTGAATGGGGTTGGGCTTAAGAAAGCACAAGCGATTGTTTCTTATCGCGATGAGCATGGCAGCTTCAAAACCGCGCAGGAGTTAACCGCTGTTAAAGGAATAGGTGAGGGTTTAGTCACTCGGAACTTAGAACGAATCCAGTTATAAGTACGTTCGAGAGCGCAATCGCGCTCTTTTTTGAATTTCCCGATTATCTTCCTAGAACCTCTACACGTTTACCTCTATAATTTCACGCCAAACAAAGGTCAATGCGTGGAGCAATGATCAGTAACTAACGCGGAGTAAAACATGTCGTCTCATACACCGGTAGTCACCGTTGATGGACCAAGTGGTGCAGGTAAGGGCACTCTTTGTATGCTGCTAGCAAACAAGCTAGGTTTTCACTTATTAGATTCTGGTGCTATCTACCGAGTATTGGCACTGGCTGCTATCCATCATGGTGTTAACTTAGAGTCGGAAGATGCACTGGTTCCACTTGCTACCCACCTTGACGTACAGTTTGTTGCGGAAGGCGACTTAGTGAAAGTTATTCTAGAAGGCGAAGATGTCTCTGGTGAGCTGCGTAAAGAAGAAACGGGTATGGCAGCGTCGAAAGTTGCAGCGCTACCACGCGTTCGTGAAGCATTACTGCGTCGTCAGCGTGCATTTGCTGAAGGCGAAGGTCTCGTTGCTGATGGCCGTGATATGGGCACGGTAGTTTTCCCTCAGGCAGAGGTGAAAATTTTCCTTGATGCTAGCGCTGAAGAGCGAGCAACTCGCCGCCTGAAACAGTTGCAAGGCAAGGGTTTAGATGTTAAATTTGACGACCTTTTGAGCGAGATCCAAGAGCGTGACGACCGAGATCGTAACCGCCCAGTGGCACCATTACGCCCTGCAGAGGATGCGCTTTTGCTAGATTCTACTACGATGAGTATCGACGAAGTGGTAGAAAAGGCACTACAATATATCGAATCTAAGCTAGTAGCCTAGGCTGCTAGGTCAGAGCGTTGGTCGCAAGGATGATGACTGGCGAATTTAATAACCCCACGAGGTAGGATACCCGTGGACGTTTAATTTATTGAAGATTAAATAAATGACTGAATCTTTTGCTCAACTCTTTGAAGAGTTTCTAAACGAAACAGAATTCCAACAAGGTACTATCGTTAAAGGTACTGTAGTAGCTATCGAGAACGGTTTCGTTCTTGTAGATGCTGGTCTTAAGTCTGAGTCTGCTATCCCTGCTGAACAGTTCAAGAACGCTGCTGGCGAACTTGAAGTTGAAGTTGGTTCTGAAGTAGACGTAGCTCTAGACGCTGTAGAAGACGGTTTCGGTGAGACTCAACTTTCTCGTGAGAAAGCGAAGCGTCACGAAGCTTGGATCGTTCTTGAGAAGGCTTGTGAAGAAGCTGAAACTGTTGTTGGTATCATCAACGGTAAAGTTAAAGGCGGTTTCACTGTTGAACTAAACGGTATCCGTGCTTTCCTTCCAGGTTCACTAGTAGACGTGCGTCCTATCCGCGACACTGCTCACCTAGAAAACAAAGAGCTAGAGTTCAAAGTTATCAAACTTGACCAGAAGCGTAACAACGTAGTTGTTTCTCGCCGTGCAGTTATCGAGTCTGAGAACAGCGTTGAGCGTGATGAGCTTCTAGAAACTCTACAAGAAGGCGCAGAAGTTAAAGGTATCGTTAAGAACCTTACTGACTACGGTGCATTCGTAGACCTAGGCGGCGTTGACGGCCTACTACACATCACTGACATGGCTTGGAAGCGCGTTAAGCACCCTTCTGAGATCGTTAACGTTGGTGACGAGATCCAAGTTAAAGTTCTTAAGTTCGACCGTGAGCGTACTCGCGTATCACTAGGTCTTAAGCAGCTAGGCGAAGATCCATGGGTAGCTATCGCTAAGCGTTACCCAGAAGGTCACAAACTATCTGGTCGCGTTACTAACCTAACTGACTACGGCTGTTTCGTTGAAATCGAAGAAGGCGTTGAAGGTCTAGTACACGTTTCTGAAATGGATTGGACTAACAAGAACATCCACCCATCTAAAGTTGTTAATGTTGGCGACGAAGTTGAGGTTATGGTTCTTGAAATCGACGAAGAACGTCGTCGTATCTCTCTAGGTCTGAAACAGTGTAAAGCTAACCCATGGCAATCTTTCGCTGAAGCGCAAGCTAAAGGCGACAAGGTTACTGGTAAGATCAAGTCAATCACTGACTTTGGTATCTTCATCGGTCTAGAAGGCGGCATCGACGGTCTAGTTCACCTATCTGACATTTCTTGGAATGTTGCTGGTGAAGAAGCTGTACGTGAGTACAAGAAAGGCGACGAGATCTCTGCAGTAGTTCTAGCAGTAGATGCTGAGCGTGAGCGTATCTCTCTAGGCGTTAAGCAAATGGAAAATGACCCATTCAATGCTTACGTTGCTGAGAAGAAGAAAGGCACTCTAGTTAACGGTACTGTTGTTGCTGTTGACGCTAAAGGTGCTACTATCGAACTTGAAGAAGGCGTAGAAGGTTACATCCGCGCTTCTGAAGTTTCTCGCGACCGCGTAGAAGACGCTTCTCTAATCCTAAGCGCTGGTGACAGTGTTGAAGCTAAGTTCACAGGTGTAGACCGTAAGAACCGCGTAATCAACCTATCTATCAAAGCTAAAGATGAAGCTGAAGAGCAAGAAGCAATGGCTTCACTGAACAAAGCTGACGAAGCTTCATTCGGTAACGCTATGGCTGACGCTTTCAAAGCAGCTAAAGGCGAATAATTAAATCGCTTTTAAGAAAAAGGAGCCGAAAGGCTCCTTTTTTATGTTTACGTAATAGCTAGTAGTAATACCAATCTCTACAAGATGTTCTGAAAAAGCACTTTTTCACTACACACATTGGTCAATTTTTGTCTAAAATTGAAGGCAAGTGTTTGTTGGAACTGGTATTACTTACTATAATAAGTGATAAATTACTCTATGAGGGCAACTATGACTAAGTCTGAATTGATTGAAAGACTCTGTGCAGAACAGACGCACCTTTCAGCAAAAGAGATAGAAGATGCTGTAAAAGATATTTTAGAGCATATGGCGTCAACTCTAGAAGGTGGCGATCGAATTGAGATCCGTGGTTTCGGTAGTTTCTCTTTGCACTTCCGTGAGCCTAGAGTTGGTCGTAACCCCAAAACTGGTGACAAAGTGGAGTTGGAAGGTAAGTTCGTTCCCCACTTCAAACCGGGGAAAGAATTACGTGAGCGTGTAAACCTAGACTAAATTACGTAATCTATTGATAAAAAAGCGGCATACCTAAGTATGCCGCTTTTTTATGGCCCGAATTTCAGAGATAACCATGGTTTGTTTCGTGCTTTTACTGCATAATCGTACGGCAGAACTAATCTTAGGTGATGGACTATGAAAATTATAAAAATCGTTCTTGTACTGGCCCTATTCTTAATTGCACTAGCATTAGGCTCTCAGAATCAAGCTGTTGTGACATTCAACTACCTTATTGCTCAAGGTGACTTTCACCTATCGACACTGTTAGGTGTGGTATTTGTGGTAGGTTTTAGCCTAGCTTGGTTAGTGTTCGGTGGATTACACCTCAAATCGCAGCTCCAGGTCCGCAAACTGAAGAAGAAGCTTAATAAGCTTTCTCCTCCAACTGCTGAGCCGACTCAAGAGAAAGCTTAACAAGATTTTTATTAGGTAGGCTGTTACTTGATGTTAGAAATTCTCTTCTTATTATTACCGATTGCTGCCGCGTATGGTTGGTATATGGGTAATCGCAGTGCCCAGCAAGATAAGCAGAAACAATCTAATCAAATATCCCGTCAATACGTGACGGGCCTAAACCTGCTGTTGTCAGATCAATCTGATAAAGCGGTGGATCACTTTATTGAACTTCTTCAAGTGGATAACGAAACTATCGACACGCACTTAGCGTTAGGTAATTTGTTTCGCTCACGAGGAGAAGTAGACCGCGCTATTCGCATTCACCAGAATCTTATCTCTCGCTCTGGTCTTACTATTGACCAAAAAAACATTGCTCTCCAACAGCTCGCCAAAGATTACATGGCATCCGGCTTTTTGGATCGAGCGGAAAAAATCTTCGAGCAATTGGTTGATGAACCTGACCATCGTGAAGCTGCTCTTCAACAACTCGTCGCTATCTATCAACAGACTCGTGAATGGAGCAAAGCCATTCACTATGCCTCGCTGCTAGTTAAAATGGGTCGTAAACGTATGCGCACCAGCATTGGGCATTTCTGGTGTGAGTTGGCGATGCAAGAGCAAGCAGAAGGCAATCATACCCAGGCAAGACAGAACTTTAAAAAGGCGCTGACTGAAGACCCTAGATGCGTAAGGGCTAGCATTGCCCTTGGTAAACTCTACCTAGAAGATGAAGATTACAAGCGTACGATTGCTTACTTAGAGGCCGTCCTTGAACAAGATAGTGACTTCGTCAGTGAAGTGTTGCCGACGCTGGCTGAATGTTACCACCACCTAGGGCAAGAAGACGAATTACTGAACTTCTTACGCCAATGTATTGTTGGTAAAGCGGGTGTGTCGGCCGAACTGATGTTAGCGCAAATGGTAGCAAAGCACGACGGCCCCGGAGCGGCTCAAGAGCTACTGACTCGCCAACTAGTCAAGAATCCAACCATGAAAGGCTTCTATCGTTTAATGGACTACCATTTAGCAGAAGCAGAAGAAGGGCGGGCCAAAGCCAGTCTTGATACGTTGCAGAAACTGGTTGGTGAACAGTTAAAAGTGAAACCTCATTATCGCTGTCGAAAATGCGGTTTCTCGACCCATTCAATGTATTGGCATTGTCCTTCCTGTAAAGGGTGGGGGACGATCAAGCCAATCCGTGGATTGGATGGCGAATGATTTTACAAGATTGGGTATATCCCATAGCAAATGGCAGCGGCGATCCCGCTGCTTTTTTTCGATTTGTTTAAAGTAAGTTAGGAGATGAAATGATCGACCAAAAAGTTATTGTTGCACTGGATTATGATAACCAAGCAGATGCTCTCGCTTTTGTTGATAGAATTGACCCAAGCTCTTGCCGCCTAAAAGTAGGTAAAGAGATGTTCACGCTATTTGGTCCTGATTTCGTTAAAGAGTTACACAAACGTGGTTTCTCTGTATTCCTTGACCTGAAGTTCCACGATATCCCGAATACCTGTTCTAAAGCAGTACGTGCAGCCGCAGAGATGGGCGTTTGGATGGTAAACGTACATGCTAGCGGTGGTGAGCGCATGATGGCTGCGTCACGTGAGATTCTAGAGCCTTATGGTAAAGATCGTCCGCTACTTATCGGTGTAACGGTACTCACCAGCATGGAGCAGAGCGACTTGGCGGGTATTGGACTTGATACTGCCCCACAAGAGCAAGTGATTCGTCTGGCAACCCTGACTAAGAATGCGGGTCTAGATGGCGTTGTATGTTCAGCTCAAGAAGCTTCTATGCTCAAGACTGAGCTTGGTAAAGAGTTCAAGCTCGTCACTCCTGGCATTCGCCCTGCAGGCGCAGCGGTAGGTGACCAGAAGCGTATTATGACGCCTGTTGATGCGGTTCAAGCGGGTTCAGATTATTTGGTGATTGGTCGTCCAATCACTCAAGCTAGCGATCCTGCTGCCGTACTTGCAGAGATCAACGCCACACTAAAATAGTGTAGATACTTTAATTTTGTATGAAAGCCAGCGTTCGCTGGCTTTTTTGTCCTTATTAAGTTAGTGGTTACTAGCTTATGCCTAGATCAATCTCTCAAACGTATCTTTTAATTGGTATCAATTTATAAATTGAATCTAACTTTAGTTGTAAGCTTATCTTAATCAACAGCTATACAGCTTGATGTACTCCCTCAGTCTTAATGTTCTGTACGTACACCAAGTTACTAATTTAGGTACTTTTATATGACAGACACACTAGCCGCAGCCGTCGGTCCGGACCCGCTCTCCGGTCCAGCTAGCGCCAGAGTAACACCAGCAGACGTCGCTAAAGTTAAAGCCGAAGTGTTAAAGCGAATTAATCAATCAGCTCATATGTCGCAAGGCTTTCGTTTAGTCAACCAAGCTGATTACCAATCGAGTTTAGCTGAGCTGAGAGGCAAGCTAAAATCTAAGAGTTTCCAACAGACTGACGAAGGGAAAATGTGCAAATTAATGCACGATATCCTAACTGATGACGCGCATCTAGCGGAGTATTTAGATGCTGACATCGCCCAATATCTCGAAACAAATGAAGCCGGGAAGAAAGTACTCAATACTAAGGCAATGGATTTTCATGGCAAAAACCAAGTAGCCAACGCCAAGTTGAAGAGAAAACAGCTATTCCTGATGTTTAAAGAAATCATTCAGGCTCAGGTAGAACTAAATACGTTTGCTCAAAGGCTAAAAGTGGCGTTTGGCGCCGAAATCAGCTTTCCTCCCGGAGCGTACGGCGGCATTAAAAGCTACAGTGGCGCATTGGCTAAAATCACTACTCGTATACGAAACAATGATGTCGGAGATTTAAAAGATTGCGCTCGTATCACCGTGAAAGTGAAAAAGTTTAAAGACTTACAGGGAGCGAAGTTGTTCATCTGCGGGACAGAAGAGTTTAAAGCGGTCGCTTCGCATCAAAAATCTCTTAAAGATAGGTATCAGCTTGCAGGCACTAGTAGCGTGTTAGCTAGACATAATGTTGAGCCAGATAGTAGTGGCTACAAAGATATTAAATTCTTCCTCAAGATGAGTGGTGGGCAGATTGCTGAGTTGCAATTGAATATCCCTGGGATGCTGATTGCGAAAAAGAAAGCTCATATTGTTTACGATATTGCGCGCACAAATCAGGATGCATTTGATAGCAGGCAGCAGTTTCAGGTAACCACCCCAGAAGTGTTGGAGAAGGTCAAAAAGAAAATGGATGGCGATTGGTTTGGATTCATCCGTTCAAAGCTAAACGGAATTGGGCCTGATGCTGACTGTGTAGAAGGTATGATTGACGTACTTAAGAGCAAAGGCACACTCATTATCGAACCCAAGCAAGCTGAGGCATTGAACCGAATCAGCAAACAGCTTTATGCCGCAGGGTTAGGGGAAGCGTTACTCGATCCTAAGTAAATAAAAAAGGATGCACTAAGCATCCTTTTTTATTAAGCGGGTGCACCGCTGTGGAACTTAAAGTCACTGTCGGGTGACGAGATTAGCTCGGCTTCTAAACGACCGAAGTAATCAATTCGCTCAGTGATGTTTTTTCCAGCGATCTCTTCGGCTAACGTCAGATAGTCTTGATAATGACGAGCTTCTGAGCGAAGTAACGATACGTAAAACTTAGCAATATCTTCATCCATATGGGGAGCAAGTTTGGCGAAACGCTCACAAGAGCGTGCCTCGATATACGCGCCAATAATCAGCTTATCTATCAGTGTTTGTGGCTCATGGGTCGCCATCTTTCCAATTAGCCCCTTTGCGTAGCGACTGGCCAGCACAGGCTCATAGGCAATCCCACGGTCTTCCATAATCTCTAACACTTGATAGAAGTGATGTAACTCTTCTTTGATTAGCAATACCATTTTATCAATCAAATCTTGGCTATATGGTGAATTGGATTTGGCCATGATGGCTTTGGAAATATTGCTCTTACCTTTCAGTGTTTTAAGGCTACCGGTTTTGCGGTAAGCGAAGTCTTCATATGGCTGGAACCAATCGAGTAAGCTGTGCGCACTCTCTTTATCTACCGCGTATTTTCGAATTAGGTACATAGCGGATTGGCCCGCTTTAAGCTCACACAATAAGTGATCGATAAGGACCACTTTAAGGTTTTCCGGTTTACGAGCTTCTGCAACCCATGCATCTGGAGTGGAACATTGTAGGAAGCCGTTTATTGGTTCAAGTAGCGATTGGTATTGGTCTAATTCGATCATCTTGGACTTACTTTACAAAATAAATAGAAAAAGGCCGCTAGTGCGACCTTTTTGAAAATAACTGCAGGGAGTTATATTACCACTTTTTCTTTTCACCAAAGAGTGCATCCATATCATTTTGGCGCTGGCTCTCTTCAATTTGGTGTAACTCTTCTGCGTTCTTACTTTGACGTTTAGATTCTAGTTCGTCATACATCGTCTGCAGTTTTTCACGCGCTTGATTTGAATAAGCGTCGTTTTTTGTACTCAGTGCATCCAAGCCCTTTTTCAATAGCTGTATTGCGGTACCTGGTTGACCACGGACAATCGCATCGTTTGAACGTTTAATTACATTTTCAATGTTGATACGAACTTGAATGGTTTCCAAGCGCGCATTCTCAGTGACATACGCTTGAGTCTCAAAGCGGCCTTTATTGTGCTCGCTGCGAATGGTATCTCGTAGGCGCTTTACAAGTTTCAGCATAACAATTGCTTGTTTATCACTGCTTGGAACTTTAAAGCTGGTGCTTTCGCCACCCTTGTAATTTTCTTCAAGTTGCTTGATCTGATCCTTAACGTGGGCGACACGTTGTTCAAGCTGTTTATTCTTAGGATCGAGTTCATGCATACTCAAAACTGCATCTAGGATACGAGTATTCAGACATACCAGTAGCTCTTTGCTGTATGGCATGTGATGGGCGTGGCCGATAAGCTCTTCTGTTGCATCAATAATTTGCAGGTAACGCGAACTTTCCTGTTTCCGCGCTGTTTCCGCTTTAACTTTATACTGGAGCATAATGTTATAGCCGAGAACTAGCACCAGTAAGATGGCAACTAAAGCTATGATTAAACCAATATTCATAAATTCCGTATCTTATGTTTTTTAGTGGCTAGCCGTTAAGCATACACGATCCTGCCATGCGACTGTAACTGTTTCGCATTATTGCTCAACTTAGTAATTTTATTAATGAAAACTCTCTTTGCAAAGCTCAATCTGAGTATTTGGTTGCAAAATGAGCATTATCAACAAAAAACTACCTGCTTTTCTGAACAGTCGCCTCAATTTGACTATCAATTTCACTTTTAAGGCGTTATAACTAAATATTATAAACTATGTTTGATCGCTGTGCGGCATCGATAAGGGATTACGAGGTCAGAATGAAATTACAACAATTGAAGTATATTGTTGAGGTCGTTAACCATAACTTAAATGTATCGGCTACGGCAGAGAGCCTTTACACCTCTCAACCAGGCATCAGTAAACAGGTTCGTTTGTTAGAAGATGAGCTTGGAATTCAGATCTTCGAGCGTAGTGGTAAGCATTTGACGCAGGTTACGGGTGCTGGTGAAGACATTATTCGTATCTCTCAAGAGATTCTTGCCCGAGTTGAAAGTATTAAAGCAGTAGCTGGTGAGCATACCCACCCAGAAATGGGCACGCTGAATATTTCTACAACGCATACTCAGGCGCGTTATGCGCTTCCTGACGTGATCAAAGGTTTTACTGCGCGTTATCCGAAAGTGTCGCTGCACATGCACCAAGGTACGCCTTCGCAGATGTCTGAAGCGATTGCTAAAGGTACAGCTAACTTCGCTATCGCAACTGAAGCGCTTCACCTCTATCAAGATGCGATTATGCTGCCGTGTTATCACTGGAATCGTTCGATTGTCGTGCCAAAGAGCCACCCTTTAGCGCAGAAAGAGAAGGTGACGATTCAAGATCTTGCTTCATTCCCGTTGGTCACCTATGTGTTTGGCTTTACCGGACGTTCGGAGCTAGATACCGCGTTTAATAAATATGGTTTAACACCAAGAGTGGTATTTACTGCAACCGATGCTGACGTCATCAAGACTTATGTTCGTATGGGTATCGGTGTGGGTGTGATCGCGAGTATGGCCATCGACGAAGAACTAGATACCGATCTTGTCTCGATTGATGCGAGCCATATCTTTGGTGCGAGTACCACAAGCATCGGCTTTAGACGCGGTACCTTCCTTCGCTCTTACATGTTCGATTTTATGGAGCGCTTCGCCCCTCATTTAACGCGTCCAGTGGTTGAGCAAGCGCTATCTTTGAAATCCAATGCTGAGATTGAAGAGATGTTTAAGGATATTGACCTACCAGTTCGCTAATCCGCTACCATCTCGCGTGACTTCCCTCTAAACTAGCGTTTTCAGGGGGAAGTCATGTTATATCTATTCCAATCACTCGATCGTTTCTTGGTCGATAACCAATTGCTATGGCGCTTTGAGCCCTTTTTTGCCAGTCGTACTAATACGCTACCTTGGCTGACGGATAATGCTCCGTTATGTGCTTGGTTAGAGTCTTTATCCCCTGAACAAATCGAGTACTTTAAATTGGACAATGAGGCGTTAGTCGAGGCTATCTGTGACTACCTACCTCATATCAAGCAAATTACTACTTGGACTAATTTACCAACTCTAAAAACTCATAGTCTGCGCTTGCCTCGTGGCGTCGACAGTGGTGTGCCCGGAAGAAAATTACAACAGATTGTCTCAATGGGAGAGGCGGCTTTGAACTCTCATCATGGCAGTGAGTGGCTAGAGTGGTGCTCAGGGAAAGGGTTCTTGGGGAGGATTTTAGCCAGTCAGTCAGGACAACGTGTAACAAGCTTTGAATATCAGCAAGCACTGTGTGAGTCAGGACAGCGCGAGGCGGATAAGCAGGGGTTGATGATGAACTTTGTCCAAGGAGATGCTTTTAGCCCAGACTCTATCAATGCGTTTAATACCAATCAGCATGCGGTCGCGTTACATGCCTGTGGGGACTTACACGTGTCACTCATTAATCATGGCGTTGAAAAACAGCTGCCAGCGCTGACTTTTTCGCCATGTTGTTACCATCTCATTCGCACGGAGACTTACCAACCGCTTTCCGGCGCGGCTAAACAGTCTACGCTGAATTTAAGCAAGTCAGAGCTACGTATACCGCTGCAAGAAACGGTCACCGGTGGCGAACGAGTCAAGCGACATCGCGCTGAAGAGATGACTTTTCGCCTTGGCTTCGACTTACTGTTAAGAGAAGCAACAGGAATCGAGCAATATCAGCCGATTCCGAGCATTAAAAAGTCTCAGCTATCTGACGGTTTTGAGGCTTTCTGTCTTTGGGCTAGTACGCAAAAGGCGATTGAGTTGCCAGAGGTAGATTATGCCCAATATGAGGAAAAAGGCCGTCAACGTTATTGGCAGATGGAGCGTATGAGCCTTGTTCAGCAGCCGTTTAGACGTGCGTTAGAACTTTGGCTCGTGTTGGATAAAGCCCTTTATCTTGAGCAATGCGGTTACAAGGTGAAGCTCTCTCAGTTCTGTTCCAGAGAAACGACCCCACGCAATATATTGGTTCATGCCATAAAGGACTAAAAGTAACCTGCATCTCCTTTTGTTGCTTAAATGTTAAAGTCTGCTTTTCTTTTGTTTGGCTTACTGGTAATAATTAGAGTGCACATTATTTGTGCAACTCAATAAATATAAATAGGTAAACACAACAAAATTATTGCTTACACCAAGCCATTCGCAAGTTGCCCGTCGCCATTGTCATTAATTGAACTGGTAGGAAGTAGAGCGTGGCTCACTGAGCTCAAAAAGGTCACTGAAAAATTTAGGCAAGGCCTTTTGTGCAAAGTATGTTTGATGGTCAATGGATTGGTATCACATCAAGGAGTTAAGATGAAAGCAGGAAAAGTTTTTGCGACCGCGGTTCTCGCAGGTGTCACATTACTCTCATCCACTAGTATTATGGCGAAAACGGCAAAGGTAGCGGTTTCGCAAATTGTTGAGCACCCAGCCTTGGATGCTGCTCGCCAAGGTTTGATTGATGGCCTAAAAGCCAAAGGTTATGAGCAAGGCAAGAACCTCGAATTTGATTACAAAACGGCGCAAGGCAACCCGGCTATCGCTGTGCAAATCGCCCGTCAATACGTGGGTGAAAAACCAGATGTACTCGTTGGTATCGCAACCCCAACAGCTCAGGCACTGGTTTCAGCAACACGTTCTATTCCTGTTGTTTTCACTGCTGTCACTGACCCAGTGGGAGCTAAGCTAGTCAAAAGCTTAGAGCAACCAGGTAAAAACGTAACAGGTCTTTCTGATCTATCTCCCGTTAGTCAGCACGTTGAATTGATCAAAGAGATCATCCCAGATGTGAAGTCTATTGGCGTGGTATTTAACCCAGGCGAAGCCAATGCGGTGACACTGGTTGATCTTCTCAAGCAAAGTGCTAAAGCGCAGGGTATCCAAGTCGTGGAAGCAACCGCGCTGAAGAGTGCTGACGTTCAATCTGCGACGCAAGCGATTGCAGCGAAATCTGATGTTATTTACGCCCCGACTGATAACACGGTTGCAAGTGCCATTGAAGGTATGATTGTTGCCGCGAATCAAGCAAAAACGCCAGTGTTAGGCGGAGCGACTTCCTATGTAGAGAAAGGCGCTATCGCGAGCTTAGGTTTTGACTACTACCAAGTCGGCGTGCAAACCGCGGATTACGTTGCTGCCATTATTGAAGGGGCTAATCCAGGTACATTGGATGTCAAAGTAGCAAAAGGTTCTGACCTTGTGGTAAATAAGACCGCTGCTGCGAAATTAGGAGTCTCTATTCCTCAATCTGTACTTGAACGAGCAACAAGCGTTAAGTAAATGCTTACCTCAACCCAGTATGTTGCTGGGTTGAGGTTAACTGATGTTTGCAGAAAGGGAGTAGTTGATGTCTGCTTTTGCATTTTTTGGTGCGCTTGAAATTGGTCTGTTATACGGACTCGTAGCTTTGGGCGTTTACCTGACTTTTCGTGTTCTCGACTTTCCAGATTTAAGTGTCGATGGCAGCTTTCCAATGGGGGCCGCTGTTGCAGCAACGGCGATTGTCTCAGGCATTAATCCATGGGTCGCTACTTTTATGGCGATTATCGCTGGTGCGGCGACGGGTTGGGTTACCGCTTTTCTTGCGGTCAGATGTGGCATCTTGCACTTGCTAGCCTCGATACTGACGATGATTGCCGCATTCTCAATTAACATCCGTATTATGGGGCGTCCAAATGTCGCCTTACTGGGTGAAGAAACTATCCTGACACCGTTTGAAGCCATCGGTGACCCAATGTTGATTCGACCTTTGGTAGTTGGTGTCTTGGTGCTTATCTCAGCATGGTTCGTGGTGCGTTTGTTGAACAGTGATTTCGGTCTTGGTTTGAGAGCAACGGGTGTTAATGCTCGAATGGTCTCAGCGCAAGGGGCGAGTACGGCTTTTTACACCTACTTTGGTCTTGCAATCTCCAATGGGTTCGTTGGCTTTTCCGGTGCGTTATTCGCTCAAACCAATAGTTTCGCAGACGTTACTTCTGGCGTAGGTACCATTGTGGTAGGTCTCGCAGCGGTTATCTTAGGTCAGACGTTAATTCCGGGTCGGAAGATTTGGGTAGCGGTTGTTGCCGTTATTGTTGGTTCTGTACTGTACCGCTTGGCAGTCGCCTTTGCGTTAAGTTCCGGTATGTTTGGCTTACAAGCTTCGGACCTAAATTTAGTGACAGCAATACTCGTCGCCGCAGCCTTGATCGCGCCAAAAATTAAAGGAAATCTAAAGGCAAAAAAGCGTAGTCGCCCACAAGCTCAAGAGAAAGAGTCTGGAGAAGTAGCATGATTCGATTGGAAGATATTCAAGTAACGTTTAATCCAGGCACGATTTTGGAAAACAAAGCGCTAAGAGGGGTGACACTAGAAGTCCCCGAGCATCAATTTCTAACCGTTATTGGATCGAATGGTGCGGGTAAATCAACCTTGCTTGGGGCGGTGACCGGTGAAACTCCGATGATCGGGGGGAAGGTTATAATTGATGAACTCGATGTGACTAAACAAACCGTTGATCAGCGAGCGCAGCAATGTGCAAGAGTGTTTCAAGACCCTCTCGCAGGTACATGTGGCGAGCTAACCATAGAAGAGAATATGGCACTAGCTTACATGCGCGGTAAGAAGCGTGGCTGGAGTCTGTCGTTATCGTCCAAGCGCCGACAGTTGTTCCAAGAGAGGATCAGTATCCTTGGCTTAGGTCTTGAAGATCGATTGGGCGATAGTATAGGGCTACTTTCCGGCGGCCAACGTCAGGCCGTGAGTCTTGTAATGGCGACGCTGTCGGATAGTAAATTACTGCTATTGGATGAGCATACCGCAGCACTCGATCCTAGGATGGCTGCATTTATCATCGACTTAACCAAGAAAATCGTTGCTGAATTTAACTTAACCGTGATGATGGTGACCCATTCGATGAAAGATGCTTTAGCTTGTGGTGATCGCACCGTGATGCTCCACCAAGGGGAAATTGTGTTAGATGTTGCAGGTACACAGCGTCAAAATATGCAAGTTCCCGATCTGTTGGAGATGTTCTCTAAGGTGAGAGGGGAAGAGTTAACGGATGACAGTTTATTGCTCAACTAAGTTCATTTGACAAAATTTTAATAATCTACTCACTTTGAAAGTGATGAACATGTGTCATACTTGAAAACAATACGTTTCTAAGCCTGTCTATCTTGTATGGGTGGGCTTTTATTTTAGTTTGAGGGTGGGATGCAGGTAGAAAGGCATTTTAGTTTAAAATTTGTATTGTTAATGCCTTTGGTAATTACCTTGTTAGTTTTAGCTCTGACCGGTAAAAACTACTACGACTCAGTCAATCGCGATATCAATGATGAATATGAACGTGTTACTGAAGCGTTATCACGTGCCAGTAAAGTGATCAGTGCGATTGATTACAGCTTTTCGAACTATTCCAAATCTAACTACATTTTGATGTTAGAGCACAATGTCCAAGT
The DNA here is from genome assembly GCF_000176235.1 of Vibrio orientalis CIP 102891 = ATCC 33934. NCBI lineage: Bacteria > Pseudomonadati > Pseudomonadota > Gammaproteobacteria > Vibrionales > Vibrionaceae > Vibrio > Vibrio orientalis. The sequence goes on along the minus strand of NZ_ACZV01000005.1, from coordinate 1,545,090 downwards.
GAAAGATGGGTTGTGTCAAATGTGGCCGATAGATGCGTTGCTCTTGTCTGAGGGACGACATCACGAAATTCCTGCTGTGGACATAAACTATATGCTAGTGGGTGACGCGAGCTTATGTGACCCAGAAAGTGACAAGTATAAACGTGTCTCAGGGCAGGTTTCTCTCGCTCCTGTCCTATCTTTTCTTCACGATATTGATTCCTATTTACTTGGCATTCACTACATTGACCGTGAAGGGTATCTGATGTCTTCTCCGGATACTTATGCCAGAAGTCTTACCGCTGAACTGCTTGCCACTTTAAAGGCTCGTCCTTTCTGGCGGAAAACGGCTAATAATCGAGACTTGATTACAGTGGCTGGGCCAGCACCAATGCCACCGAGCAGTACACTCGTTTTGAGCATGACTATGCCTGTTTATGAGGGCGAAGTGCTTCAAGGGATGCTTTCTCTTGATATCTCTTATGACGAGCTTCTAAACACGCATGGAAAACTCGCGGGTGAGTTAGGTATAGTCGATACCAGTCATCTTTCTCTGCCAGACAATGCGATGCGACAACTTGATTTAGAGCTTGAGGGAGTAAAGGGGTCACACACGCTCTTTTATCAGTTCGATTTAGCCAAAGAAACGCGTAACTTTTTTATTTTTGAGCGTTATAGCTTAGCCGTCGTCATCTTTATTTATGTTTTTTCTGTCATTGTTCTGTTTTTTATTAATACTCGTGTAGAGCATGATTACTTCAAAGAGTTAGCGGCAAAAGATCCGATGACAGGGCTGCTCAATCGCCGTGGGTTGAAGGCGTTCTTGAAAACAGTCCAGCATAATGACTATGTCGCATTAGCAGTATTCGATATCGACAACTTCAAAGCAATTAATGATAACTATGGACACGATGTTGGAGATGTCGTTATCAGCCATGTCGCCGACCAAATCACTATCAATATCCGGCATAGCGATGTAGCGGCTCGTATTGGTGGAGAAGAGTTTGTCATCTACATGAGCGGTAACGATAAAGCATTACTACAAAAAGGCATGTCTCGTGTTCAACAGGCGATTGTTGCCACGTCTGCAGATGCAGTTGAGAACGGCTTTACGATTTCTGGTGGTGTAGAAATTGTGACTAAGAGTGAAGAGCGCGGCTTTGATACATTATTCAAAGCCGCAGACGAAAAGCTCTACCAAGCCAAAACGACAGGTAAAGATAAGCTAGTATTCTAAGCTGATACCAGCTCATCGCGATATCGAGTAATGTACTCAACAATCGGCGCCGCTTTATTAAAAGTGCGGATCTCTCTAAACAGTTCAGCAGCTTCTGGGTATTGCTGGCGCAAATATGAGAACCATTGTTTCACTCTATTCGGGTAGTACAGGCCTTTATCGCCTTTCATTTCATACTGCGAGTAAATCAGCAACAGCTCGACGACCTCAGTCCACGGCATGACGCTATGGTTGTGTTTCACGACATTGCCAAGGTTTGGCACGTTAAAGGCGCCGCGGCATACCATCAGTGAATCAACGCCGGTTGTCTCAATGCAGGCTTGTCCGTCTTGGTAGTTCCAAATCTCACCATTGGCGATTAATGGAATAGAGAAGCGCTGTCTAATCTGATTAATATAATCCCACTTTATTTCACTGGCTTTATAGCCGCCGGTTTTGGTGCGAGCATGAACGGTTAATTCATTTGCGCCAGCGCTTTGAATGGCATCAACAATTTCAAAGCAGTCGTCAGGGTTTTCCCAGCCTAGGCGAATTTTTGCGGTTACAGGCGTTCCTTGAGGCACCGCTTCACGGCAGGCTTTTACTACATTATGGATGAGTTCTGGATGCTGCAGAAGGGCTGCGCCCCCTTTACTTTTATTGACCAACTTGGCCGGACAGCCGAAGTTGAGGTCAATACCTCTTGCCCCTAGTTCTGCGGCACGAATAGCGTTTTCTGCCATCCACTTAGGATCTTGACCAAGCAGTTGAATGTGAACGGGAACACCGGACTTAGTGTGTGAACCCTGGAGTAGTTCTGGACACAAGCGATGAAACACGTGATCAGGTAGTAGCTGATCGACAACTCGAACAAACTCAGTGACACATAAATCATAGTCATTGATGTCAGTTAGAATTTCTCTCATCAAATGGTCTAACACGCCCTCCATTGGGCCTAAAACTACTCGCATAAAAAACGCCTCTTTTTAAGGAGGCGTGATTTTAGAGGTTAGGGGCAGAAATGTCACGAGCTCGATGCCATTTCGGTTGTCTGTCTGGTTTCACCTGTCTGAGGAGAGTAGTAAAGGATAGGAAGCCTTTCTTCAATCGTAAAACTTGGCGTGTAATAGTAATAGCACTCATTGCCTGATGTGTACCAACTGACAATTTCTTCTTGTGACGGAAGTACGGTTCCCGGGTCGTCGTGCTGCGAACGTATCTCAAGGTCAGTATCGACCAAAGCATTCCACAGCAATACGCAATCTCCACCGCGAATTAGAATCGTGTCATTGTCATTCGTAGCAAGCGGTGTTTGGTTCACAGATATCGGGAACCCGGTTGCAGAAGGATAGACATCACCTTGACCGTAATCCACGATACCAGTTGGTTCACCTTCCGTTAGCCATTTAGAATGGTAAAGAGCTACAGATGTTTCAAAGCTGGCAAATGCTGCATCGGCACGCGCAAGGTGCGCATCGCGTTGATAGTTGAGGAATCGAGGAGCAGCGGTGACGGCTAAAACGCCAAGAATGACAATGACCACAACCAGCTCGATGAGAGTGAAACCTCTGTTGCTATAACTTTTCATTTCAAATACTACAAAAAATAAAACATATGTCAGGAATTGCGATTTTTCGCATCATGCGCTCAGAATTCAAATTCTCAAAGTGAAATAAGTGCAGGCTAAGAAAAAAGGCTAGGCAATAAAACCATCTCGCTAGCCATGACGGGAATAGTGTCGAAAAACTCACAAGGAGAGGTTATCGAATCAGGGAGGAAAGTCTCGAAGTGACCCAAGGCCTTGCATAGGGTTATAATGTGCCCAATATATGGTTATGACTAGAAAATGATAATGAAGTATCAATTACTGACACTAGAAGACTCAATTACTGACGAATCTCCTTTCTTTATTGAAGGTTTGACGCTTGCTGCTAATTTAGCAACTAAGCCTTTAGCCCCTGAAACTTGGTTGCCTTCAGTATTTGCACAGCAAGCGGACGCAGCGAAAGGTGCGATTGAAGCGCAGATCAATCAACAATATAGCTTTCTAAAGCGCAATGAATACTCATTGTTAGCGATGCTAGATGAAGGTGCTAAACGCGAACAGTTAGCTGATTTTTCTGAAGGCTTTATGACTTTGTGGCCAACCATTGAAGAGCAATGGGTGGACGTGAATGTTGGTGACGGTACGCTGCGTATGTTACAAGCAATGCTGACTACCTTCATGTTGGCGATCGACGAAGCGCAAACTCAACAACAGATGAAAGCATCAGGTATCGAGTTTCCACCAAGCTTAGAAGATTTTCTTGATCAAATTGATCTGATGATTGCAGAGGTCGCGCAGTCAGCTGACGAAGCAATGATTGGTGCCAAAGCGCAAAGTGTTAATCCATATAAAGATATTGGTCGCAATGATGCTTGCCCATGTAACAGTGGCAAAAAGTTTAAACAGTGCTGCGGAAAGTAGTTATCGCAAGCGAACAAACTTAACCTTCTCCGGTCAAAGAGAAGGTTAAAGCACGTTATAACTAGAGCAAACCAACAATCAGGGTAGAACTTAATGAAAAAATTGGCCGTATTATTTTTGATGAGCTTTTCGGTTTTAGCTGCGCCTAAAGATGAATTAAGCCAGCGTTTACAAAAGAACGATGGCTTTAGTGCGGACTTTGCTCAGCAATTGATTAGCCCTGAAGGTGACCTTGTGATGGAAGGGCAGGGTAAGGTCGAAATTGCTAGACCGAGCTTATTTCGTTGGACGACAACGGCGCCAGACGAAAATGTATTGGTTTCGGATGGTCAATCGCTTTGGTATTACAGTCCATTTATCGAACAAGTGAGTATTTATTGGCAAGAGCAAGCAACAGAGCAAACCCCTTTTGTTTTGTTGACACGTAATCGCGCCAGTGACTGGGATAACTACAAGGTTGATCAGCAAGGTGATACTTTCATCCTGACGCCTACCGCAGTAGATAGTAACCAAGGTCAGTTTAAGCTGAGCATTGATGAGCAAGGCGCTGTGCAAGGTTTTAGTGTGGTTGAGCAAGATGGCCAGCAAAGTAACTTTACGTTTAACAACATTAACCTCAATAAGCCAAAGGCGAACCGGTTTACTTTTGTAATTCCTGAAGGTGTAGAGGTTGATGACCAAAGGAACTAAATGTGAGTAATTTCTCATTCGATTTTTCAGGGGACGAAGATTTTCGTCCCCTTGCCGCTAGAATGCGCCCAGAAACGCTCGACCAATATATCGGTCAGCAGCATATTCTGGGGGTAGGAAAGCCTCTGCGTCGTGCGTTGGAAGCGGGTCATATCCACTCAATGATCTTGTGGGGACCTCCGGGTACCGGAAAGACAACTCTAGCTGAAGTTGCCGCCAATTACGCGAATGCAGAGGTAGAGCGTGTCTCTGCGGTTACCTCGGGTGTGAAAGAAATTCGCGCGGCGATTGAAAGAGCGCGTGAGAACAAACTTGCCGGTAGACGCACAATCTTGTTTGTTGACGAGGTGCATCGTTTCAATAAATCACAACAAGATGCATTTTTGCCGCATATTGAAGATGGCACGGTGACCTTCATCGGCGCGACAACGGAAAACCCATCTTTCGAGCTTAACAACGCATTGCTCTCACGGGCACGTGTTTACAAGTTAACCTCGTTGGCTCAACAGGATATTCGTCTAGCGCTTAAACAGGCGATTGAAGATAAAGAACGAGGTTTGGGCAATGTTGAAGCATCGTTTGCTGAAGGTGTCCTTGACCGACTGTCTGAGCTAGTTAATGGTGATGCTCGTATGTCACTGAACTACCTTGAACTTCTCTACGATATGGCCGAAGAGGATGAGCAAGGTGTGAAGGTGATTACCTTACCGCTATTAGCTGAAGTCGCGGGTGAAAAAGTCTCTCGTTTTGATAACAAGGGCGATATTTGGTACGACCTAATTTCGGCAGTACATAAGTCGATTCGCGGCTCTAACCCAGATGCGGCGCTCTATTGGTCTGCACGTATGATAGCTGCTGGTTGTGACCCGCTGTATATCGCCCGCCGTTTACTTGCTATCGCGTCAGAAGATGTGGGGAATGCAGACCCTAGGGCGATGCAAGTTGCGCTCTCTGCATGGGATTGCTTTACCCGTGTTGGCCCAGCAGAAGGTGAGCGAGCTATTGCACAAGCGATTGTTTACCTAGCGTGTGCGCCAAAAAGCAATGCAGTGTATACCGCGTGGAAGCAAGCGTTAACGGATGCGCACAATCTGCCAGAGTATGAAGTACCTGTTCACTTACGTAACGCGCCGACCTCTTTGATGAAAGATCTTGGCTATGGGCAAGAGTATCGTTATGCCCATGATGAGCCAGGTGCATATGCGGCAGGTGAACAGTATTTGCCACCTGAAATGGCAGAGACTCGCTACTATCAACCGACAAATCGGGGCTTAGAAACCAAAATTGGCGAAAAGTTAGATTACTTGGCTAGTTTAGACGCAAAAAGCCCACAAAAGCGCTATGAATAAGCGTCTATTTTAGATACATTTATTCGGCTAATATTTTTAGCGTTTGAGCAAGATGTTCGAGCGCAATTTCACAACTAAAAAAGCATAGGATTAACAATGCTGGATTCTAAATTACTTCGTACAGAGCTGGATGAAACAGCTGCAAAACTAGCACGTCGTGGCTTTAAGCTAGACGTAGAGACAATCCGTACACTTGAAGAACAACGTAAGTCGATTCAAGTCGAAGTTGAAAATTTACAATCCACTCGTAACTCCATCTCTAAGCAGATCGGCCAAAAAATGGCGGCTGGTGACAAAGACGGCGCTGAAGAGATCAAGAAACAAATCGGTACTCTAGGTAGCGACCTTGATGCTAAAAAAGTTGAACTTGATGCAGTAATGGCACAACTGGAAGAGATCACTCTATCTGTTCCAAACCTGCCTGCTGACGATGTTCCAAATGGTAAAGACGAAGATGACAACGTAGAGATCTCTCGTTGGGGTGAGCCAAAAACTTACGACTTCGAACTAAAAGATCACGTTGATCTTGGTGAAATGGGTGGCGGTCTTGATTTCGCAAGCGCAACTAAAATCACTGGTGCACGTTTCATCGTAATGAAAGGTCAATTCGCTCGTCTACACCGAGCGATTGCTCAGTTCATGCTAGATCTTCACACAGAAGAGCACGGCTACTCAGAAATGTACGTACCGTACCTAGTAAACTCTGACAGCTTGTTCGGTACAGGTCAGCTACCAAAATTTGGTAAAGACCTGTTCCACACTGAGCCGCTAGAAGAGAAAGTAAACGATGAAGAGCCGCGTAAACTGTCTCTGATTCCTACTGCAGAAGTACCAGTAACGAACATGGTTCGTGACACGATTTCTGACGAAGCGGATCTACCACTTAAGATGACAGCGCATACGCCGTGTTTCCGTTCTGAAGCGGGTTCTTACGGTCGCGATACTCGTGGTCTAATCCGTATGCACCAGTTCGACAAAGTTGAGCTAGTTCAGATCACTCGTCCAGAAGATTCAATGGATGCACTTGAAGAGCTAACTGGTCACGCTGAGAAAGTTCTACAACTACTAGAGCTACCTTACCGTAAAGTGGTTCTATGTACTGGTGACATGGGCTTCGGTGCTCGTAAGACTTACGACTTAGAAGTTTGGGTTCCAGCACAAGAGACTTACCGTGAAATCTCATCTTGTTCAAACATGTGGGACTTCCAAGCACGTCGTATGCAAGCTCGTTTCCGTCGTAAAGGCGAGAAGAAGCCAGAGCTAGTACACACGCTAAACGGTTCTGGTCTAGCGGTTGGCCGTACTATGGTTGCAATCCTAGAGAACAACCAAGAAGCTGATGGCCGTATCGCAATCCCAGCAGTACTTCAGAAGTACATGGCTGGCGCAACGCACATCGGTTAATCGAAAGATTGGCTTAGTCGAAAGACACATAGAGAAAAGGCGACTTACAGAGTCGCCTTTTTTATTATTTTCCTAATACTAAAAAAGCCGACATGACGTCGGCTTTGTTTATTATATCGATGTCGCTTAGATGCTCATCTCACCGCGCAGAACTTGCTGCATTTTCACTTTTACTTGTTCGTAGCTTAATCCTTGGCTGAGTAAGAAGTGAAGTTTTGCTAGTGCTGCTTCAGGGGTCATATCGTAGCCGCTAATGACGCCAGCTTCTGCAAGGGCACAACCTGTCGCATAACCGCCCATGTTCACTTTACCAGCTAGACATTGGGTAAGGTTTACCACAAGCACGCCACGCTGTGAGGCATCTTTGAGATGGCTCAGAAGCTCAGGGTTCTGTGGTGCGTTACCTACGCCAAACGTTAAAAGAATCATCGCATTCACAGGCTGTAGCAATGTATTACGAATAACTTCATGCGAAATGCCTGGGTACATAGTAATCACGCCAATTGGCTGCGGCGTAATATCGTGAACCTTAAACTCACCTTCAGGCACTTTACCCACTTCAATATCGCTGCTGATTTGAATATTGATACCGGCTTCAAGCAGAGGTGGCAAGTTTGGAGACGTAAAGGCATTAAAGCCGTCAGCATGAGATTTCGTACTACGGTTACCGCGCATCAGCTTGTTGTTGAAGAATAGCGTCACTTCGTTGATTGGGTAGTTAGCCGCAATGTGCAGAGCATTAAGTAAGTTTGCTTGGCCGTCAGAACGAAGCTCAGCTAGAGGGATCTGTGAGCCGGTTACAATTACTGGTTTGCCAAGGTTCTCGAGCATAAATGACAATGCTGACGCCGTATATGCCATGGTGTCCGTACCATGTAGGATAACGAAACCGTCATACTTGTCATAGTTATCACGAATGTCGTCGGCGATCTGTTGCCAATCTGCTGGCGTCATATCAGAAGAGTCGATCAGAGGGTCGTATTCGTGAATGGTAAACTCTGGCATTTCTGGGCGTTGAAACTCTGGCATGCTTGCGAGTTGTTTTTCCATAAAACCAGCGACTGGAACATAACCGTGGTCATGGGACTTTTGCATTCCAATGGTGCCGCCAGTGTAGGCAATATAAATATGTTTTCTAGCCATTGCTTTGAAACCAGTTAATTGTAGGGGGAACAGAGCGTGGGATTATATATTAATCTTAGCCAATAAAAAGGGGCATCCCGCACAGGAATCCCCCTAATTTAGCAGCGCTTGAAACGTTGTGTTGTAACTTTGCGCTTTGCTAGTGATTAATCGTGTAACTATTGAACTTGGCAGTTCAAACAAAATGCATATTGACCTTTGGGGTCGTTAAAGCTTTGCAGCATATTTGCATCTTGGATTACTTGTGCCGCCATAGGTTGCAGAGCTTGTGGCAATAGTGCAGTAGCATCGATACCTAAGTTCACTTTGACTTGGTTCATAAAGTCTTGAATAAACTGCTGCGCTGGCGAAAGCGGCTCTTCGACCCAGTAAATATTGTATTGCTCAACTTTAGCAAGTTCTGCCGCCAGTTTTACCGCGTCATCAAAATCACCAATCTTATCAATCAGACCAAATTCTAGTGCGTCTTGACCTGTCCAAACACGACCTTGAGCTACATCGTCGACATTCTCTAGCGGAATATCACGTGATTGGCTCACCAGACCAATAAAGCGGTTATAGCCGTGTTCAATACCCATCTGGAACGCTTGAGATGCGCCATCAGATAATCCTGTCGTCACTCCCACATCAGAAAATGGAGAAGTACCGACACCATCGGTATAGATACCTAGGTTGTTTAAGCCTTTTTCAAATGTCGTAATCACACTGAAAATACCAATTGAACCGGTAAGGGTTGTTGGCTGAGCAACAATGCGGTCTGCACTCATCGAAATCCAGTAACCGCCAGAAGCGGCCAGACTAGACATAGAAGCAACAACTGGCTTACCCGCTTCTTTGAGTGCTTCAATCTCGTTGCGAATCACTTCTGATGCAAACGCACTACCACCCGGGCTGTCGACGCGAAGCACCACGGCTTTGACTTTATCGTCATTGCGAGCTTGACGCAGTAAGGCAGCGGTTGTATCGCCACCTACAGTTCCAGGAGGCTGAGAACCGTCCATAATTGCGCCGCTAGCAACAACGACAGCAATATCGTCTTGAGCTAGATCGAATGTAGGTGCAACGGACGCTTGGTATTCGTAAAAGCCAATGTGGTTATAGCTATCGTCGCCATTGCTACCAAATACTTCGATAAGCTCTTTACGAACTTGCTGGCGTGTTGCTAATTGGTCAACGAGACCCTCGTTTAACGATAGAGCGGCTAAATCGCCATTATTTTTCTTAAGCAGCTCAAGGAAGGTATCCATATCAGGTGTAAGCAGTTTAGGCTCAAGCTGACGGTTTGATGCAACATCATCAATGTATGCACCCCAAAGTTGCCCTAACCAGCGAGAAGCGGATTCTTTGGCAGGATCCGACATACCGTCGCGAATAAATGGCTCAATAGCCGATTTGTAGGTACCGACACGGAAAACATGCGTATTGACATCAAGTTTCTCAAGTAGGGTTTTGTAGTAAAGAGAATAAGCGCTGTAGCCTTTCAGCATTACCGCGCCGTCTGGTGCTAAGTAAATCTTATCGGCATAACTTGCGAGGTAGTATTGGCTCTGATTGTACATATCTCCAACAGCATAGATAGGCTTACCGGAGGCTTTAAACTCATTGAGCGCCTTGGCGATATATCTCAGCTTGGTCAGGTTCGTTTCTGGCAGGTCACGTAGCGCCAATACTAAGCCGCTGACATTTTGGTCATCTTTGGCGTGGCGAATGGTGTCGACGATATCGAACAGCACATTTTCTTTTGGTAGTTCTTTACCAAAAAGAAGCGAACCCGTTAACGAATCCATTGGATTGGCGTAAGTGGATTGCTCAACAATTGGCCCCGAGATATTAACGATTAATGCTGATTCTTTGGGTGCTACTGGGGTAGGGGTATCTGCAGTGGTATAGAGAAAATAAATAGCGCCTATACTTGCTAGAAAGATAAGGTTGATAAGAGCAAGACGAATAAAGGTGATGAGTTTCCAGATCCCCTTAAAGAACATGCCGACAAATTTAAATACTGTTTTCATTTTATCTCCGCTGCGACGTGCGCAGTTCAAGGCTTATTCGCTGTAAGACCTTATAAACTTGAATAAGTTACATCCTACTTAAACTAGTATACCCAAACAACCGCAAGATTGATCGGTGTTACAAAAATGTAAACAGTTGTTTGATTTTTAAGTTAAGAGTCCTTACTCTGGTCAGACCACAATAATAAAGAGTAAAGTGATGTCTACCATGTACCCAAACCTACTTAAGCCATTGGATCTCGGGTTTACCCAGCTAAGAAACCGAGTACTTATGGGCTCAATGCATACAGGTCTTGAAGAACACAAAGAAGGTCTTGGCAAACTTGCAGCGTTCTATGAAGAGCGAGCAAAAGGCGGTGTAGGCCTGATTGTAACAGGTGGCTTCTCTCCGAATTTGCGTGGCCGACTGCATCCTTTTAGTGCCGAGTTTAGTAAAACCAAACATGCCAAAGCACATCAAGTCGTGACACAAGCCGTCCATAGACAAGGCGGTAAGATTGCGTTGCAGCTTTTACACGCAGGTCGCTATGCGATGCACCCTTTTTCTCAAAGTGCATCATCGATCAAAGCGCCAATCGCCAAGTTTGCGCCAAGTGAGATGAGTACCCGCCAAATCAATAATACCATTAATGCCTTCGCCAATAGTGCTGCTTTGGCAAAAGAAGCGGGCTACGATGGTGTAGAAGTCATGGGCTCTGAAGGTTACCTGCTGAACCAGTTTATCTGTAAACGTACCAACATGCGTTACGATGAGTGGGGTGGCAGTTATGAAAATCGTATTCGATTCCCGCTGGAAGTAGTAAAAGCAATCCGTAAGGCAGCGGGTGAAGAATTTATCATTATATTTCGTCTATCCATGCTTGACCTCGTTGAAGAAGGCAGCACGTTTGATGAAGTGATTATGCTAGCCAAAGAGCTAGAAAAAGCGGGCGTAACCATTATTAATACCGGTATTGGTTGGCATGAAGCGCGTATCCCAACGATTGCCACTCAGGTGCCTCGTAGCGCATTTACATGGGTGACGGAAAAAGTGCGCCCTCATGTGTCGGTGCCAATTATTACCTGTAACCGAATTAACACTCCGGAAGAAGCCGAAAAGATTTTAGCAAGCGGTCAAGCGGATATGGTCTCGATGGCGCGTCCTTTCCTTGCCGATCCACATTTTGTGATTAAAGCTGAGCAAAACCAGTCGCAAATGATCAATACCTGTATTGGTTGTAACCAAGCATGTTTAGACAACGTGTTTAAAGGTAAACGTGCTGGGTGTCTGGTGAACCCATTAGCTTGTCGTGAAACAGAATTGGTCATTAAGCCAGCAGAGAGTAAAAAGAACATCGCTGTTGTGGGGGCAGGGCCTGCTGGCCTTTCCTGCGCAACAACGCTAGCTGAGCGTGGGCACAACGTGGACCTGTTTGAGCGCAACGACCGCATCGGTGGTCAGTTCCGTCTAGCAATGCAGATCCCGGGCAAAGAAGAGTTCCGCGAGACGATTCGTTACTTCGCTAATCGTATCGATGAAACGGGCGTTAAACTTCACCTAGACACAGAAGCAAACTACGACCTACTAGCTGAGTATGATGAAGTGGTGATGGCTTCTGGTGTAGAGCCTCGCAAGGTCGATATTGAAGGCATAGACACTCCAGAGAAAGTGGTCGACTATCAAAGCCTGATTCGCGATAAGACCTATACAGGCAATAAGGTTGCGATAGTGGGTGCTGGTGGTATTGGTGTTGATGTGGCGACGATGCTGACAGAGCCAAATGGCCATAGTTTAGATGATTGGCTGCATGAGTGGGGCATCGACAAAGAGATTGCCCATCCTGGTGGTCTATTCCCTTATCCAGATTCAATGAGCGAAAAAACCGTTTGGGTCCTACAGCGCCGTAAAGGCCGAGTTGGTAAAGGTCCGGGTAAGACAACGGGGTGGATTCATAAACGTACATTAGAAAAGCGCGGCGTAAATCTGTTAGGCGGTGTTAGCTACGATAAGATTGATCAGCAAGGGCTTCACATTAGTGTCGATGAAAAAGCGCAGCTACTTGATGCAGATACGGTGGTGATCTGTGCGGGTCAAGAGTCGGTCCGTCCATTTGAAAACCAATGGCACCTGCTTGGAGACAAGCTCCATATTATTGGTGGCGCCGATTATGCCGGTGAGTTGGATGCCGTGAGGGCAATCAAACAGGGTGTAGAGCTCGCAGCGAAATTGTAAAACAAAAAAGGCTTCCAAATCGGAAGCCTTTTTTAATGCAAGAATAGATTAAAGAATCACGGTCTTATTGCCGTAAACAAATACGTGGTCATTTAGGACCTTGTTTAGGGCTTTACTTAACACATTCTTTTCAACATCACGGCCTGCTTGTGCCATATCCTGAGCGTTGAAGTTATGATCAACAGGGATGACGTCTTGCTTGATGATTGGGCCTTCATCAAGGTCGTTGGTGACAAAGTGGGCGGTTGCGCCGATGATCTTCACACCACGCTCATACGCTTGTTGGTAAGGTTTCGCGCCAATAAAGGCTGGTAGGAAACTGTGGTGAATGTTGATGATCTTGTGGTTGTACTTTTCGACGAACGATGGCGTGAGTACGCGCATGTATTTAGCCAGCACCAAGTAATCCGCTTGATATTGGTCAATCACTTTGAGCATCTCTTTCTCATGCTCTTCACGATTCAATCCTTCATGAGAAACATGGTGATAAGGGATGTCGAATCTTTCTGTCAGGCTTTGCAGTGTATCGTAGTTACCGACAACCGCAGCAATTTCAACATCTAGACTACCGTCGTAATTCTTCATCAGAATATCACCCAGGCAGTGTGCTTCTTTGGTGACTAGTACCACAATACGCTTGCGGTTAGACCCGATCAGCTTGCGTTTAGCGCCTTGAGGCAGTGCTTGATCAAGATCAGCAAGCAAGGTTTCATCGTTAAAGTAGCCTTCAAGCTCGGTGCGCATGAAAAAATGGCCACTAGTATTATCGACGAACTCGTTGTTGTGGATGATATTCAGTTGGTGTTTGTAACAGATGTTCGTGATCTTTGAAATAAGACCAGGGGCGTCAGTACAATGTGTTAGCAGTGTTTTCTTTTCCATTAGGTTCAAACTTCCGTGCTTTATTTTTTTTGTTTTGTGAAATTTTTACGGGCGTTCGAACGGTGAACTAACCCGCAATAATGAAGCTACAATTAAACTAATATCGAGTTGGTTTCAACAATTAATCTGAGTTAACCGTTTGGCTCGATTTATTTGTTCGAGATTTCTTTTCTTTTGCGTGTCTTTAGGTGGTATTTATGGATAAAGAACTATTAGCTCGTAAATTGTACTCAGAACGTGTGAGTGCTTTGTCTGGTGGTAAAGAGCTTGATGAAGAAATGTTAGATACAATGTGGGAAAACCGTGCCTCTCCTAGTGAAGCAGCTAAAGCCCTAAATTCGGAAGAATCAGAAGGCTTTAATGGACCTGCTTGGTTGAACCGCTACCTCACTAAACGCTAGTTAAATTTCAATTTGGCGCGAAATCTCATTCGCGCCTTTATATGAAAACTGCCATAATCACTCTTCTTTTCGTCAACCCTTTGCTAGTTAATGATTTCAAAAACCTTCTCTTCTGAAGGAGCCTTAGGGAAAGCTATTCCTGGGTTCCAACCTCGTCAGGCGCAGCTCGATATGGCAGAAGCCGTCAGCCAAGCCATTAAAGCGCAAAGTCAGGTCGTGGTAGAAGCGGGAACGGGAACGGGTAAAACCTTCGCTTATCTTGTACCTGCGTTACTCAGTGGTAAGAAAACCATTATCAGCACCGGGTCGAAAAACCTTCAAGAACAGCTTTTCCACCGTGACTTGCCATTAATGACGAATGCACTCGGTTTTTATGGGCAAGTGGCACTATTAAAAGGGCGAGCGAACTATTTATGTCTTGACCGGCTTAGTCGCCAAATGGTTGAAAGTCACACTCAAACGGCTGACCCGACGCTACTCACCCAATTGGTTAAAGTCAGAAGCTGGTCATCTGAAACGAAAAGTGGTGATTTGGGCGATTGTGATGCGATTGCCGAAGATAGCCCAGTGATACCAACCATCACTTCGACTAACGATAACTGTTTAGGCAAAGAGTGCCCAAGTTATCAAGATTGCTTTGTGTTGAAAGCGCGTAAGAAAGCGTTAGATGCCGATGTGGTTGTGGTCAATCATCACCTGTTTTTAGCCGACTTAGCGATTAAAGAAACCGGATTTGGTGAGCTGATTCCTGAAGCAGACGTGTTTATCTTCGATGAGGCCCATCAATTACCTGATATCGCTAGTCACTATTTTGGTCAGTCGCTCTCTAGTCGACAGATTCAAGAGCTGAGTAAAGACATTGAAATCGCGTATCGCACCGAAGCAAAAGATATGCGCCAACTGCAAAAAGCGGGCGAAAAACTCTACCAGACCGCGATGGATTTGCGCATTGTGCTTGGTGAGCCGGGTTTTCGTGGCAACTGGCGTGAAGCGATAACTTCTCCTTCGATTGGCCGCGAGCTTCGTCGACTTGAAGATACGTTAGATTTTGTTATTGAGGTTTTAAAACTGGCGCTAGGGCGCAGCCAACTTCTAGACAGTGCATTTGAAAGAGCAAACACCATTAAAGCGCGCTTAGACCGAGTATGTGATGTCTCTATCACAGGGTATTCCTATTGGTACGACACCACACCTCGTCATTTTAGCTTGCACATTACCCCCTTATCCGTTGCCGATAAGTTTCATGAGCAGATCGAGCTCAAGCAGGGGGCGTGGATTTTTACCTCAGCCACTCTCGCGGTAAATGATGATTTTGGCCATTTTACCTCGCGCTTAGGCTTGAAGCCGCAGGCACAAATGTCCTTGCCGAGTCCGTTCGACTATCAAACTCAGGCAAGGCTCTGCGTACCTCGATACTTACCTGAGCCAAATAGTCCCGGTATGGCAGACAAGTTAGTCAACATGCTGACTCCGGTGATTGAATTAAACCAAGGGCGGTGTTTCTTCCTTTGTACCTCGCACAGCATGATGAAGGAGCTCGGGGAGCGCTTTCGGGAAAGGTTATCTGTCCCCGTTTTGCTTCAAGGTGAAACCAGTAAACAGAAAACCCTTGCTGAGTTTATGGAGCTAGGTAATGCCTTGTTAGTCGCGACAGGCGCGTTCTGGGAAGGGATTGACGTTAGAGGTGATGCACTGAGCTGTGTTATCATCGACAAATTGCCTTTTACTGCGCCAGATGACCCGCTACTCAAGGCCCGCATTGAAGATTGCCAACTAAAAGGCGGCGATCCTTTTGCTCAGGTACAAATCCCTGATGCGGTGATTACCTTAAAGCAGGGTGTTGGACGATTGATTCGAGATAAGAACGATAAGGGCGCATTGATTATCTGTGATAATCGATTAGTGACCCGCGAGTATGGTGGCGTGTTTTTGTCGAGCTTGCCGCCCATACCACGTACCCGAGACCTTGGGGTGGTAAGAGACTTTCTTGAACAAGTAAATATTTAAACAAAACGATAATTTGAGATATCAATGAGTACTAAGATTCTTGCTCTCGATACAGCAACAGAAAACTGTTCAGTTGCTCTATTAGTGGATGAAAAAGTTTATGTTCGCAGTGAAGTAGCACCGCGTGACCACACGAAAAAAGTACTGCCAATGGTGGATGAAGTGCTAAAAGAAGCGGGTTTAACGCTCGCTGATCTAGATGCTTTGGCTTTTGGCCGTGGACCGGGCAGTTTTACGGGGGTTCGCATTGGCATTGGTATTGCACAAGGTTTAGCATTTGGTGCAGATCTACCTATGATTGGTATTTCCACCCTAGAAGCGATGGCACAAGGTGTATACCGCCAGCATGGTGAAAGCCAAGTGGCGTGCGCGATTGATGCGCGAATGAGCGAAGTCTACTGGGGGCGTTTTACCCGTCAAGAAGATGGCACTTGGGTACAAACCGATGCAGAGTGTGTGACACCACCGCAAATTGCGGCAGACAACAGCCAAGCTGATAAGTCGACATGGTTTACTGCAGGTACTGGCTGGGATGCTTACAGCGAGCAGCTTGAAGGTATTAAGTTTGCTACTGAAAAGAGCAAGGTCTTGTTCCCTGATGCGGAAGATATCGTCCAATTAGCAAAATTTGAGTTGGCGAAAGGCAACACTGTTGATGCTGAAGATGCGAGCCCAGTTTATCTACGCGATACCGTTGCTTGGAAAAAGCTACCGGGTAGAGAATAACTCAGATCATTAGATCGTAATATGAACGGATAGTATGGTTTCAATTAATGGATTACCTCCTTCGGTACCCGGCCCAAATCGAACCAATAAGGCCGGTAAGAAGAACGAGGTTAAAAAGTCTGAAGCTAAAACATCAGTTGGGCAACCAACCAAGGTGGCCAATGCTGTTGCCCATTCTATCCGTCATGTCAATGAATCAGATATTCATAAAGCGCAAGTCCAGTACGACTTACCTGAAGGGCGTGGGCGCCAAGCAATGCAAGAGTATATGAACGTGATGACTCAAGCGAAGCGAGATGAACTATCACAAATGATCGGTGTCGATATCTATATCTAGCCCTAAGGTATTCAAAGTCTTATGATCCCACGTATCTCTCGATGGTTACTTCTAATCATTAGCGTTGCTTTTCTTTCAGCGTGTAGTTCCCTTCCTGATAATCTGCAGTCCGACAATCCTAATATCATTACTGATTATCAACTTTGGCAATCCAATAGTGATGGGCAAAATGAATTGAGGCTTGGTGGCTTAATTGCCGATGTTAAGAATCTAAAAGATAAAACTCGTATTGAAGTGGTGAATCTACCCATTAGTGCTTCGGGTAAACCTGATATCAGTGAAGAGCCTCAAGGACGATTTGTCGCTTATATCAATGGTTTTGCCGACCCTGTGACTTTATCGCAAGGCCGCCTTATCTCATTAATCGGTGATAGTAATGGCCGTGAAGAGGGCAAAGTCGGAGAGTTCCAGTACGACTTTCCAGTGATGAACGCCAGAGCCTACCACCTGTGGCGGGTCGAAGAGCGCGTGATTATTCATGACTTCGATAGCTATTTATATCCTTGTCGTGGGCTTTATTGTCGTGACGCACGCTATGGCACTCGCCAAGGAAAAGTAATCCAAGAAGTGAAGTGATGCGAAATGAAACTCGCCGTGATATTGCCAATGGACATATCGCGGCCATCGAATATGGACAGGCTGAAACGGCCGAACTCACGGTCGTTTTTATACATGGTTGGCTAGATAACGCGGCTAGTTTCGAAACAGTAATGGGCACATTACATCGTCAAGCAAAAGACCTCCACCTTTGCGCAATCGATTTACCAGGTCATGGCCTTTCCAGTGCCAAAAATGGCAACAATTTTTACTCTTTTCACGACTATATAGACGATCTTTTCCAGTTTTTGGCTAACTTATCGCCAAACAGACTGGTGTTAGTGGGTCATTCTCTTGGTGCTTTGATTGCAAGTTGCTATAGTGCCGCCTTTCCTGAACAAGTCAGTGGATTGGTTCAGATAGAAGGGTATGGTCCTTTGGCAGAAGAACCTCAAAATACCGTCTCTCGACTAAGAGAGGGGGTGATGAGCCGCCAGAGAATCCGAAGAAAGCCGACTCGTGCCATGCAAACTGTGCAAGAAGCGATAGATAGACGCGCAAAAGTGAATCAGATAGAAGCTTCACTGATTGCACCTATCGTTGAACGAGGTCTCGTTCAGACTGATTCAGGTTGTGAATGGAGACACGATGTTAACTTGCAAAGTCAGTCGCTCTATCGCATGTCGCAACAGCATGCTGATGTGTTTCGTCAACATATTCGTTGTCCGCAACTCATTATCTTAGGAGAGCAAGGCTTTTCTTATTTGCAGTCTTTTCAACATGATGCTTCAGACTCCACTCACATTGAGATGATCGAAGGCGGTCATCATTGTCATCTGCAAGCCCCTTCTAGAGTCGTTAACCTAATTTTTGGCTTAGTTAACAAAATTTAAACAAGTGTTTGAGTGTTTCGTGCTCAAGCGCTGCGCCTGTGCTGTAATAGTCGACATTGAAAATGAGCGTCTTTCAGATGACAGCCAGTTAATTTCGAGGAGTTTTACCGTGGATAAACCTTGGTTATCACGTTATCCAACAGATGTGCCTGAGCATATCAACCCAGATCAATACCCATCTTTGGTGGAAATGTTTGAACAGTCCGTGCAAAAGTTCGCTGACCAGCCTGCATTTATGAACATGGGCTCGGTAATGACTTTCCGTAAACTGGAAGAGCGTAGCCGTGCTTTTGCTGCTTACCTGCAAAATGACCTTAAGCTGCAAAAAGGCGACCGTGTTGCTTTGATGATGCCAAACCTACTGCAATATCCAGTTGCGCTATTTGGTGTACTACGTGCAGGTCTTATCGCGGTAAACGTAAACCCACTTTATACGCCACGTGAACTAGAGCACCAGTTAAACGATTCTGGCGCAAAAGCGATTGTGATCGTTTCAAACTTTGCCAATACACTAGAGCAAGTCGTAGAGAACACGCCAGTTAAGCACGTAATTTTGACTAGTCTTGGTCAAATGCTACCGCGTGCGAAGGGCACTATTGTCGACTTCGTGGTGAAATACGTAAAAGGTATGGTGCCTAAGTATGATCTTCCTGGCGCTATCTCAATGCGTAAAGCGCTGCATAAAGGTCGTCGCCTACAGTATGTGAAGCCATTTATGTCTGGCGATGATATTGCGTTCCTACAATACACGGGTGGTACTACCGGTGTGGCGAAAGGGGCGATCTTAACTCATCGCAATATGATTGCTAACGTGATGCAGGCAAAAGGGGCTTACGGGCCAGTTCTGTCTGAAGGTCGTGAGCTAGTCGTTACCGCATTGCCGCTGTATCACGTATTCGCTTTGACAGTGAACTGTCTACTGTTTGTGGAAATGGGTGGTCAAAACCTACTGATTACCAACCCGCGTGATATTCCCGGCTTTATCAAAGAGCTACAGAAATACTCATTCACAGCTATTACTGGTGTAAACACACTCTTTAATGCGTTGGTGAATAATGAAGATTTCCATGAGCTTAACTTTAAGAATCTGAAGCTAGCTGTCGGTGGCGGCATGGCGGTTCAACGCGCTGTCGCAGATCAATGGAAGAAAACCACAGGTATTCATCTACTTGAAGGCTACGGCCTAACCGAGTGTTCACCACTGGTAACAGGTAACCCATACGATCTAACAGATTACACAGGAGCAATAGGCCTACCTGTACCATCGACAGAAGTGCGTATTGTTGATGATGAGGGTAACCCTGTAGCAAATACAGAGGTGGGTGAGTTGCAAGTGCGTGGTCCTCAGGTGATGCAAGGTTACTGGCAGCGCCCTGAAGCGACTAAAGAAGTGATTAACGCGGAAGGTTGGTTATCTACGGGTGATATCGTTAAGTTTGATGATGAAGGTTTGATTCATATTGTCGATCGTAAGAAAGATATGATCCTTGTGTCTGGCTTTAACGTTTATCCGAATGAAATCGAAGACGTTGTTGCGCTACATGGCAAAGTGCTAGAAGTTGCAGCGATTGGTCAGCCACATGAAGTTTCTGGTGAGCTAGTAAAGATTTATGTAGTTAAGCGCGATCCAAGCGTAACAAAAGACGAAATCATCGCGCACTGTCGTCAGCATCTTACGGGCTACAAGGTGCCGAAATTGGTTGAGTTCAAAGATGAACTGCCGAAGACCAACGTCGGTAAGATCCTTCGCCGTGTACTTCGTGAAGAAAATGACGCTAACCTCGCGAAATCGAAGCCAGAACAATAGAGTTAGCTAAGCAACAATAAGTGAATAATGCTAGAATGCCGACAATGACTTGTCGGCATTTTTTATGGCCGCCTGAAACCGCTCATAGTGAGAAGTTAGTGAACTATCAAATTATTACCCAATCATCGCAATTGGAAGAGGTGTGCCAAAGCGCACGCAATGTGGATGTCGTGATGCTCGATACGGAGTTTGTCCGTACGCGTACATACTACCCACAACTCGGCTTAATTCAGCTCTTCGACGGTGAGAAATTATCACTGATTGACCCTACGGTTATTGAAGATATGACCGCGTTTGTAGAGCTGCTAAAAGACACCTCGGTTCTTAAAGTGCTGCATGCTTGTGGTGAAGATTTAGAAGTGTTCCACAATAGCTTTGGTTGTCTACCATACCCAATGGTTGATACCCAACTGATGGCGGCATTCCTTGGGCATGGCTTATCGACAGGCTTTGCAGCATTGGTGGAAAATTACCTAGGTGTCGAGTTGGATAAAAGCGAGTCACGTACAGATTGGCTTGCAAGACCTCTTTCGGACAAGCAACTCGAATACGCCGCAGCTGATGTTTACTACTTACAGCCTTTGTATGAGCAGTTATTTGAAAAAATTACTCAAGCCGGCTGGTGGGAAGCAGCGCAACAAGAGAGCGACCTTGCTGCATCTAAACGCATCAAAACGGTTAATCAAGAGATGGCCTACCTTGACGTGAAAGGTGCTTGGCAGCTTAAACCGAGTGAACTTGCTATCCTAAAACCGTTAGCCACTTGGCGCCTCAAAGAGGCACTACGCCGAGACTTGGCGCTGAATTTCGTGTTTAAGGAGAACGATCTTCTCACCATCGCTAAGCTAGGTATTCAAAATCGTAATCGTATGGAACAAGAGGGCATGGATCCTCGCTCTGTACAGCGCCACAGTGCGCGTATTATCTCTATCGTGAAGCAAGCAAGGATGACTCCTGTAGAAGAGTATCCAGAGAAGATAGAGCGTCTGATGGATATGCCTGGCTATAAGCAGAAGTTCAAAGTACTTAAAGATGAAGTGAAACGCGCGTCAGCAGCGAGCGGATTAGCGACGGAATTTTTAGCCTCTAAGAAGCAACTAAACCAGCTAATGAGTTGGGTGTGGAAGAAAGACCGCGACCCTGCGAAGCTGCCGGATGTGATGCAAAGCTGGCGACGAGAGCTGTTTGGCGAAAAGATAAATAAATTATTGTAATTCGCTATCTGTATTTGGCGGATAATCTGAAGAGATAAATAAAAAGGGCTTCCAATTGGAAGCCCTTAATTTTTATGACAGCTATAAGCGAAGCCTTAGCTCGACATGACCTTATAGATTGGGTCTTCTGCGTCGTTAGCCTCAACTAGGCTACCTGCTTTATGCAGAGTCTTAACACAGTCCTGGCTTAGGTGACGCAGGTGCAATGTTTTACCAAGCGCAGAGTAGCGTTCAGCGATAGTATCGATCGCTTCGATTGCTGAATGGTCAGTAACACGAGAGTTAGCAAAATCAACAATTACGTCTTGCGGGTCATTTGCAGCATCAAACAGCTCTAGGAAGTTTGCCGTCGAGCCAAAGAATACTGGACCGTTGATCTTGTATACTTTTGAACCTTCGTCATTAGTGTGAGTATCAGCATAGATGTGCTTAGCGTGCTGCCATGCGAACATAAGCGCAGAAGCGATAACACCAACGAATACAGCAACCGCAAGGTCAGTGAGTACAGTAACAACGGTTACTAAGACGATAACAAAGAAGTCTTGTTTTGGTACACGGCGCGCTAGTTTGAACGTTGCCCACTCAAACGTACCAATAACAACCATGAACATAACACCAACAAGGGCTGCTAGCGGAATCATCTCAATGAGAGCTGAACCGAACAGAATGAACATCAGCAGTGCGACCGCAGCAACGATACCTGATAGACGACCTCGACCACCTGAGTTTACGTTAATCATTGACTGACCAATCATGGCACAACCACCCATCGCGCCGAACACAGAACAGGTCATGTTTGCCATACCTTGACCAACACATTCGCGGTTTGAGTGACCACGAGTATTTGTCATTTCGTCTAGTACAGTTAGCGTTAGTAGCGACTCAATCAGACCGATAGCCGCAAGAATGATCGCGTAAGGCAGAATGATGTAAAGTGTTTCAAGCGTAAAAGGAACGGCAGGAATAGAGAAAGTTGGCAGAGAACCAGCAAGCGTAGCAGCTTCGTCACCTGACATAGTACGCAGGAAATCAACAACCGTGCGAGTTTCAAGATCAAGACCAACCACAAGCAATGTAACCGTTACGATAGCAACCAATGAAGATGGCACTGCCGTTGTCAGCTTAGGTAGGAAGTGGATGATGCCCATAGTCAAAGCTACAAGACCAAGCATCAACATCATTTGATCTTGAGGTAACCAAGTTAGAGCGCCACTAAGGTCTGGGGCTTTAAACTGGCCTAGCTGAGCAAGGAAAATAACTATCGCAAGACCGTTTACGAAACCGATCATTACCGGGTGCGGCACGATGCGGATAAACTTACCAAGTTTAAAGACGCCAGCGGCTACCTGAATAATACCAGCCAACATAATTGCCGCAAATAAGTATTGGACACCGTGTGATGCGACCAGAGAGACCATTACAACAGCCATTGCGCCAGTTGCACCAGAAATCATACCTGGACGGCCACCAAAGATAGAAGTAATTAGACCGACGATAAATGCTGCGTATAGACCAACCATTGGGTCAACACCAGCAACAAAAGCGAAGGCAACAGCTTCAGGAACAAGAGCGAGAGCTACTGTTAGGCCTGACAACACATCGTTCTTCACAGAGTGTTTAGAAAATTGGGGAAATTCAAACATATTTGCTCAGTTTGGCTAAGTGTTTAAAAGTATTCTGAATTGTATTTAGTCGCCAGCGGGCAAAAATGCAATGTAAAAGAGCAGAAAGACCAAATTTAACAATTCAGATCGAGTCGGCGCATGCTACCGAAAAGTGTGATTAAGTTCAAGATTGATACAGGTATCGAACAATATTTGTGATCAATTAATCGCAACAAAATTGATTGAGTTCGTTAGCGGGCTCGTTACAGGTTAAAGCTCTAGTGAGATAAAAAAACAGCCTCTGAATAAGAGGCTGTTTAATCACAAGTTATAGCAGGACTAGAACTGAGGTTTAGTCATCGCTGCGCCAGCTTGGTTGCGAGCAACTTGGCTACCTGCACCGCGTGATTCATAGCGTTCTGCTTTGAATGGCGCTGCATTTACAGTGATCTCTTTCATCTCTGTGCTGCCAGGAGCTTTTGCCATTGAAGCAGAGGCATGACCTTTGAAGCTTTGAGGTAAAACAATCTCAGAAGGAGCCGCTTTTGTTGCTTCAACTTGTGTTGACTCTTCAGCGACGGTTTCTACCACGACTGGAGCTTCAACAACAGCTGGTGTTTCAACGACTGGCTCAGGTTTTACTTCAGGAGTAACAGGAGCTGTAACTTCAACTTTGTCTTCAACCACAGGCTGTTCACGACGAACGATTACTTTACCCATTGCCATCTCAGGACAAGCAAAGCCACCTAGTGATGCCACGTTTGTTTCCGCGCTCGCTTCCACAGCTACAGCGTTAACATTGTCTGTTTTCGCTTGCTGCTTAGGTGCTGGTTTAGTGATGCCGTAGCTTGGCATTACTTTACCCATCGCCATTTCTGGAGATGCAACACCACCTTTACGTAGGCGGAATGGGTTAGGGCGACGATCGCGACCACGACGACGACGTTGACCACTTGCACGTAGGTGACGAGGTGAACGACGGTTACGACGCTGTTTTGGTTGTTCTGCAGACTCTTCAGAAACTGCGTCTACTGCTTTCTCTTCAACAGCCTCCGCTTTTGCTTCGGATTGAACTTGCTTCGCTTCTTCGTCAGCTTTCGCTTTGTTCACTTGGTCTTTAACGCGAACTTGCTTAGATAACTTACGACGTTGGCGACGCTCTTTAACTTTTGCTGCTTTCTCTTCTGCACGTTCTTTACGTACATCAGGTTTGTCAGTTTGCTGAGCGTCAGCTGCCAGTTTTAGACCTTCTTCAGCAACCTTACTTGGCTTAACATCATCGCGTTTGTTACGGCGATCTTGTTTAGGCTTACGGTTCTGCTGCTTACGTTCATTTGGCTTCGCTTCGTTCGCTGCTTCATCGCGAGTGTTCTTACGCTTGTTATCGCGTTTGTCTTCACGATTCTCGCTGCGATTGTCGTTACGATTATCGCGGTTGTTACGGCGACGGTTATCGTTACGATTGCGGCGGTTACGGTTATTGCGGTTACCTTCTTTACGCTCTTTTGGCTTCTGCTCTTCTTTGTTCTGTTCTTCTTTTTCAGTTGAACCAAACAAGAAGCTACCTAAAGCTTTAAAGAAGCGGCTTACCAAACCAGGCTGTTCGTCTTGAGCTGGCTCGCTCTTAGCCTTTTTCTCTGGTGTAGGTTTTGCCGTTGGAGCTGGCGTTGCTAGCGCTGGAGCCGTTTGGCTAGGAGATGCGAAACCTTTCAGTGCAGGCTCTTCGATCTTCTTAGGCTTAGCTTCAACTTCTACAGGCTCTTTGCCTTCAGCTTCCTTCATTGCTTCAAGCTTTTGAGGAAGTAGGTAAGAAAGTAGATCAAACTCTTCACCTTCACGAACACGGATAACATCGAAGTGCGGTGTTTCCATGTCTGAGTTAGGTACAACAGTGATCTTCACTTCTTGAATGCGTTCAATGTGGTTAACTGAACGACGCTTTTCATTAAGCAGGTAAGAGGCGATAGGTACAGGCACAACGGCCAGTACTTGCGCAGTATTATCTTTCAGTGCTTCTTCTTCGATAAGACGAAGAACAGATAGCGCTAATGATTCGTTGTCACGAACGACACCAGTACCTGTACAGCGAGGACAGATGTGGTGACTAGCTTCTGCAAGAGATGGGCTCAGACGCTGACGTGACATTTCCAATAGACCAAAACGAGAAATTCGGCCGATTTGTACACGAGCGCGATCCATACGAACAGAATCACGTAGACGGTTTTCAACTTCACGCTGGTGACGCACAGGCGTCATGTCGATAAAGTCGATAACAACTAGACCACCTAAATCACGTAGACGTAGTTGGCGAGCAATCTCTTCAGCAGCTTCTAAGTTAGTGTTTAGAGCTGTTTCTTCAATATCACCACCTTTCGTTGCACGAGCAGAGTTGATATCGATTGAAGTTAACGCTTCTGTTGGGTCGATTACGATTGAACCACCTGAAGGCAGACGAACTTCACGCTGGAACGCAGATTCGATCTGACTTTCGATTTGGTAGTGGCTAAATAGGGGTACTTCGCCATCGTATTTCTTAACACGGCTTACGAAGTCCGGGCGAATTAAGCTGATGTGCTCAAGTGCGCGCTCGTAAATTGTGTTGCTGTCGATAAGGATTTCGCCAATATCGCGACGCAAATAGTCACGGATAGCGCGAACGATCACGTTACTCTCTTGGTGAATCAAGAAAGGTGCAGCGTTAGAGTCAGAAGCTTGCTTGATTGCGCCCCAGTGATTCAGAAGTACGTTTAAATCCCACTCAAGCTCTTCAGCGCTTTTACCAACACCAGCTGTACGTACGATTAGGCCCATGCCCTGAGGCAGTTCCAAAGTACTTAGTGCAGCTTTAAGTTGAGTACGCTCATCACCTTCGATACGACGAGAAATACCGCCTGCACGAGGGTTGTTTGGCATAAGAACCAGATAACTACCAGCGAGAGAGATGAACGTTGTAAGAGCAGCGCCCTTGCTACCACGTTCTTCTTTTTCAACTTGTACGATTACTTCTTGGCCTTCGGTTAGCACTTCTTTAATGCTTGGACGGCCTTGGTAGGTATAACCTTCAGGGAAGTATTCGCGGGCAATTTCTTTAAGAGGGAGGAAACCGTGTCTTTCTGCACCATAGTCAACAAAAGCCGCTTCTAGGCTTGGTTCGATGCGTGTGATACGTCCTTTGTAGATATTTGCTTTTTTAGATTCATGACCAGGGCTTTCGATATCCAAATCGTATAAGCGCTGCCCATCAACTAAAGCAACACGCAACTCTTCTTTTTGAGTTGCGTTAATTAACATTCTTTTCATTGATAAATCTCGTTGTCATTCTTTTGTTTTGTTCTTGTCATTTCGGTCGCATTCACGGTGCCTGATCCCATGGCTTAATCGTTGCAGCCTCCCGGCTGGAGGGATGCTCTTGGGGCACTTCAGTCTCACAAGCTTTTCTCGTTCAGCTTGTAAGCCGCATAATCGGCGGAAAATACTCAACATGATGTACGACGAGTAGGTGACAAGATTGCCAATTTCAAAAATGTCTTACGCCGTATGCAGCATTTTGGTAAATTAGCGAGCTACTCAATCTATTGCTCAAAATATGGGAAGGTTTGTTTAAAATGCAACCAACTCATATATTGCAGGTGTGAACTATAGCAGTACCCATTAAACTCAGCAATCTGCTTTATAATAAATCGCTGAAAAAGCTGATTTTATTTTCTATAAGTATTTGTTTTATCGGTGTTATTGAGCTCTTTTTTGATATTTACAATAAATTTGATGGATTTTTATCCGTAGAGGATTTGGAATTCACTCTTATTGAGCTGTTTTCCATTTTGTTGCGAAGAAAATGTGATTCTGCGCAAGTTAGGGTGTTAGAATAAACGCATGAGCGAAATTAGAACAAAAGTCCAATTCGTCGACATTGACGAAGACATGGCAGGTCAGCGTATTGATAACTTCTTACGCAACCAATTGAAAAGTATTCCTAAAAGCATGGTTTATCGAATCCTGCGTAAGGGAGAGGTGCGTGTAAATAAAAAACGCATTAAGGCCGAATACAAACTAAAAGCAGGTGATTTGGTTCGTATCCCGCCAGTGACCATCGAAGAGAAACCGGAAGAAGCGGCACCGAGCACTAAGCTCAATAAGGTCGCAGAACTAGAATATATGATTATTCATGAAGACGATCATATGCTGATTCTTAATAAACCTTCAGGTACAGCGGTTCACGGTGGCAGCGGACTTAAGTTTGGCGCGATTGAAGCACTACGAGCTCTGCGTCCAGAGGCTAGATTTTTAGAACTGGTACATCGTATCGACCGTGATACATCAGGGATACTCCTGGTTGCGAAGAAGCGCTCTGCATTACGTCACTTACAAGCCCAGTTCCGTGAAAAGACAGTCAAGAAGTTTTACTTCGCTTTGGTGATGGGTCAATGGAAAGCAAACTGTAAAGTGGTCAATGCGCCATTGCTGAAAAATGAAGTCAACAGCATTGTACGTGTTAACCCGAATGGTAAACCGTCAGAAACTCGTTTTAAGATTCTGGAAAAGTTTGCCGAGGCAACCTTGATTCAAGCAAGCCCAATTACCGGGCGTACGCACCAGATTCGTGTACATACACAATATACAGGCCATCCTATCGCGTGGGATGATCGCTATGGCGATCGTCGATTTGATGCTTACACAGGGCAGGTTGGGTTAGACCGCTTGTTCTTGCATGCGGCTAATATCAAGTTTCAACACCCGTCGAATGACGAGTGGATGGAGATTAATGCGCCAATGGAGCCTAAGCTAGAGAAAGCATTGGTTGGGTTGCGTAAGCTAAACAAATAGTTCGTTAGCTGATAGGTTGTCATTCCCGAGAGGGAGGAACGACCGAGTTGGGAATCTTTTAAAGCAAGTGGATCACTGCAGGAGATTCCCTACTCACTCCTTCGTCGCTCTATGGAATGACGGATTGAGTGGCTGGTCATATAAAAGGGGAGACGTAACAGCGTCTCCCTTTGTTTTTTCTGCTGGGTATTAAAGCACCTCAAACCCTTGAGATTCGAGCATATCCACTAAATCTATCAGCGGAAGCCCGACCAAGGTGTTCGGATCTTTGCCTTCTAGTCGTTCAAACAGTGCGATGCCTAACCCTTCGCTTTTAAAGCTGCCTGCGCAAAAGAACGGTTGTTCTTTATCCACATAATTGGCGATTTGTTTTTCAGTCAGTTGACGGAAATGAACCGTAAATGTATCGACCTTTACCTCTATTTTCTTCGTGTGCGAATTATATAGTGCTAAGCCAGTATAAAACTGAATCGATTGACCACTTTGTTCGCTGAGCTGCTCGATCGCTTTTTCGCGCGTGTGAGGTTTACCGATGATTTTGCCGTTAATGATGCAAACTTGATCGCTACCTATCACTAAACTTGGTTTTGTGAGTGCGCATGACTGCGCTTTGCCTTTGGCGAGGCGTGTTACCAGCTCGATTGGACTTTCATTTTCGAATGGAGTCTCATCAAACTCGGGCGATGCGGTCGTAAATTCTACTGCTAGTTTATTGAGCAGTTGTTGTCGGTATGGTGAGGTTGAAGCTAAAACTAGTTGGTAATTCTGCATTTTAATTTACAATCTAACGGCGGGTTAGTGTGAGCTTAATCGATATTATGGTTGTGATACTAGCTCTCTCGCTGATAAGGAAAAAAAGTATAACTTTTTGCCCTTTTTCTTTGACTATAAACGATTTGGAAGATAGAATTCGCGCCCTATGCAAAAGGTAAAAATACCGCGTACGATTGATCCGACACGCTCAGCTCAAAAGCGACTAGATGTTGAAGGTATTATTCAAGTTAGTCTCTTTAAGCGCTTATTGGAATCAGTCGAAGGCGTTAAACGCGACGCCCAAGTGTCACTGTCATTTGACTTAGATGAGCAGCGACTCGTTGTTATCTCTGGTAAAGCTAACATCGAAGTCGACTTAGAGTGTCAGCGCTGTAATGAGGTTTTCGCACATGAGTGCGATGTCCAATTCACCTATACACCGTATCGCGGTGAAAAGACTGAAGAGGAAGCACCGGAAGAGTACGATTTGGTAGATCTGAACGAGTACGGTGAGTTAGACCTAATACAGTTAGTTGAAGACGAGTTCATTCTAAACTTGCCTCAAATAGCAATGCACGAAGAAGCGGATTGTAGCGTTGATTCAGATAATATGGTGTTTGGCGAGATTCCAGAAGAAATTGTGGAAGAAGAGAAGCCGAATCCATTTGACGTTTTAAAAAGCTTAAAGAAGTAATTCTTTAATACTTACATAGGAGTAGGGTCAATGGCCGTACAAAAGAGCAAGAAATCACGTTCAATGCGTGGTATGCGTCGTTCACACGATGCCCTAACTACAGCAGCACTTTCTGTAGACGCAACTTCAGGTGAAACTCACCTACGCCACAACGTAACTGCTGAAGGTTACTACCGTGGCAAAAAGGTTATCAACAAGTAAGGTTGACCTTTGCAAAATATAACCGTTGCACTTGATGCAATGGGCGGGGACTTCGGTCCTCGCGTCACAGTGCCTGCCGCCGTGCAGGCACTGTCGCATTTCCCAGAGCTAAAAGTGGTCCTTATTGGTGATCAATCTCAGATCACGTCTCAATTATCTTCGCTTGGTTTTCAGACGAATCCTCGTTTGAGTATTCAACACACGGACCGAGTGATCTCTAATTCCGAAAAACCTTCTCTTGCACTAAGAAACAGTCAAGGCAGTTCAATGGGAACAGCGATTGAGCTGGTTGCCGATAGCCAAGCTGATGCTTGTGTTAGCTGCGGTAATACCGGCGCTTTAATGGCTTTGTCTCGATTTAAACTCAAGTTGCTGCCTGGTATTGAACGCCCTGCACTTATTTCTGCCTTACCCACCGCCTCAGGTGCTCGTACTTGGATGCTAGATTTAGGTGCGAATGTTTCCAGTGATGCAGACTCTCTATTCCAGTTTGCTGTCATGGGCAGTGCATTGGCGGAGCAATATCTACAACGACCACCGAGAGTCGCAATCCTCAACATAGGTGCTGAAGAAATAAAAGGTAATGATCTTGTCAAGCGCTGTGCTGAAATGCTGTCTCAAACCAAATCGGTAAACTTCGTTGGCTATATTGAAGGAAATCAACTTCTTCATGATGCTGCAGATGTTGTTGTTTGTGATGGTTTTGTCGGAAACGTCTGTCTTAAAGCGTGTGAAGGGACAGCCCAACTGTTTATAGATAAGTTGAAATCGCATATGATGGCCTCATCTATAAAGGGTTGGATTGCAAGAAAATTATTTTCTAGCTTATTTAATGAGCTAAAAACATTGAACCCCGACCAGTATAATGGCGCAAGTTTGCTAGGATTGCGCGGCATTGTCATAAAAAGCCACGGAAGTGCTGATGTAGGCGCAGTCATCAATGCAATTGGTGAGGCGCTGCATGAGGTCCAACGACAAGTACCAAACCGTATTAGCGATCGTTTGGAAGCGGTTTTACTCGAGAGGCATTATTAGTCTTCATGTATAGCAAAATTTTAGGTACTGGCAGCTACCTGCCATCTCAGGTGCGTTCAAACGCAGACCTAGAGAAAATGGTAGATACAAGTGATGAGTGGATTGTCACTCGTACTGGTATTAAAGAACGTCGCATTGCTGCTGAAAATGAAACAGTAGCCGACATGGGTTACTTCGCTGCGAAAAACGCGATTGAAATGGCGGGCATTGATAAGGACGATATCGACCTTATTATCGTTGCTACCACGAGCGGCAGCCATACATTCCCATCATCTGCGTGTCAGGTTCAGGCTAAGCTTGAGATCAAAGGCTGTCCAGCGTTTGATTTAGCAGCGGCGTGTTCAGGATTTGTTTACGCATTGTCAGTGGCTGATCAGCATATTAAATCGGGCATGTGCAAAAATGTGCTTGTTATTGGTGCCGATGCGCTCTCTAAAACTTGTGATCCTACAGACCGTTCAACGATCATTCTATTTGGTGATGCAGCGGGCGCGGTTGTGGTTGGTCAAAGTGAAGAGCCGGGCATTCTATCGACACACATTTATTCAGATGGTCGATTCGGCGAGCTACTCAGCCTTGAAGTACCTGAGCGCGGCAAAGATGCTGACAAATGGTTACATATGGCTGGCAACGAAGTATTCAAAGTAGCGGTAACGCAACTGTCTAAGCTCGTTAAAGATACGCTTGCTGCAAACGATATGCACAAGTCTGAGCTAGATTGGTTAGTGCCACACCAAGCCAACTACCGCATTATTTCAGCGACGGCGAAAAAGCTGTCGATGTCACTAGACCAAGTAGTAATTACGCTTGATAAGCACGGTAATACATCTGCGGCGACTGTTCCTACAGCGCTAGATGAGGCTGTACGTGATGGTCGTATTAAGCGTGGTCAAACGTTACTGCTCGAAGCGTTTGGTGGCGGCTTCACTTGGGGTTCTGCTCTAGTCAAGTTCTAAGTATTAATATCAAGATTAAAATTTAAGATGCGCCAACGGCATCTTATCTTTCTTACTTTGTTTTAAGGAAAAGAAAATGAGCAAGTTTGCTATTGTATTTCCAGGTCAAGGTTCACAAGTTGTCGGTATGCTTGCTGAGCTTGGCGAGCAGTATGACGTAGTTAAACAAACATTTGCTGAAGCGTCTGACGCTCTAGGCTACGACCTATGGGCATTGGTTCAAAATGGTCCTGCTGAAGATCTCAATCAAACGCATCGTACTCAACCAGCATTGTTAGCATCTTCTGTTGCTATTTGGCGTGTATGGCAAGAGCTTGGCCTTGAGCAACCAGCAAATCTAGCGGGTCACAGCCTAGGCGAATACTCAGCACTAGTATGTGCTGGCGTTATCGATTTTAAAGAAGCGATCAAACTTGTTCAGCTTCGTGGTGAACTAATGCAAGAAGCGGTACCAGCAGGTACTGGTGCAATGTTCGCAATTATCGGTCTTGATGATGAGTCTATTGCCAAAGCGTGTGAAGAAGCAGCGCAAGGCGAAGTTGTTTCACCAGTAAACTTCAACTCTCCAGGTCAGGTGGTTATCGCAGGCAGCAAAGATGCAGTAGAGCGTGCAGGAGCACTGTGTAAAGAAGCGGGCGCTAAGCGTGCTCTGCCTCTTCCAGTATCAGTACCTTCACACTGTGCGCTAATGAAGCCGGCAGCGGACAAGCTAGCTGTTGCTCTTGAAGCACTAGAGTTCAATGCACCTCAACTGCCTGTTATCAACAACGTAGACGTTGTGGCAGAAACGGATCCAGCGAAAATTAAAGACGCACTTGTACGCCAGCTATACAGCCCAGTTCGTTGGACTGAGAGCGTACAGCTAATGAGCGAACAAGGTGTAGAGAAATTACTAGAGCTTGGCCCTGGTAAAGTTCTAACTGGCCTAACAAAACGAATTGTTAAGACACTAAGTGGCGCTGCGGTAAATGATACTGCATCTCTAGACGCTGCTAAGTAATTTAAGAACAAAGGAATAACGAACATGATGAACCTAGAAGGCAAAGTTGCTCTAGTTACTGGTGCAAGCCGTGGTATCGGTCGTGCTATCGCTGAACTGCTTGTAGAGCGTGGTGCAAAGGTTATTGGCACTGCAACTTCTGAAGGCGGCGCGGCTGCAATCAGCGAGTACCTTGGTGAGAACGGTAAAGGTCTTGCACTAAACGTAACAGATGTAGAGTCTATCGAAGCAACGCTGAAAACGATCAACGATGAGTTTGGTGCAATTGATATCCTAGTGAACAATGCTGGTATCACACGCGACAACCTACTTATGCGCATGAAAGATTCAGAGTGGGATGACATCATCGACACTAACTTAACGCCAATCTTCCGCATGTCTAAAGCGGTTCTACGTGGCATGATGAAAAAACGCGCTGGTCGCATCATCAACGTAGGTTCAGTTGTCGGTACTATGGGTAACGCAGGTCAAGCCAACTATGCCGCAGCAAAAGCGGGCGTAATTGGTTTCACTAAATCGATGGCTCGTGAAGTTGCATCTCGTGGCGTGACAGTCAACACAGTAGCTCCTGGTTTTATCGAAACAGATATGACTAAAGCACTGAATGACGACCAACGTGCAGCAACTCTATCTAACGTACCAGCAGGTCGTTTGGGTGACCCACGTGAGATTGCTTCAGCAGTTGTATTCCTAGCTTCTCCAGAGGCGGCGTACATTACTGGTGAAACTTTGCATGTAAATGGCGGTATGTACATGGTGTAAAACGCTTTCGTAGAGAGAATTGTGAACTTTTTCATTAATTTTCACTCAAACCTCTGCAATCGTGTTAATTTGCACTTAATGTCATCAACTAGGCTATTTTTTGTAAGGAAAGTAGCCTATAGTTTGAGATTATTGACACTATCCTGCACAAGATTTGTGCATGATTTAAGTCAAAAATGTATTGAATTTCGGTTAAAATCGCTAAAATTGTGGTTTGACCAGCAAGGTCCCTCTTGCAACTTTCAGTAGTTCGAATAAACTACTGAATCATCGCATTGAGCGAAATCTGTAAAGGAAAAGAAAAAATGAGCAACATCGAAGAACGCGTAAAGAAAATCATTGTTGAACAGCTAGGTGTAGACGAAGCTGAAGTTAAAAACGAAGCTTCATTCGTTGATGATCTAGGTGCTGATTCTCTAGACACTGTTGAACTAGTAATGGCTCTAGAAGAAGAATTCGACACTGAGATTCCAGACGAAGAAGCTGAGAAAATCACTACTGTTCAAGCTGCAATCGACTACGTAAACAGCGCTCAGTAATATCTCTCCCAGGCGGCCTTCTGGCCGCCTGTGTTCTTTTAAACCCTTCTATCCTTCCATAGAATCATTTCATTTTCCGGAGAATAATATCGTGTCCAAGCGTCGTGTTGTTGTCACTGGCATGGGTATGTTGTCACCGGTAGGCAACACCGTAGAATCATCTTGGAAAGCCCTGCTAGCAGGTCAAAGTGGTATCGTTAATATCGAACATTTTGATGCTGAAAACTTCTCAACTCGCTTTGCGGGTCTTGTTAAAGATTTTGACTGTACTGAATACATGTCAAAGAAAGATGCACGTAAAATGGATCTATTTATCCAGTACGGTATCGCAGCAGGTATCCAAGCTCTAGATGACTCTGGTTTACAAATCAACGAAGAAAACGCACCAAGAGTTGGTGTAGCGATCGGTTCAGGCATTGGTGGTCTAGACCTGATTGAAACTGGCCATGCAGCGCTAGTTGGTAAGGGCCCTCGTAAGGTTAGCCCGTTCTTCGTTCCATCAACCATCGTTAACATGGTTGCAGGTAACTTATCTATTATGCGTGGTCTTCGCGGTCCTAATATCGCGATCTCGACGGCGTGTACAACAGGTCTTCATAACATTGGTCACGCGGCACGTATGATCGCATACGGTGACGCAGAAGCAATGGTTGCTGGTGGTGCAGAAAAAGCATCAACTCCGCTAGGTATGGCTGGTTTTGGCGCAGCTAAAGCATTGTCTACTCGTAATGATGAGCCTCAAAAAGCTTCACGCCCATGGGACGTAGACCGTGACGGTTTCGTTCTTGGTGATGGCGCAGGTATGATGGTTCTTGAAGAGTACGAACATGCTAAAGCTCGTGGCGCTAAGATCTACGCTGAACTTGTTGGTTTCGGTATGTCTGGTGATGCTTACCATATGACTTCTCCATCTGAAGATGGTTCTGGTGGTGCACTGGCTATGGAAGCGGCAATGCGTGACGCAGGTATCGTTGGTACTCAAGTTGGTTACGTGAACGCTCACGGTACATCAACACCAGCAGGCGATGTTGCAGAAATTAAAGGTGTTCGTCGTGCTCTAGGTGAAGAAGGCGTTAAACAGGTTAAAGTGTCTTCAACCAAATCTATGACAGGTCACCTATTAGGTGCAGCTGGCTCGGTTGAAGCAATCATTACTGTTATGTCTTTGGTTGATCAGATTGTTCCACCAACAATCAACCTAGATAACCGCGCTGAAGGTCTGGAAGATATCGACCTAGTTCCACACACTGCAAAAGAAGTACAAATGGATTACGCTATTTGTAACTCATTCGGTTTCGGTGGTACTAACGGCTCTTTAGTATTTAAAAAAATCTAAAGAACTGTTTAACTGAGTCTAATTAAACGGCTTAATGCTTTGGCATTAAGCCGTTTTGTTATTTAATACCCCTATAAATTCGATGCAAGGACTCACTATGTTTTGGCTTAATGGAAAACCTGCTGACTCGGTTTCATTGTCTGATCGGTCATTTCAATATGGCGATGGCTGCTTTACCACGATGTTGACGCGAGGTGGTTGCATCCAACACTGGTCAAGACACATAGAGAGAATGAATGCCTGTTTGGATCTACTTACTATCCCTCGACCCGACTGGCATCAAGTCGAGAACTGGTTACAACAGGCTGTGAAATCAGATGTTAAAGCTGGTGTGAAATTGCATATTAGTCGCGGAGAAGGGGGGAGGGGATATAGCCCTACTCAAGTAGCCTCACCAAATGTTACTATTAGCGACTTTATTTATCCTCCTCACTATGAACAATGGGTGAGCAGAGGATTAGAGCTTGGAATCTGTCGCACTCGGCTCGGCCACAACCCATTACTCGCTGGACATAAACATAACAACCGTCTTGAACAAGTTCTCGCTAAAGCAGAGCTGGATAAAGGCGGCTTTGCAGATGGTATTGTTCTCGATATCTGTGACAATGTAGTCGAAACAACGATGGCGAATCTATTTTGGGTCAAAGATTCGAGCCTGTTTACCCCAGACCTTAGAAATGCTGGGGTAAATGGCGTGATGAGGCGGGTTGTATTAGAGCAGTTAGGTGACCTATCGCTCAAAGCTTCGATTGGCGACTTCAAACTCGAAGATGTGCTATCAGCTGATGAAGTGTTTGTCTCTAACTCGGTGCTCGGCGTTGCGCCAATTACCCGTATAGGTTCCACAAGCTTTGATATTGGAAAAATTACAAAACGAATTCAGGAGATGATCGACTCGTGATCAAGAAAATCACTCTATTTTTGCTTTTGGTTGCTAGTGTAGCCGTAGGAGGTTACTTCTATGTTGCTCAGCAGATAGAGCAATATGTCAGCCAACCACTTCAACTTGAAGAACCACAAATATTTACTATTGAATCAGGAACGAGCTTTAACCGCGTACTCGCAAGTTTAACTAGCGCAGGGCTGATTGAAAGCAGTGATGTTGTAAAGTTAGTTCGTCGTTTTCATCCCGAACTGACCCAACTCAGAGCGGGTACTTATCTTATCGAACCTGAGTTGAGTTTGAGAGAAGTGCTAGAAGAGTTTAAGCAGGGCAAAGAACATCAATTCTCAATTACTTTTGTGGAAGGCTCTACGTTTAAAGAGTGGCGAGAAACTTTAGAGAGTTCTCCTTACTTGGAGCATGAACTTCAAGGTTTAACTGAAGCAGATATTGCCAAGCTTTTGGGCTCAGAGCATGAAAAGCTTGAAGGGTTGCTGCTTGCTGAAACGTATCACTATACCTTTGGTGCGTCTGATCTTGATATCTTGAAACGTGCAGCGAGCAAGCTACAGACAGTATTAGATGAGCAATGGGCAAAGCGTCAACATAAGCTACCGTTAAAATCAGCCTATGAAGCGCTTATCCTCGCATCGATCATCGAAAAAGAGACCGCAGTTGAGTCTGAACGTGAGCGCGTTGCATCGGTGTTCGTTAACCGTCTCAATAAGCGTATGCGTCTGCAAACGGACCCGACGGTGATTTATGGTATGGGTGACAAGTACGACGGTAACATCCGTAAGAAAGACCTACGTACACCAACGCCATACAATACCTATACAATTTTTGGTCTACCACCAACGCCAATTGCTATGCCGGGGGAAGCTTCTATCGCTGCAGCTCTTAACCCAGAAGACAGCAACTATCTTTACTTCGTCGCTAGCGGTAAAGGCGGACACGTATTTTCTAAATCTTTGGCTGAGCATAATCGCGCAGTTCGAGCGTACTTAAGACAACTAAGAAGCAACAAATGACAAACGCTAAATTTATTGTAATTGAAGGCCTAGAAGGCGCCGGGAAAAGTTCAGCAATTAATGCGGTATTAGAGACACTGAAACAGTCAGGCGTTGACGCGATTACCAATACTCGTGAGCCAGGCGGAACCGCACTTGCAGAAAAATTAAGAACGTTAGTCAAGCAAGAGCATGAAGGCGAACAGCTTCAGGATATGACTGAGCTTCTTTTAATGTACGCGGCTCGCGTTCAGTTAGTTGAGAACGTAATTAAGCCAGCGCTGACCAGTGGAACTTGGGTGGTCGGTGACCGTCATGATATGTCATCTCAGGCTTATCAAGGTGGTGGACGTAAGATTCCAGCAGCAACGATGCTTGCGTTGAAACAAACGACACTTGGTGACTTTAAGCCTGACCTGACTATTTACCTTGATATCGACCCACGTGTAGGTTTAGAACGTGCCCGTGGCCGCGGTGAGCTCGATCGCATTGAGAAGATGGATATGAGCTTCTTTGATCGTACACGAGAGCGCTATCTGCAACTCGCTGAGCAAGATGAATCGGTTGTGGTCGTCAATGCAGAGCAAGATATTGATAAAGTGGCGGCTGATATCTCTAACGTGTTAACGAGCTGGATGAAAGCATAAGTGATGAATGAGCTATACCCTTGGCTAACGCCCTTGTGGACTGAGTGGCAGGCAAACTTACAAGCAGATCGTTTTTCCAATGCGTCTTTGTTGGTTGCTGAAGAGGGGATGGGAGCGTCAACGTTGGTTGACGCTTTTAGCCAAGCTGTCATATGTCAAAACTATCCAGCAGAAGCTTGTGGTTTTTGTCACGGTTGTCAGCTAATGAGTTCTGCGAGTCACCCTGATTTTCATGTGATTAAACCTGAGAAAGAAGGCAAATCGATCACGGTAGAACAGATTCGTCAGTGTAACCGCATTGCTCAGGAATCTTCTCAACTGTCAGGGGTTCGACTGTTTGTGATTGAACCCGCTGAAGCAATGAATGAATCAGCAGCGAATGCACTTCTTAAGACATTGGAAGAGCCGTCATCGACTTGTATGTTCTTGTTGGTTGCACATCGTGCTAACGCTTTATTACCCACCATTACCAGTCGTTGTCAGCAATGGCATTTAACGCCGCCTAATTCAGAAACAGTCGCGCAGTGGCTCTCTTCTCAATATAACGGCGAGGTTCCTTTGTATGCAGCTCATATTAATGGCAACGCGCCATTAGCTGCGCTCGAGTTTATTGAGCAAGATAAAGTGAGCCGTTATACCTCGATTGAGAAAGACTTTATTGCGCATTGCCAGCAACAGTCAGATGCGGTTAAGTTGGCCAAAGAGTTGGCAGCGGATCCTCAGGAGTCGCTCAGTTGGTTGTGGTACTTATTGTCGGATGCTCAAAAGGTCCACTATGGACTCGCAATGCCATCCTTTGTGCCTGGAGCTGTCAAGCTGGCTGAAGTCAGTGATTATCAACAGCTCTATTCTCAATCCCAAGCACTGCTAAAGTTGTTAGAGCAGCTAAGATTACATACGGGGCTTAATGCAGAGCTCCTTATCCTAGATTGGTTATTTAAATTTTACGAGGGAACATGTTCGTAGATTCTCACTGTCACTTAGACAAACTGGACTATCAAGAGTTACATGAAGGTATTGCTGATGTTGTTGCGAAAGCGAAAGCAGCTAATGTCACAGAGCTATTGTCCGTTGGTGTAACACTCGATTCGTTCCCAAACATGCTAGAGATGATAGAGCCGTTCGATAATGTTTATGCCTCTTGTGGTGTTCATCCTCTAGATGTTGAGAGTGATTTTGCACTTGACCGACTGCATGAGTACGCGGCGCATCCCCGTGTTGTTGCAATCGGTGAGACGGGATTGGACTATCACTATCAGCCGGAAACCGCGGATTTACAGAAATTACGCTTCGAACAGCAAGTAGATTTAGCAGTAAAGTTGAATAAGCCATTGATCATTCATACGCGCAATGCTCGCCAAGATACATTAGATATCCTCAAAAATGGCGGCGCTGATAAATGTGGCGGTGTGATTCACTGTTTTACCGAAGACTTACCGTTTGCCGAAGCAGCAATGGAATTGGGTTTCTATATCTCGATTTCTGGTATCGTGACCTTCAGACAAGCAACAGAACTGAAACAAGTGGTCCAGTCACTACCGCTGGAAAGGCTACTGATAGAGACTGACTCGCCGTATTTAGCGCCAGTGCCTCATCGAGGAAAACAGAACCAGCCCGCTTATGTTGTTGAGGTTGCTTCCTACATTGCACAGCTAAAAGGCTGTTCGTTAGGAGAAGTTGGGCAGAAAACCAGCGAAAACTTCAGAAATCTTTTTTTAAGATGAAAAATTAAATCACAGTGAAAAAGGGGCTTTGGCTCCTTTTTTTGTTATCAAAATCACGCGCAAGCGATTAAATTGCCTTGTTCACTAAAATTGTTGAACTTGAGAGGCCAAAAAACGCCCTTTGTAATTTTGTTACATGAAATAACAACTGTATCTATTTTATTTACCCATCGAAATTAATGCCTTGATTGATTATTTTGTTATTAATCATGATTTTACGCCGCTGTAATCCATTTCAAAGCCTAGTTTGGATTGTGATCTATCTATTAGTTTGAAACTAAATTTCGTAACTAGCTAGAAAGTCTATCGGGCCCCAATATATATTTAGAGGCAGAAATTATAGTGACATAATTGGTTACATTTTTTCTGGGTGCTAACATTTAAGGCTACGGGGGTGTGCCGTTAGAGCCCAATAAATCTTATAAACTTTTCAGGAGCATAAACATGTTTAAGAACCTTTTTGCTAACCTGCAGAAAGTTGGTAAAGCTCTGATGCTACCAGTATCGGTTTTACCAGTTGCAGGTATTTTACTAGGTGTCGGTGCTGCCGACCTAAGCTTCATTCCAGATATCGTTTCTAACCTAATGGAACAAGCGGGTGGTTCAGTATTCGGCCAAATGGCTCTACTATTCGCTGTAGGTGTAGCGCTTGGCTTCACTAACAACGATGGTGTAGCAGGTCTTGCTGCTATCGTTGGTTACGGCATCATGACGGCAACTCTAGGCGTTATGGCTGGCGTTATGGGCGTTGAAAAAATCGATACAGGTGTACTAGGTGGTATCCTTGTCGGTGGTGTTGCTGCTTGGGCATTCAACCGTTTCTTCAAAATTCAACTTCCAGAATACCTTGGCTTCTTCGCTGGTAAGCGTGCTGTGCCAATCATCACTGGTTTCTCAGCGATCGGTCTTGGTCTAGTTCTTTCTGTTGTATGGCCTCCAATTGGCGGCGCGATTGCAGCGTTTTCTGACTGGGCTGCTCACCAGAACCCACAGGTTGCATTCGGTATCTACGGTATCGTTGAACGTTCTCTAATCCCATTCGGTCTACACCACGTTTGGAACGTACCATTCTTCTTCGAAGCAGGTACTTGTGTGAACGCTGCTGGCGAAACTCAAAACGGCGTACTAACTTGTTACCTAGTTGCTGATGAAGCATCTCGTGCTGCGGGCAATGGCTTCGGTCAGCTAGCAGGTGGTTACATGTTCAAGATGTTCGGTCTACCAGCTGCTGCTATTGCTATCGCTCATTCTGCTAAGCCAGAAAACCGTGCGAAAGTAATGGGTATCATGGCTTCTGCGGCACTGACTTCATTCCTAACAGGTATCACTGAGCCAATCGAATTCTCATTCCTATTCGTAGCTCCTGTACTTTACGGTATCCACGCTCTTCTAGCGGGTTCTGCATACGTTGTTGCTAACACTCTAGGCTTCGTACACGGTACTTCATTCTCACACGGTCTAATCGACTTCCTAGTTCTTTCTGGTAACTCTCAGAAGATGGGTTTGATGGTAGTGACTGGTCTTGTTTACGCTGCAATCTACTACGTAGTATTCCGCACAGTAATCAAAGCGATGGACCTTAAGACTCCTGGTCGTGAAGATGAAACTGAAGAAGCAGTAGTGACTTCTGGTTCGGACATGGCTGGTGAACTTGTTGCAGCGTTCGGCGGTAAAGCAAACATTACTGGTCTAGACGCATGTATCACTCGTCTACGTGTAGCAGTTGCAGATACTGAAGCTGTTAACCAAGACAAACTAAAACAACTAGGCGCAGCAGGCGTAGTAGTTGTAGCAGGTGGTGTTCAGGCTATCTTCGGTACTAAGTCTGACAACCTGAAAACAGAAATGGATGAGTGGATCCGTAACAACGGTTAATCACTTTCTTATCTGATAGCGAAAAGGAGGCTTCGGCCTCCTTTTTTGTTTATATATAATTATGCTCTGAGCGCTAACTTTGTCATTCCATAGAATGACGAAGGAGTGAGTAGGGAATCTCTGGCATAGAGTATTTGCGTTGAGATATCCCCAACTCGGTCGTCCCTCCCTTTTGAGGAGGACAGTTTAATCAACCGAAGACTAAAGGTTGATATTGCACGCACCTGCTACATTCACCCGCCTCTGAACTCGTTTTCACTTGTTTCTGACATCCTTTTCCTACGCATTTGGATAATTGTACGCTGTTTTATTTTGTGTATAGGAAAAGCCAAATATGAAAAACGCAGGTTTTCTACTCGGCGCCGCGGCGATAGCCACAGCCGCAAGTTCGGCTGCATTTGCAGAAGAACCAACCGCGACCAATATTGCCGTGGGCATGGCGTTGGATCAGGAGTTAAGTGCTGTGCTTGAGCTTGATAGCACTTATCGTTTTACCTTAGGGAATGATGGTGCAGCGTTTGACTACATTCTAAAAAGAGGCAAGTTCGACGCCAATACGCCGGTTTCTTGGTATGTAGGCGTCGGTGGTTGGAGTGAGTGGGACCACAAAGAATTTGGCGCTCGTGTGCCGCTAGGGTTGAAGTGGGATATTAGCAAGGGTTG
Organism: Vibrio orientalis CIP 102891 = ATCC 33934; assembly: GCF_000176235.1. Lineage (NCBI taxonomy): Bacteria > Pseudomonadati > Pseudomonadota > Gammaproteobacteria > Vibrionales > Vibrionaceae > Vibrio > Vibrio orientalis. Next base: position 1,503,308 of record NZ_ACZV01000005.1, on the reverse strand, counting down.
GGAGATGTATGGGCAGGTACACCCAGAACTAAACCTATACACTGGTCCTGAGTTGCAAATAGGTGGTGCGTTAGGCATCAAATATTCGTTCTAGCTTAGCCGAGAAGAAGAGGGCCACTGATCTGGCCCTTTGTTAATTCTGCATGGTGATGGATTAAAATGACCAAGTGAATCCAAGATTGGCTGAGAACTGATTCATCCAATCTGTCTTGAATTTAACCACGCAAGAACCATCGCCACCCGCAGGCAGGTTACACGCGCCACTGGTTTCATTGTCAACTACAGTTCCTAACCAGCGAAGCTGAGTATTGAGAGCGAACGAGTCACTAATCTGATACTCAAATCCACCAAAAATACTGGCTGAAAACCCCCATTCATCTTTGACCCAGTCAGCATCGACATAAGAAGCGCCCAGCCCAACGCCTAAGTAGGATTGCCACTTATCTTGTACTGGGTAGTAAATACTACTTTGAATGTGTAAATAGTGAATCGTAGAGTCGAGATTTACGTCTTCGACCTCTGAACGTTGGTTTGCGTAAAACAGCCCCATACGCCCTTTGTCGACATCGGTTTCCAAAGAGAGTGCGTAACTTTCTGAAGCCTTCAAATCGAGCTCATTTTGGTTTTGATCTTCGACGCTTCCTCCAAAGGTATAACCTAGCCAAGGTGAGAGATAGATATCGGCTTGAGCAACAGGGCTGGCACCCATAATCAAGAATGGAAAAAATAGCCGGGAGATGATCTTCATTTTTTGCCCTTTTTTACATTTGGAACGTTAAGTGTGACGCTAACGCCATAATTCCGCACGAAAAATGCGTATTAATTGAAGATACCTCACACTGATGTTATTACTTTGTTAAACAACGAGGAGGTGTCTATGGAACACAATCTAAAATATGCCCTACTGATCACGGCTGCCGCGTTCGCAGTTATTCTTGGATATGCCCTGATTGCAGTAACCACTGCCTAGGAATGCCATGAAAAATTGCGGTGTCGTGACGAATACCGCTGTACAGTTTGATGCTGAACGACTAAAAAAATACACTGGCGGTAAAAATGCTCTGGTTGCACAAGGTGGCGGCCAAAGGGGGATTTTTACTTCTGGTGTACTTGATGCCTTTCTTCTCGCCAACTTTGATCCTTTTCATTCCTTCTATGGCACTTCTGCAGGTGCGATGAATCTATGTGCATTTCTTTGCCGACAGAATGGTATTGGCCGCTCATTTATTCTCGACCTCACCACTGACTCCGAATTCTTTAACCTTTTTCGATATATTCGTCGTAAGCAATATATGGGGATGGATTGGGCATTAGAAAAAATTTGTGATTATCCATATAGATTAGATATTGATATGGGACGCAAGATCTTGTCTGGCAGAGAGGCATACGCTGCAGTGACGGATACGAATCGCTTGTCCGATCACTATCTACCCATGTTACAAGACGACTGGAGGCGAGTTCTTCTTGCCACGTGTGCGATTCCTCGGCTCTACCCTGAACCTATCTTGTTTCCCCATGGTGAATATGTGGACGGTGGTGTGTCCGCCTCGATTCCAGTGCAAGAGGCTTGGCGGCAAGAAGCGCGCTGCATTGTGGTGATCAGGACGGAAGGAGAGGACCTCATTACGGACACACAAGAGGTTACTCAAGACCCTTCGGTAGAGTGGTTGCGCGATTCGTTCAATGTGATTCAAGGGCATTGGCAAGACAAACTGAGTCAGTGGAAACAAGACTGGAGTAGTTTTTTTAATGAACAAGTAGAGCGCTCTCGTTTAGAGAAGAGCGAACAGGCACATCTGGAACTGCTCAACGGGGGGCGATGGTTGTTCGGCGCTGATGATATTTATCGACTTAGCCACCTTCTTGGTGACAAATTTGATTCAGGCTTAGCAGATATGCTGATGGTGCACTACCAAACCTACTCATTGACGCAGGACTTTTTACACTCCCCGCCGGACGATTGCTTCATCATTCAAATCAAGCCAGACCAACCACTGAAATCAAGTTCATTGATGAGTGAGAGAGAAGACTTATTACATGATTATCAAGTGGGATTAGATGCGGGTTTTCGTTTTGTTGAGTCGTTTTCTCAATGTATCGCCAAACCTACCTTTGAGCTGAAGTGTGGGGAGTAATAACGCCTCCCCACATGATTGATTTACTTTGTGCTAGGCGGCAACAATACGCATGCAGTTAGTTGAGCCAACCACATCCATCACGTCACCTTGGGTGATAATGACTAAGTCTCCTTCATCTAGCAGGCCTCGCTCTCTGAGTGCCCCGACTGCGGCGTGGGCAGTTTCTAAGCCGGTATCTCCTTTGTCATCAAAGTAGACCGGGAACACGCCGCGGTATAAAGCAGATAGATTCAGGGTGCGCTCGTTTCTTGATAGAGCAAAAATTGGCAGGCCCGAGCTTAAGCGTGACATCATAAGTGCAGTCCGGCCAGATTCCGTTAGGGTAACGATGCCTTTGATGCCGCGCATGTGGTTGGCTGCGAACATGGTTGACATAGCTATGGTCTCTTCACCGGTTTCAAACACCGAGTCCATCCGATAGCCGGAGCGGTTAACCGAAGACATTTTTTCGGCACCGACACACACCTCTGCCATAGAACGCACTGTTTCTAATGGGTATTTACCTGCCGCAGTTTCGCCAGACAGCATCACCGCATCGGTACCATCGAGAACCGCGTTGGCGACGTCCATAACCTCAGCACGCGTTGGCATTGGGTTTTCCATCATCGATTCCATCATTTGAGTGGCTGTGATGACAGTTCGATTTAACGCTCTCGCTCGGCGGATAAGTTGTTTTTGTACACCAATCAACTCGGGGTCACCAATTTCGACCCCAAGGTCTCCACGAGCCACCATAACGGCATCTGAGGCGAGAATGATGTCATCTATGTTTTCTTCAGTTTCGACGGTCTCAGCCCGCTCTACCTTGGCTACAAGACGGGTTTGCAGTCCAGCATCAGTAGCAAGTCTGCGTGCGTACTTCATATCTTCGCCATTTCTTGGGAATGAAACGGCTAAGTAATCGACTTTGATCTCTGCGGCTAACTTGATGTCATTTTTATCTTTTTCCGTCAGAGCTTCTGCTGAAAGACCGCCCCCTTTTTTGTTGATGCCTTTATTGTTTGATAGAGGACCACCAATGATGACTTTGGTTCGAACTTGAGTGCCGCTAACAGCCATTACCTGCAGTTGAACACGACCGTCATCAAGGAGTAGCACATCGCCAGTCGATACATCGTTTGGTAGTTCTTTATAGTCTAATCCGACGGCATCTTTATCACCTTGGCCCGC